>NZ_JBIARA010000007.1:0-325576 GCF_042889525.1 Micromonospora sp. NPDC002575 | reverse complement strand
CGAGGCGACCTTCCCCACCAACGATCCTCCAACCAGCCCACCTACACGGTCAAGCCAGCCGGCATCTTGACAACCGATCCCCGATAGGGAATCAGCCGAAGGCGGCGTCGAGGATGTCCAGGCCCCGGGCCAGCTCCGCGTCGGAGATGACCAGCGGGGGCAGGAAGCGCAGCACGTTGCCGTACGTGCCGCAGGTCAGGGTGAGCAGGCCGGCGGCGTGGCAGGCCGCCGACACCGCCGCCGCGGCGGCCGGGTCCGGGACCAGGGCGCCCGGCTGCACCAGCTCCACGGCGAGCATCGCGCCCCGGCCGCGTACCTCGGCGATCCGCGCGTCGCGGGCGGCGATCGCGCGCAGCCGGTCGGCCAGCGTCGCGCCGATGCGGCGGGCGGCGGCGGCGAGATCCAGCTCGTGCATCGTCTCGATCGCCGCGAGCGCCGCCGCGCAGGCGATCGGGTTGCCGCCGTACGTGCCGCCGAGGCCGCCCACGTGCACCGCGTCCATCAGCTCGGCCCGGCCCGTCACGGCCGCCAGCGGCAGGCCGCCCGCGATCCCCTTGGCCAGGGTCACCAGGTCGGGCACGACGCCCTCGTGGTCGCAGGCGAACCAGTCGCCGGTGCGGCAGAACCCGGTCTGGATCTCGTCGGCGACGAAGACCACCCCGGCCGCCGTCGCCCACTCGCGCAGCGCCGGCAGGAACCCCTGCGCGGGTACGACGAAACCGCCCTCGCCCTGGATCGGCTCGATCAGCAGCGCCGCCACGTTCTCCGCCCCGACCTGCTTCTCCACCGTCTCGATGGCCCGCGCCGCCGCCTCGGCCCCGGACAGGCCCCCGTCGCGCAGCGGGTACGACATCGGCACCCGGTAGACCTCGCCGGCGAACGGCCCGAACCGGTGCTTGTACGGCATGTTCTTCGCCGTCAGCGCCATCGTCAGGTTGGTCCGCCCGTGGTACGCGTGGTCGAACACCACCACCGCCGGCCGGCCCGTGGCGTGCCGGGCGATCTTCACGGCGTTCTCCACCGCCTCCGCGCCCGAGTTGAACAGCGCCGAGCGCTTCTCGAAGCCGCCCGGGGTCAGCGCGTTGAGCTGCTCGCACACCGCAACGTACGACTCGTACGGCGCGACCATGAAGCAGGTGTGGGTGAACCGCTCGACCTGCTCGCGCACCGCCGCCACGACGCGCGGTGCGGAGTTGCCGACGTTGGTGACCGCGATGCCGGCGGCGAAGTCGATCCACTTTCGCCCGTCGACGTCGGTGATCGTGCCGCCGCCCGCCCGGTCCACGTACGCGCCGACGACGCTGCCGACGCCCCGGGCCACGGCCGCGCCCCGCCGCTTGTGCAGCTCCTCCGAGGACGGCAAGGCTCAGCCCTCGATGTTGTGCATGACGTGCTTGATCCGGGTGTAGTCCTCCAGGCTGTAGACCGACAGGTCCTTGCCGTGCCCGGAGTGCTTGAACCCGCCGTGCGGCATCTCCGAGACGAACGGGATGTGGGTGTTCACCCAGACGCAGCCGAAGTCGAGCCGGCGGGTCATCCGCATCGCCCGGCCGTGGTCGCGCGTCCACACCGACGCCGACAGGCCGTAGTCGACGCCGTTGGCCCAGCGCACCGCCTCGTCCTCGGCGGAGAAGCGCTGCACGGTGATGACCGGCCCGAACACCTCCTGCTGGATGATCTCGTCGGCCTGCCGGACGCCGGAGACGACGGTGGGGGAGTAGAAGAAGCCGCGCTCGCCGACCCGCGAACCGCCGGTCTGCACGCTCGCGTGGTCGGGCAGCCGGTCGACGAAGCCGCTGACCCGGGCGAGCTGGTTGGCGTTGTTCAGCGGCCCGTAGAGCACGTCGGCGTCGTCCGGCGCGCCGGTGCGCGTGTTGCGGGCCTGCTCGGCGAGCGCGGCCACGAAGTCGTCGTGGATGCCCGGGCCGGCCAGCACCCGCGTCGCCGCCGTGCAGTCCTGGCCGGCGTTGAAGTAGCCGCCCACGGCGATCGCCTCGGCCGCCGCCGCCACGTCCGCGTCGTCGAAGATCACCACCGGGGCCTTGCCGCCCAGCTCCAGGTGGGTCCGCTTGAGGTCCGGCGCGGCGGCGGAAGCGACCTCCATGCCCGCGCGGGTCGAGCCCGTGATCGACACGAGCTGCGGGGTCGGGTGCGACACGATGGTACGACCGGTGTCCCGGTCGCCGCAGACCACGTTGAACACGCCCGGCGGGAGGAACTCGGCGGCGATCTCGGCCAGCAGCAGCGTCGACACCGGCGTGGTGTCCGACGGCTTCAGTACCACCGTGTTGCCGGCGGCCAGGGCCGGGGCGATCTTCCACACCGCCATCATCAGCGGGTAGTTCCACGGGGTGACCTGGGCGCAGACGCCGATCGGCTCCCGCCGCACGTACGAGGTGTGGCCCGCCATGTACTCCCCGGCGGACCGGCCCTCCAGCAGCCGGGCCGCCCCGGCGAAGAACCGGAGCTGGTCGACCGCCGGCGGCAGCTCCTCCTCGGCGGTGAGCTGGCGGGGCTTGCCCGTGTTGCGCACCTCGGCGTCGACCAGCTCCGCCGCCCGCGCCTCCACGGCGTCGGCGAGCTTCAGCAGCGCCTTCTGCCGCTCGCCCGGGGTGGCGTCCCGCCACGTCTCGAACGCGGCGGAGGCCGCCCGCATGGCCGCGTCGACGTCCGCCGCGCCGGAGACCGGTGCCTGGGCGAAGACCTCGCCGGTGCACGGGTCGACCAGGTCGGCGTACCCGCCGTCGGAAGGATCGACGTACTCGCCGTTGACGAAGTTGCGCAGCTGCTGCTGGTCGCTCATCAGGTGTCTCCGAGGGATGCCGGGGATGCGGACAGCGGAGGTTATCGGAATCTGACTGCCATCTTCGCTACTGAATTCGCGGCAGACAAGGGCTTGAGCGACTGTTTCCGTGCGGCGGAGCTGTTCCCGCGCAGGCTGCGGGTCGGCTACCCTGCCGAGGTGTGGAGCCGAGAGCCTTCTTCGTCGCCGGCCGCCCCGCACACGGCGAGGGCGAGCTGACCGTCACCCACCCGTACGACGGTCGGGCGGTGGGGCGTACCACGCTCGCCACGCCCGACCAGGTCGAGGCCGCCGTCGCCGCGGCGGCCGGTGTGGCGGCGCAGGCCGCGGCCCTGCCCGCGCACGCCCGCGCGGCGGCCCTGGACCACGTCTCCCGGCGGCTGGCCGAACGGGCCGACGAGGTCGCCGACCTGATCACCGCCGAGAACGGCAAGCCGGTCAAGTGGGCGAGGGCCGAGGTGGGGCGGGCGGTGTCGACGTTCCGCTGGGCGGCCGAGGAGGCCCGGCGCTTCACCGGCGAGCTGCAACGCCTCGACACCGACCCGGCCGCCACCGGGCGGATCGCGCTGGTCCGCCGGGCGCCCAAGGGGCCCGTGCTGGGGATCACGCCGTTCAACTTCCCGCTCAACCTGGTCGCGCACAAGGTCGCCCCGGCCATCGCCGTCGGCGCGCCGATCGTCGTGAAGCCCGCCCCCGCCACCCCGCTGTCGGCGCTGCTGCTCGGCGAGCTCCTCGCCGAGACCGAGCTGCCCGCAGGCATGTTCTCGGTGCTGCCGCTGCCCAACGAGCGGGCCGCCGAGCTGGTCGCCGACCCCCGGCTGCCGGTGGTGTCGTTCACCGGCTCCGGGCCGGTCGGCGCGGCCATCCGCCGGGCCGCGCCCGACAAGCACGTCACCCTGGAGCTGGGCGGCAACGCGGCGGCGGTGATCTGCGAGGACTGGAACACCGACGAGGACCTCACCTTCGCCGCGCGGCGGATCGCCACCTTCTCCAACTACCAGGCCGGGCAGTCGTGCATCGCCGTGCAGCGGGTGTACGTGCACGAATGGCTCTACGACGCCTTCCTGCCGAGGCTGGTCGCCGCCGTGGAGGCGCTGCGCACCGGCGACCCGGCCGACCCGCTGACCGACGTCGGCCCCCTGGTGTCGGTCCAGGCCGCGCAGCGGGTCGAGGCGTGGGTCGACGAGGCGGCGGTGGCCGGGGCGACCATCGAGGTGGGCGGGCGGCGCGAGGGGGCCACCTACCCGCCGACCGTGCTCTCCGGCGTGCCGGCCGACGCGAAGGTGTGCGCCGAGGAGGTCTTCGGGCCGGTGCTCGTGGTCGCCCGGGTCGAGAGCGACGCCGCCGCGTTCGCCGCCGTCAACGACTCCGCGTACGGGTTGCAGGCCGGCGTGTTCACCCACCGCCTCGACGTCGCCTTCGCCGCCCACCGGGCCCTCGACGTCGGCGGGGTGATCGTCGGGGACGTGCCGTCGTACCGGGCCGACCAGATGCCGTACGGGGGCGTGAAGGGCAGCGGCGTCGGGCGGGAGGGCCTGCGCAGCGCCATGGACGACTACACCGACGCGCGGGTGCTCGTCCTCACCGGGGTGCAGTTGTAGCTTCGCCCGGCGTCATGCTCGGCGGCGGCGTCACCAGGTGCCGTCGTCGCGGACGCGGGCCGGGGCCCGGCCGAGCAGCAGGGTGGTCAGGGCGGCGTCGATGTCGTCGCCGAGGAACCACTCGCCGGCCTGGTCCAGCGCGAAGACCCGGCCCCGCTCGTCGACGGCGATGATGCTCTCCTGGTTTTCCGTGCCGAGGGGGAACAGCCGCACGCCGAGCACGGCGGCGAAGTCCGCGAGCGTGTCGGCGTTGTGGGCGACCAGGTGCGGCATGACGTCGAACCGCGAGATCCACACCTGCTGGCCGGGGCCGCGCCGAGACCCGATCAGGCCGGGGAACCGGGTGATGGCGTCCACCGCCGCGGGGAACGCGACGTGGGTGTGGTTGGCCCCGGCGACGGCCGTGACGTCCCGCACGGCGGCGGCGGCCATGATCTCGTCCCCGATGTGGGGGGCCCAGCCGGCGGCGACGAGGGCGTGCGCCACCTCGTCGGGGAAGCGGCCCGGCTCGGGCACCGGGACCGGTTCAGGCATCCGGGGCTGCCTGAACCCCAGGTCGGACCAGGGGAGCACGTTCATGTGCACCAGGAACCGCAGGCACGAGTCGCAGGGGCGGTCGCCCGGCCCGCCCGCCGGGTCACCCGGCTCGCGCACCCAGTACAGCTCGAACGGGCTGCCCGCGAAGAGGACCCGTGCCTCGTCGAGGGTCGCCGGGGCCCGCCCCTCGGCGGCGCGCCGGTAATCGTGTTCGTGCAGGACGTCCGACACGACGATCAGCTCGGCGTGCCGGTCCACCCCCCGGACCAGGTGGCCGGGCGGCTGCGCGTCCAGATATTCCCGGACGAGCCGGTGGTGCCGCAGCACCGCCTCGCCCTTGACGCCCCACGCGCGGTGCAGCCGGCCGCCCACGGTCAGGTGCGCGGCCGTGCCGGGGGCCGGCAGGCGAAGGATCTCGCGGAGCAACTGGCTCGCCGGGTCGACGGTGCGCGGCGCGGGCTGCGCCGGCCGGCTGCGCCGGTACATCTCCCGCACGGCGGGGAACGGCAGGCGCGGCCACGTCGAGACCTCGCCGGTCTCCTTGTCCACCACCGTGGTCGGCAGGTCGCCCGGGAGGACCGCGGCCGACGGGGTCACCGTCGACGTGATCAGGTAGCCGAGGTCGAACTCCTCGACCAGCGGGGCGCACTCGTGCCCGAGTCGCTGGGAGTCCCGGTGCGCCCAGACGGTGGCGAGCTGTTCGGCCTGCTGACGGTCGATCACCCACCCGAAGTTACCGGACCCCACGGAATCCGTGGCGCCCGGTATGGTCTGCCGTACCGAGAGTGACGGGGAGGTCGGCGTTGGCCGAGAGCGTGGACCGGGAGGCCAACCGGGCGCTGCGAGCCCGGTTCGACGAGGTGCACGGGCAATACCGCCAGCTCCGTTCCGGTTTGGACGAGCTGCGGTCCCGGCTGGCGGAGCTGCGCGTCACCGCGCGCTCCGACGACGGGCAGGTGACCGTGGTGGCCGGCGCCCGGGGCGACGTCGTCTCGGTGGAGCTCACCCCCGCCGCCCTCCACGGCCGCGACGCCGGGGCTCTGAGCCGCAAGATCACCTTGACGGTGCACCGCGCCACCGCCGCCGCGGTCGCCGCCACCCAGGAGCTGGTGGCGGGCTACCTGCCGGCCGGGTCCGGGGCGATGGAGTTCCTCCGCACCGGTGACTTCGACACCCTGCTGGGCCGGGCCGACGCCGTCATGCGGGGCGGGGAGCGACCGACGTGACCGACGGGCAGCTCTGGTTGGATCCGGGCCGGGCACGGCGCGGTGGGGCCGACCTGACCTCGGCCGGCGAGGCCGTCACCGACCGGCGGGCCCGGGTGGGGGGCCAGCTCGCGGCGGCCAGCGCCGCCCGCCCCTGGGGCCGCGACGACATCGGCGCGGCGTTCGAAAAGCAGTACCGGGGGTTCGAGGAGACGCTGCTGCGGGCCTGGACGGGCCTCGGGCGGGCGCTGGAGCACCTGGGCGAGGACGTCGTGCGCTCGGTGGACAACTCCGTGCGCACCGACGCGCACAACGCCGGCCGACTCGACCGGATCTCCGACCAGCGACCCGCCGGACGCTGACCACTCGGAGGCCCCCGTGACCCTGCTGCCGAGCCCGATCCCGCACCCGCTGGACTACGCGCCCTGGGAGCTGCCCGGCTGGGTCTACGAGGCGCTCGACTGGGTGATCGGGGTGGAGTGGCCGGAGGGCGACGAGAAGGCGGTCTGGGACCTGGCCGACCAGTGGTACGCCGTGGCCGAGGCCCTGGCCGGTCCGCGCGCCGACGCGGTCGCCGCCGCCGGGGAGGTCCGCAGCGGGTACGGCGGGGTCGGGGCGGTCGCGGCGGCGTTCGACGCGGCCTGGCAGCGGGTGGCCGAGGGCGACGAGGCCCCGCTGCCGGTGCTGCTGGCGGTCAGCGGTGACCTCGGCCGGCTCGTCGAGGAGTGCGGTTGCGACATCGAGGGCGCCAAGCTCGAAGTCTGGATCGAGCTGGGCATCCTCGTCGTGGAGTTGCTCTCCCTCGCGGTCGCGGCCGTGCTCACCGCCGGCGCCGCCTCGCCCGCCGCCGGCGCCGCGATCGCCGCCAGCCGCTTCGTCGTGCAGCAGATCTTCAAGAAGCTGCTGGCCCAACTCGCCCGCAAGACCCTCAAGCAGGGCCTGAAGGAGGCCGGCGAGCGCGCCGCCAAGCGGGTGGCCGAGGGCGGCATGCGCGGCCTCGCCCGCAAGGCGGCGCGCGGTGGGCTGGAGGAGGCGGCCGAGGAGTCCGGGGTCACGCTCGCCACGCAGGCGTACCAGAACTCGACCGGCCGCCGGCGCGGCCTGGACCTGACCGACGCGGGGATGTCCGCGCTCGGCGGCCTGGCGGGCGGTGCCGCGGTGCCGCTGGCCGGCCTCGGGCGGCACGCGACCGGGCGGGTGGCCCGGGCCGGCGAGCACTTCGGCCGGGAGATGACCGGCGAGGTGATCGCCGACCAGGCGGCCAACCTCGCCACCGGGCAGGGCCTGGTGTCGCTGGAGGACGCGGCGCGGGCCGCCGCGTCCGGGGCCACCGGGTCGACCACCGCGCAGACCGACACGGCGCTGCACCACCGCCTCGACGGCCGGATGGCCGCTCTCGCCGGGGCGTCCTTCGCCCCGCCGGACCTCGGCGCGCTCGCCCCGGCCCTGACCGACGCGCCGTTCGCCCCGGCCCCGACCGATGACGCCCCCGGCGCGGGCCCGGAGCCTCCCGCCGTCCCGCTCCCGCGCGACGGGGCGGGGCCCGGCCCCGTCGCCCCGGCCCCGGCCGAGGCTGCCGGCGACGGGCTGCGCACGCCCCACCCGCCGGCCGCGTCCGCGACGCCCGAGTCGCCACTCGTCGACGCCCACGCCGCCGGCCCGAACGGCGGCGGCCACCCCGGCCACGGGTCGACCGCGTTGGCGCAGGCGCCGACGGAGCCGGCGCCGCAGTCGCCGGCCACGTCCGGCGCGACCGACGGGCCGGCGGCCCCCCGCGCAGCGGTCAGCCCGACGCTGTCCTCGGTCGCTCCGGCCGAGCCCACGCAGCTCGACGCTCGGGGAGCCGGGCCGCTGCCCCCGTCCGTCGCCGCCCCTGTCGCCCCCGTCGCCGACGGCGTCGCGCCGCACGCCGTCGGCGGGCCCGGGGCCCCGACGGCACCCCACCTGCCGGCCCCGGCGAGCGGCACCGTCGCGCCGCCCCCGGTGACGACGCCGACGACCGGCGCGGGCACGGTGGGCACGGCCAGGCCGGCGAGCCCCGGATCCGACGACCCGCTCCCGCTCCCGCCGCCCCGCTTTCCGCTGCTGCACTCGCTGGATCCGCGGTCGCGGTCCGCCGACCGTCCCGTCCCTCCGCCGCGCAGGTCGCCCGAGTGGCAGGCCCGGCAGCGGGCCGAACGCGAAGCGTACGACCGGCGTCGCTACCAGGCCCGCTTCCACCAGCAGCGCGCCCTGCACGAGGACAACCGGCGACATGACGACTCTCGGGAGCTACGTTCCCGCTACGAGTTCTTCCAGCGGCGCGCCAGCGAGTACGCCGCCTACGCGCTCGACCTGAAGCAACGCGGGCAGGGCTACCTCGCGACGTCGTGGCACCGGATGGCGGTGACGGACGAGCGGGCCGCCTACGAGTCGCGGGAGCTGGCCGAGGCGGTGCTCGCCGGCACGGCCACGCCGCAGTTCGTCGAGGTCAGCGACCCCCTCGACTTCTACTCGATCAACACGGACGATCCGTCGCTCGTCGTCGGGGAGGTGGAGATTGACGGCCCCTCGGCGCTGACCGGGGACGGCCACCCGCCGCCGATCGACCGGTCCCGCCGGTACGGGCAGTGGGGCGGGCTGCGGCCCCCGTTGGCGCTGCACCAGTCCGACCTCGAACGCGCGATGCCCCGCGACGCCGGCGGGCGGGTCCTGCGCACCGCCGACCCCCGCCGGGGCGGCTGGTTCCGGCTCGCCAACGACGGCGGGCCGGCCGCCGACCCGACCCGGGGCATCAACTGCCTGGACTGCACCCTGTCCCTGTACGAGACGTGGATGCACGGCCGCCCCCGGGTCTCCGCGCCCCGCACCTTCGACGCGTACGCCGCAGGAGACATCAGCCGGCCGCTCGGCGGCGAACTCGGCGGCCCGGGGCGGGTCGAGGACGCCACCGGCGGGCGCTTCCAGAAGCTCGTCGACCCCGACGACGGCACTCCGGCCGACGACAGGTGGAGCGTCGTCAACCGGGGGTTCGGCGGCATCGAGAGGCAGCTCCGCGCCGGAGGGCATGGCAGCTACGCGTTCCTCATCACCACGTACGAGGGCGGCGGGTCGCACGCCTGGGTGGCGCTGAACCAGAACGGCGGCGTGCTCTACCTGGATCCGCAGAGCGGCACCGTGTCCGACATGCCGATCTACACGCACAGCGGGCTGCCGGCCCCGCACAACGTGACCGGCATCGACGCCCTGGTCCTCGGGCCGGACGGGCGTCCCATGCCGTTCGCCGGGGTCGGGCCGGGGCAGTTCAGCCAGCGCGCCGAAGTGACGGAGCAGTGGCAACGGCCGCAGCCGGAGGACCGGTCACGGCAGTGGCGGCCCGGTCCCGACGACCCGACGGACGACGAACTGTACGTCAACCGGATGCACCTGCTCGAAGGCCCCGGCTCAGACTTCGTGGGCATCGAGCCGGAAGGCATGCCTCGGGCAGATGGGGAAGACTCCTCGTCGCAGGCTCCTGTCGCGAGCGGTGTCGCACGAACCAGCCCTCAGGAGAGGCAGGTCCTACGCGGACTGCGTGAGCAGGCGCTGGCAGAAGCGGACCACATCGAGGCCACGCTTAGAACCGTGGGTCGACAGGTGACGGAGGCGCTCGGACTTCAGGAACTAGTTGGTCTACGCGATGTCGCGTTTCGCATCAAGAGCTTCGAGTCGCTTGAGCGCAAGTTTCTAGACCAGGCAGCCATCGTCGGTGGGTCGGTGGACGGGTTCGCTGCCGGCGTCAACGATGTGCTTCGGTTCTCGTTCTCCATGCCCGAGGGTGAGTATTACAAGCCGGCGCTGGAAGCGATCCTGTCAACGTTGACGAGCCTCGGCTTTGACGTCGACGATGACTCTTGCAAGAATTTCTGGCAGTCTGGGAACAGGTTCTACGGGTTCAACTGCACCGTGCACTCCCCGTCCGGCCAGGTGTTCGAGGTGCAGTTGCACACCAACCTCTCCAGGGATGCCTGGCTGCGAACTCACCAGGCATACGAGGTGTTGCGTCGGGAGTCCGAGCCCAGTTTCCGTCGTCTGCCCGCCTTCCTCGAAATGCTTCGAGTCAACCGCGTATCAGGGTTGGCCGACGCTGTTCCGGATGGCCTCTGGGTCAGGTTCCCTGCAAAGGATGCCACGTTCGCCAAGTGGATTTCTTCTCACCGCTTCGTCTGGCGAGACTATCTTGAATGGCTGCGTTCGCGAGGTGAGTCGTTTCGGGACGTTGTTGCCGGGTTTGGCCTCACGGCAGACGATTTCCCTGTCTCTGAGCACCTGATCGACCGTCTGGAGCGCAAAGATGTTGACATACTACGTGATCTATAGGGATGAAGACGAGGGCGATCCGGCGGGGATCTTCATCGTGGATCCGCTCAAGGGTCGAGCGTTGGTCTGGAACCATCGCCTCGAGGGGTGGTCCTATGATCCCGGGCTCGCTTTCCGATTCCTTGAGGATTATCGGAACGTCGATCGTTACCGAGAGGTTGACGAGTCTCGAGCGCGGCAGGTGGCGCTTGCTGTGACAGGCGCCGAAATGCCGGGCGAGAGTGAGGTGGCGACGATCTTCCAGGGACACAAATCGAGTGAGTAGGTGAGAGGCGTGGCAGGTGAGGGGTTCTCCGGGTCTTGTTCTTCCGTCCTACAATATCTACTACTCAGCCCCGGTGAAGATCGTAGAAACGCCTGACGGTGGCATCCGGGTGTGGCGGCGATCGGTGGAGAGGTTTTCACTCGTTCTGTCGATGAGTTTGTGCAGGACGTCGAGCGCTATCGCGGTCACTACCTGTCTGGTGAGGGGCCGATTTTCGCGCTGTACGAAACCGTAAAGGCAATAATCAACGTAGAGGCGCGGGAAGGTCGTTATCTAACGGGCCGGGAGGCAGCCCTGGTGCGGAGCATCAGGCGGCGGACGTTCGTCATGTTCGAGGAGCAGTTGCAGCGGGAGGGTGACCCCGAGGCGGACCCGACGATCGCCGTCCCGTAGCTGCCCGGCGACGGTGCTCAGGCGTGCTCGGGGAGACCTGGTGCAAAACGGCCCCTCCAGGGGCCGCTTCCCGCCAAGATCTCCCGTCGACACGTCGAGGGCGGGGCGGCGGGGAACCCGGTGGACGTGGGCGGCGGGGGTGAGGCTATTATTAGTCCCGCACGCCGCCCGGTCCTGCCGGAGCGGAGCGCATGGTGGCTGTAGCTCAGTTGGCAGAGCACCGGGTTGTGGTCCCGGTTGTCGTGGGTTCAATTCCCATCAGTCACCCTCAGCACGAAGGCCCCCTCCGCTCGGAGGGGGCCTTCGTCGTTGCCGTCCGGGGCCGGAGCCCCGGGGCCGGGTCAGGCGGTCGGCTCCGCGTTCGGTGACTCGGTCGCGTCGCCGGGAGCCTTCTCGGCGTCCGGCGAGGCGGCGGCGTCCGGGTCGTACGGGAGGGCGCTACCCTTGACGTACTCGTCCCAGCTCATGTTCCAGTCGGTCCAGCCGTTGCCGTTGGCCAGCTTGCGTTCGGTGCCCTTGACGGTGATCGGGTCGCCGACGCGGGTGTTGTCGAACAGCCAGGCGCCGTTCTTCATCGAGACGTTGACGCAGCCGTGCGAGACGTTGACGCTGCCCTGCTGGCCCTCGGACCAGGGCGCGGCGTGGATGAACTCGCCGCCCCAGGTGAGGCGCTGCGCATAGTCGATCTTCGTGCGGTAGCCGTCCTCGGGGCCCAGCTCCTCGAAGGTGTCGAAGACGGTCTTGCGCAGCTTCTCGATGACCACCATCGTGCCGCTGGACGACGGCGTGCTCTTCTTGCCGAGGCTGACGGGGATGGTCTTGATCACCTTGCCGTCCTTGGTGACGGTCATCCGCTTCGTCTTGTTGTCGACCGTCATGATCACCGCCGGGCCGGTCTTGATGTCGACCGTCAGGTCCGCCCGGCCGTACCAGCCGTCGCCGAGGGGGAGGCCGCCGGCCTGCACCCGGTACGAGATGGTGCTGCCGGCCTTCCAGAACTCCTTCGGCCGGTACCGGATCTCGGTGGGGCTGACCCAGTGCCAGATGCCCTCCTGGGCCGGCGTGGACGTCACCGTCATCCGCCGCTGGACGTCGTCCCGGTAGTCCTCCGGGATGGCCCGGCTGAACTTCACGATCAGCGGCATGCCGACGCCGACGACCTGGTCGTCGCCGAGGAAACTGCTGACGCGGACCTGCTTGCCGGGCTTGGCCATCGTGGTGAAGGTGCTGGTCGCCTGCGCCGGCTTGCCGTCGTCCCCGGTCGCCGTGACGGTGGCCGTGTAGGTCTCGCCGTACTTCAGGGCGGCCTTGGGCAGCCAACTCCTGCCGTCGGCGGCGAGCGTGCCCTTGACGGGCGCGCCGGCCGAGTCCTTCAGCTCGACCGTGGCCTCCTTCGCCTCCTTCGTGGTGAAGGTGATGCCGGTGGACGCCGGCACGTCCTTCGCGTCGGCCGCGGGCTCGGTGATGGTCGCCGCGGCCTTGGGCGCGCTCTCGCCGCCGCCCTGCCAGGACGACGGCTTGCCCCCCTCGCCGTCGGTGCAGGCGCTGGTGAGCGCCAACACGGCGGCGAGCAGCCCCGCCGCGAAGACGCGGCGTCGACCACCGCGCCGGGTCAGCTGGTCCTGGGTTGCGCGCATGATTCCCTCACTGTCGTGGTGCCCCGGTTGCCCATCGTCTCTCACTGACGCACGGAAACGGATACCCGTTGCCGGGGGTGAAGAGAAACACCCGAACCATGATGACTGAATCTGGCGAAAAGCCGCACTTGGCGAGCGATGTTCGCACATGACGAGGGCGGGCACCGGAGTCCCGGCGCCCGCCCTCGTGCTGGTGGTCCTATCAGGCCAGAGCCGGCCCGGAGCCGCCCTCCGGCACCGGCAGGGCGCTGCCCTTGACGAACTCGGACCAGCTCAGGCTCCAGGCCGTCCAGCCGTTGCCCTGAGCGAGCTTGCGCTCGGTCCCCTTGATGGTGATCGGGTCGCCCACCCGGGTCTGGGAGAACAGCCACTTCGCCTGCGCCATCGAAACGTTGACGCAGCCGTGCGAGACGTTCTGCCGCCCCTGGACGTGCTCGGACCAGGGCGCGGCGTGGATGTACTCGCCGCCCCAGGTGAGCCGCTGGGCGAAGTCGATCTCGGTGACGTACCGGTTGGCCGGGTCCGGGTCGTCGCGGGTGTCGAAGACCGTCGACTCCTTTTTCTCCATCACCACCATGGTGCCGCTGGAGGAGGGGGTGCTCTTCTTGCCCAGGCTGACCGGGATCTTCCGGAGGAGCTGGCCGTCCTGGTAGACGCTCATCTGCTTGGTGGCGTTGTCGACCTTCATCTCGAACGCTCGACCGATCTTGGCGGTGGCGCTCCGGTCGACGTTGCCGTACTTGCCGTTGCTGAGCGGGATGCCGGCCAGCGCGATCCGTACGCTGATCGTGGTCCCCGGCTTCCAGTATTCCGGCGCCCGGTAGTAGGCCTGGGTGCCGTTGGAGACCCAGTGCCACGCGCCGGGCTGCGGCGGGTCGGTGCGGACGAACATCCGCTTCTGCACCGCGGCCCGGTCCTTCTCCGGGATGCCGGGGTGGAACTCGGTGACGACCGGCATGCCGACGCCGTACGTCTTGTCGCTGAACAGGTAGAGCCCGGAGGCGATCACCGACTTCGGCTTGGCCATCGTCGTGAACGTGCTGGTGCCCTGCCTGGTCTCGCCGCCTGCGCCGGCGGCGTTGACGGTGGCCGTGTAGCGGGTGCCGTACTTGAGGGGCTTGTTCGGCACCCAGGACGAGTTGTCGGCGCGCCAGCGGCCCTCGACCTTGTCGCCGTTCGCGGCGGTGAGGGTGAGGTCGGTCACCTTGCCGCCCTCGGGGATCTTCGCGGAGATCTCGGTGCTGACCGGCCTGTCCTTGGCCCCGTCCGCCGGGCTGACCTTAAGCGTCGGACCGGTGCTCGTGGCCGGATCGGCCGGTGCCGTTCCTGTCTCGGCGGCGACGCTGCTGCCGACGGCGGGCGCACCGTCGACGAACTCCGCCTTCTTCTGGTCGTCGCCGCACCCGGTCAGTGCCAGCGACGCCATCAGGCTCAGGGCGCCTACCGTCGCCCCGGCCCGCGCGAACCTGCCCATTCCCACCTCTGTTCTCGCGTACCTGGCGGACATCGTGCCGCATGACGGCTATCCGCCACCGCCCGCGCTGGCAATCCTGAGAGATTTGGGGGCTTTTGGTCGTTAAGCGTGCCCGAAGGGTGGAGCCGGGTATCGGATTGGAACCCCGCTCGGGAGGCGTGCTAGGGTTCTCTCCGTTGCCAACGAGCGCCGCTAGCTCAACTGGCAGAGCAGCGGACTCTTAATCCGCGGGTTCGGGGTTCGAGTCCCTGGCGGCGCACCAACGATCAAGGCCTTGACCTGGTGGTTCACACCTGGTCGGGGCCTTTTTCGTGTACGCCGGCGGTGGCTCGGTGCTCGGCGGGTGCTCGGGAGCCGTTGGACCGGTGCGTACTGGGTGGACAGGTGGCGTGTCGGTGGAGAGATGGATCAACTGCCTGGCGCGTCGCGTCGACGGGTGAGGCTTGGATCAGGTAACTCGTTGTGCCTCCAACGATGCGACAGGTACCCACTTTCAGTGGTTCCCGTGCGGATAGGGGCAAGTCGTGCGTCAGATCGTACGTAGGTCGGTGCGGGCCGTTCTTCTGGATGAGGACGACCGACTCGTGCTGATCAAGCGGATCAAGCCCGGCCAGACACCGTACTGGACAACGCCGGGCGGCGGCCTGGAGCCGACGGATGTCTCCCTGGAGGCGGCGCTTCGCCGCGAGTTGCACGACGAACTCGGTGCCGAGGCGGACCGGTTCGCCCAGGTGTTCCTGTTCACCACCCCCGCTGGTGAGGGCGTTTCCGTCCAGCACTTCTTCGCCTGTCGGCTACGTCAGCTGAACGAGGACGCCCGGACCGGGGAGGAGTTCGCTGATCCGTCGCGTGGTGGCTACCAGCTCGACCGGGTGGCGATCGACAAGCTGCCTGCGGTGGATCTCAAGCCGGATGAGCTGAAAGAGTTCATCATCTCCAACGATGAGGCCCTGCTCTCCGTGTAGGGCAGGCTGGCCAGACCATCGCCGGTCCGAGTCTGAAGTCCCGGGCTGCGCCACGCTTGGTACTCGCTTGGGTACTCGTCGGGGCTCAGGCCGACTACGCAGTCGGGTGCGCGCTATTCCGCGTAGGCGCGGCTGTCGCTTCCAGCACCCCGTTCACAGCAGGTCTGCGCAGATCGGGGGTGCCCCGTCTCGCCTCGGAAGCTCCAGCCCGGATATCGGTGAGGCTGACCGCAGCATGTTCGGTAGCCTGCTATCCGTGACCAGCTCCGATCTCCGCGTCCGCTTCGCACCCTCCCCGACAGGCATGTTCCACGTGGGCAACGCCCGGTCCGTCCTGTTCAACTGGGTGCTGGCCCGACAGTCGGGCGGGACGATGGTGCTGCGGATCGAGGACACGGACGCGGCGCGGAACCGCCCGGAGTGGGTGCAGGGCATCCTCGATGCGATGGAGTGGCTCGGCATCGGCCCGAGCGAGTACGAGGGTCCGCTGTTCCAGTCCGACTATGCCCCGCAGCACCGCGAGGCCATCGACCGGCTTCTCGCCGCCGGTCGCGCCTACTACTGCGACTGCACCCGGGACCAGGTCATTGCGCGTACGGGCAGCGAGCACAAGGGCTACGACGGCTTCTGTCGGGACCGTGCCCAGAGCGCCGGCGAAGGTCGCGCGCTGCGCTTCCGTACGCCGGACGACGGTTCGACGGTGATCGTCGATCTGGTTCGCGGCAAGCCTACCTTCGACAACAAGTTGATCGAGGACTTCGTGATCGCCCGTGGCGACGGGTCGCCGGTGTTCCTGCTGGCGAACGTGGTCGACGACATGGTCATGGGCATCACCCACGTGATCCGCGCTGAGGAGCACCTGCCCAACGCGCCGAAGCAGCAACTGCTGTGGGAGGCGCTGGGCGCCGAGCCCCCGGTGTGGGTGCACGCGCCGATCCTGGTCAACGAGAAGCGGCAGAAGCTGTCCAAGCGTCGGGACCGGGTGGCCCTGGAGGACTTCCGCGCCGAGGGATACCTCGCCGAGGCGATGCGGAACTACCTGATGCTGCTCGGGTGGGCGCCGTCTGGTGACCGCGAGATCCTGCCCTGGGACGACATCGTGGCGGAGTTCCGCTTGGAGGATGTCAACCCTTCTCCGGCGTTCTTCGACGTGAAGAAACTGCGGGCCTTCAACGGTGACTACATCCGGGCCCTGTCGGTGGAGGCGTTCGTCGAGGCGTGTCAGCCCTGGTTGAGCGCCGAGGCCACGCCATGGCGGGCGGAGGCGTACGACGCCAAGGCGTTCGCTGCGGTCGCCGAACTGGCGCAGACCCGGATCGCGGTGCTCTCCGAGATCGTGCCGATGGTCGACTTCCTGTTCCTCGACGAGCCGGTCACCGACGAGGCAGCGTGGGCGAAGTCCATGAAGGCCGACGCCCCGGCGCTGCTGGCCGCCGTGGCCGAGGCGTACGAGACGTGCGGGTGGCAGGCCGAGGTGCTCAAGTCGACGCTGGAGGCGATCGGCGCGGAGCGCGGGCTCAAGCTCGGCAAGGCCCAGGCACCGGTACGGGTCGCGGTGACCGGCCGTACCGTCGGGCTGCCGCTGTTCGAGTCGATCGAGATCCTCGGACGTGAGCGAACCCTGGCTCGCCTGCGAGCCGCACTCGACCGCCTGAGCTGACCCCTTCGCGACCGGCGGATCGATCCGCCGGTCAACCTGGTCGTCGATCGATCCGCTCCCCGAGCACTTCCCGGCAGATCCGCCTCCTTCCCCGAGGCGGATCGGAGCGAGATTGGCGCACTTCATGGATCTTGAGAAGTTGCTGTCCGACCGGCTGGCGCAGGCGTTCTCAGCCGTGGCCGACGGTCCGGTCGACCCGGTCGTACGGCGGTCGCAGCACGCCGACTACCAGTCCGACGCCGCCCTGTCCCTGGCGCGTCGGCTCGGCCGCCCGCCCCGGGACATCGCCACCGAGGTCCTCGGCCGGGTGGAGCTGGCGGACCTCTGCTCGGCGGTGGAGGTCTCCGGGCCGGGTTTCATCAACTTGACCGTCGCCGACCCGGCTCTCGGCGTGCTCCTGTCGAGGATGGCCGCCGACACCCGGCTCGGCGTCCCGCTGAGCACCGCACCCGAAACGGTGGTCGTCGACTACTCGGCGCCGAACGTGGCCAAGGAGATGCACGTCGGGCACCTCCGGTCAACCGTCATCGGTGACGCGACCGTCCGGCTGCTGGAGTGGCTCGGGCACCGGGTGGTTAAGGCCAATCACCTGGGCGACTGGGGGACCCCCTTCGGAATGCTCATTGAGCACTTGCTTGAACTGGGTGAGGCGGAGGCGGCCCACGAGTTGTCCGTCGGTGACCTGGACTCGTTCTACAAGGCTGCGCGGATCAAGTTCGACGCCGACGACGCGTTCAAGGAGCGGTCCCGGCGGCGGGTGGTCGCCCTGCAGAGCGGCGACGAGCTGACCCTGCGGCTGTGGCGACTGCTGGTCGCCGAGTCGGAGAAGTACTTTCTGACCGTCTACGACCAGCTTGGCGTCCTGCTCACCGAGAAGGACTTCTACGGCGAGAGCTACTACAACGCCATGCTCGCCCCAGTGACCGAGGAACTGGACCGGCTCGGGTTGCTGCGGGACAGCGGTGACGCCGCCTGCGTCTTCCCGGAAGGCTTCACCGGCCGCGACGGGCAACCGCTGCCGATCATCGTGCGCAAGCGCGACGGCGGATACGGCTACGGTGCCACCGACCTCGCGGCGATCCGGCACCGGACCCGGGATCTCGGCGCGACCCGGCTGCTCTACGTGGTGGGGCTGCCGCAACGTCAGCACTTCGAGATGGTGTACGCGGTCGCCCGGCAGGCCGGGTGGCTGAGTCCGCCCGCAGTGGCCGAACACATCGGGTTCGGCTCGATTCTCGGCTCGGACGGCAGGATGCTGCGCAGCCGGGCCGGCGGCTCGATCAAGCTCGTCGGGCTGCTCGACGAGGCCGTGGCCAGGGCCGCCGACCTGGCCCGGCAGAAGAACCCCGACTTGCCCGAGGCGGCCGTCACCGACGTCGCCCGCGCGGTCGGCATCGGTGCCGTCAAGTACGCCGACCTGTCCACCGACCGGATCAAGGACTACGTCTTTGACTGGCAGCGGATGCTCTCCCTCGACGGCAACACCGCCCCGTACCTGCAGTACGCCCACGCCCGGATCCGGTCCATCTTCCGCCGCGCCGGAATCGACCAGTTCACCGCAGGACCGATTTCGATCGGGCACCCGGCCGAGCATGCCCTCGCCCTCGAACTGGTCAACTTCGGCAGTGTCGTCACCGACGTCGAGCAGACCCTGGAGTTCCATCGGCTCGCCGGCTACCTGCACACTCTCGCCGCCACCTTCAGCGGGTTCTACGAGCACTGCCCGGTTCTGCGCGCCGCTGGTGAGGTACGCGACAGCCGGCTGGCCCTGTGCGACCTCACCGCCCGGGTCCTGCACCGAGGCCTGTACCTGCTGGGCATCACCACCCCGGACCGCATGTAGCGATCGTCCCCTCAACCACTCCCGTGCACGGCCCGTCTACCTGCCCGCTGGCTCGGGGCTGAGCCGTGCTTCCGGCAGACAGGCGTCTGGCGTGGTGTCGAATGGCGGTACGAGGTGTCCGAAGTTGGTGCCGAGGACCTCGTCGCTGACCCGGAAGATCTCGGGTGCCCGGGGCCCGACCCAGCCACCGCCCGGAAGCCGGGCGGTGGCAAGGGTCGCGGTGAGCAGCCAGCCGCGCGGTGACGGGGTGATGACCAGCCTTCCGTCTGCCCGCTGCTGGGGGCAGGGACCAGTCGGTCACCATCCCAGCGGACCGACGACGTCCGGGAGGCCCTTTCGTTGACGTGCGTGGTCGCGCCAAAGATCGTGCAGCTGGTGCCGATGGAGAAGACCTCCTCCGCGAGTTGCTCGACCGCGCCGGCGTCGGGCTCGTTTCCTTCCCGAGCGAGCAGGTTGACCGCGTGCAGCAGGACCCGACGGTCAGATGGTGCCGCTTCCATGGCCGACGTGAGCCGAGCGTTGAAGTCGGTGGGCTGGAACCCGCTGGAGGTGAGGATGCCGTCGACGGAGAAGCCGCCGCAGTAGCCGAGGCGTTCGCGTAGCCCAACCCCGATCCGCTCGGTATGGGTGACGAGATCGGCGGCATCGTCGAGCAGGGGAACGGCACCGGCGCAGAGGAAGGTCCCCTGCCCGGGGCGGGGCAGCGTCACGAGTTCCATGGGCGGGAACGGGATGCTCCTGGTGGTGAGGGCCAACCCGTGCAGGCGTACCGGGATCCCTTCGAGGAGCGGCATCAACCGGACCCGCCAGGTTCCGGATCCGGCGGTGGGGATGGTCGTCGGTGGTGGGCCTTCGCGCCACCACCAGATGCCATCACCGCCGGCGGACGGACCGGCACCCCTGGGCTGGCAGGAACAGACGACTCCGGTGCCCTGGTCCACCATCGCACCCAGCATGGCGAGGTCAGCGGTGCCGTCACCGACGACCGACGGTGCGCGTTGCACCCCGGCGGCGTCCCACAGCGTGTCGACCACGGTCTTGTCCTCGAACAGCCGCCACGCGGGCTGCCTGACGCCGAACCGTCGCCGGGTCCCGGCCCTCGGCGGATCGAGCGGGTCGGGCAGAACGAGTGTCGCGGTGTGGTCGGGGTCGAAGGCGTCCGCCGCTTCGGCGAGCCAGCCGGAGCCGTCGAGCCCGCCGATCGCGTGGTGCTGCCACGCGAGGTGGTCGGACGCGCCGCGTAGTGTCCGGGGTCGGACATCGGATGGTGCGTCGTCCAGGGCGATGGCGAGACACCGGGCCGGGCCGAGCAGGTCCTGCCAGGCTTCCGCGTCGTCGGCGCGTCCGCAGAGGACGATCAGCTTGCCGTCGGGTAGCAGTTGGGTGATCGACATGCCGGGGTGGGTCATCGGCGTCGTCGCCAGGGTCGGTCTGTCCGGTGCAGGATCAGGTTCGCTGGTGTCTCGTGGACGAGTTCGTAGGTGTCCGGGCCGAGGTGGCGGTGGATCGTGTGGCGGTGCCGGTCGGCGTGCTCGTCGTCGAACTCGACGATGACGACGGTCGGCCGGTGCCGGGTGTGGTCGAAGGAGTCCCAGACGTCGAGTTCGGTGCCCTCGACGTCGATGCTGAGCAGGTCGATCTGGTCGATGCACCACTGGCCGAGGAGGTCTTCCAGAGGCCGGCAGGCGACGAGGATCTCCTGGTAGTCGGTGCCGCGCCGCTGCAGGCCGGACCACGAGGGCTTGTAGGCGTACATGCCGAACGGCCAGAGTCCGGGGGTGGCGGACACGGCGCAGGTGTCCACGGCACAGCAGCGGTCCCGGAGGCGTCGGTGATTGCGAGGGTCGGCGTCCACGCAGAGTCCGCGCCAGCCTCGGTTCTCGAAGTAGAGGCTGTTGCTGCCGCGTACGCCGTCGCCAGCGCCGACGTCGACGAACACGCCATGCGCCGGGAGGTGGTAGTTCTCGGCGAGCCAGCGGTCCTCGCCCCACTGCGAGTGGTACGGCGCGGGTTGGGTGTAGGGCAGCATGGCCGTCATCCCCTCCACCGCTTGATCAGGTCCCGCTCACGGGCGTGATCGAGCCACCGCTGTGACCAACTGCGCCGCAGCGCCTGCCAACCGAGTGCGTCGGTGATGCTGTCGGCAAGGGGACGGAGGGTGAGACCGGCGTCGGTGGCACGGCTGTTGTCGATCGACATGAGAGCCAGTTCGGGACTGCTGGCGGGCAGCCACAGCGGGATCTCGGTCCACGGTTGGAGGCGATGGGCGAGGGCGAACTCCTCGCCGACCCGACAGGGGGCAACGGCTCGGCCGGCGCTGGTGAGGACCGTGTCCACCAGGGTTCGGGCGGTGGCGCGGGCACCGGCGACGTTGACGACGCCGACACGTCGCTGGTCGATGGCGTCGCGCAGGAACCGGGCGACATCGACGGCATCGATGAGTTGGATGGCCTGGCGGTCGTCCATCGGGACGAGAACGTCGCCGCCGCGCAGGGCGCGTTCGAGCCAGTAGGCGAGGCGTTCGCTGTCGTCGTACCGGCCGATGACCAGGCCGAGGCGGGCGGTGAGCAGCGGTACGTCGGTCCGGTCGAGACGACGCCGGAGGCACCGCTCGCAGCGGAGCTTGCGGGTGGCGGAGGCGCGTACCGGGTGGGAGACGTCAGCCGCGATGGTGGGCGCCCGCTCGGTCAGGCCGTGCCGGCCGAGCGTCCTGCGGTAGACCCCGCAACTGGAGACGAACAGGTACCGGCCGACGCCACCGAGCAGGGGCAGGACCGGGCGCAGGTCGTCGACGTCGCGGGCGCTGGTGTCGATGACCGCGTCCCAGGGTTCGGCGAGGACGGCGGCTGCTTCGGCGGTTGGTGCGCGCCGGTCGGTGAGGACGTGGCGGCTGATCCCGGCGAAGGGTGACGGTGACCGGCCTCGGTAGAGCACGGTGACGTCGTCTCCGCGCCGGAGGCATTCCTCCACGATGTGCCGGCCCACGAACCGGGTGCCACCGAGCATGAGGATCTTCATCGTGGTGCCCCGCGTTCCGGCCGGGCGGGGCTGTACCCGAGCACGAGCAGCCGGCGTGGGTGACCGGACGTGTTGGGTCCGCTGGCGTGGACCAGGGCGGCGTCCCAAACCAGTACCGTGGCGGGCGCGGCGACCAGCGTCACGGCCGCCGTGTCGGGCGCGGCGGCGTCCGGTACGACGGGCCCCTGGTTGTCCGTCGGGATCATCTCGATGGTGCGCCGGTGGCTGCCGGGCCATACCCGCAGCGCGCCGGCATCTTCCGTGCAGGGGTCGAGGCAGACGGCGACGGTGAGCACCCGTGGGTAGCCGCGTGCCGCGTAGTAGGCGGCGTCGGTGTGCTTGCGGACCTCCTCACCGAGCACCGGCAGCGCCGCCCAGCCTGCGGCGATGTCGACGGTCTGCTTGTACATCATCTTGTTGTCCATCAGCGTCGGGGGCGCACCGAGCAGGTCGGCGACGACAGCGCGCAGCGCATGGTCGTCGGCCACCGTCGTGGCGGTCGGGGACAGGTCGACCACGGGCTTGACCTTGAGGACGTACGGCTTGCCGCTGGCGAGGCGCCACCAGGTGACGCGCGGGTCGAGCGTCCTGGAGGCCACCATCCAGGCGAGCCGACCACCGAGAATCTCGTCGGCCTCGACGCGGAGGTCCTGGATGGTGGCGGGCGGAATCAGGTTCGGCAGGACGAGGTACCCGTGCGAGGCGAATCGGTCGATCTGCTGCGCGGTGACCGCCGACGCTATCGGGGGAGTCATCGGGCACCGCCCTTCGTGGCGATCGGAATCAGGAAGTCGCGGCTGGGTTTCGTCCAGTGAGGTGGGGTCTGCTCGACCGGCATGGTGTGCGGGTGGGCGGTCCACTCCGCGAAGTGCCGGTCGAGGACCGCGCGGCGGGCCGGGCTGATCGCGGTGCCGCTGTGGAAGAAGCTGAACCGGCCACCGGGGCGCAGGCAGGGAATCGCGACGTTGGCGACGAAGTCGGCGAAGTCCAGGTCGGCGTGGCCGTCCGGTGGCCAGGTGTCGTACATGATCGCGTCGAAGGCACTGGTTGGTAGCCTCACGAGCTGCCACGGGTCGACGTGCACCCGCATGGGTGTGTCGAAGGCTTCGACCAGCCGCATGCGAGCGGCTAGGGCCACGCCCGGATGCGGTTCGATCGCGGTGTACGAGCCGACCTCGCGCTTCGCCAGCTGCGCGGCGAACACACCCAGGCCCAGTCCCACCTCCAACACGTCGGGACGGCAGAAACCCTCGGTGAGACGGTCGACGTGCTCGCCCATCAGGTCGGCCTCGGCGAAGAACATCACGTACTGTGAGCCGATACGTAGCCCCTCCGCGTCGATGACGGCGGGCTGGTCGAGGAGGGCGGCGATGTGCCGCTGGTGCGCCGTGGACAGGACCTTGCGCGTCACAGCGGCATCCCGTCCCGGAACCGGGCAAGCGGCTCGGTGGTGATGAACCGGGCGACGAAGGTCGGGGCACCGGCGACGACGCGTCGCACCACCTCCTCGACCTCGGCCACGGTGAGCGCGTCGACCTCGCGGTCCACGGAGATCAGGACGTGGGCGGGAGCGTCGAGCTGGCCACCGTTGCGGGCGGCGATCGTGACCTCGGCGTACACCGAGGTTTCGGCCAGCACCCGCTCGGCGGCCTCGGCGGCGAGCGCGGTGTAGATCTTGCCGGCGTGATGCACCGGGTTCTTGCCGGCCGGCGCTTCACCGCTGGCCGGGCGGAGCGGCTCGATGACGCCGCTGTACCGGTTGCCACGCCCGACCGCGCCACAGTCACCCTTACCGAGAGAGGTGCCGAACGGTGCCAGGTAGCCGCGACCGGGGACGTCCTTGGTGTTGAGATGCAGCGACAGGCCGGTGACATGCCGGGCTCGGGGCTCCTGGTCGAGCAGCGACTTCAGTTCGGCGGAGACGGCGCTCTGCGCCTCGGCGAGCGCGGTCCGGTACGCCGGCCAGGAGCCGACCAGTTCGGGATGGAACGGTACGGCGGCTGTGACCTCCAGCGCCGAGCCGATCCGGATCACCATGACCTTCACGTCGGTCCCGGCAGCCGGCACGGCCTGCCGGAACGCTTCGGCGGTGAGCCGGCGTTCCAGTCGTATCGCGAGATCGGCGGCGAGGCTGCGCCGGCTGGTGCCGACGCAGACGACGGTGTCGTTGGCGACGGACTCGGTCGCGAGCACGGTGTTGATGTCCAGTGCCGCGTCCGGGCGGTAGAACCTCCGGTCGTGGTCGACGGCGGTGCCGCGCGTGTTGTTGATGTGCAGGCGGAGGTGTTCGAGGATGCGGCGATCGCCGAGCGCGGCCGGGAGGATCTCGAGAACGACCGCTCGGAAAATCTCCTCGATCGGCACCTGCGTGGCACCGACCTGGTCGGTGATCTTCCCGAAGAGGTAGCAGTCGGCGGGCTTGAGGATGTCGAAGCCACCGAAGCGCACGTCGGCGGCGGCACCGACGAGGTTCACCTTGTCGACCCAGTGGTTGGGGATGGCACCGAACTCGCGCAGACACCAGGACGAGTAGCGCTGGGAGAAGGCGTCGGCGACCAGGTCGGCGAGGCTGTCCGGGTGGCCGACTCCCTTCCGTTCGGCGACGTCGAACGGCTGGTCGTCGGGGTCGACGCAGGCGTGACGGATCGAGATTCGCATGGGGATGCCCTTCGGGTCAGAGGTCGTCCGGGTCGACGCCCTGTTCGGGGCGGACCGGAGGATCGACGAGGTAGGACAGGCACTGCGACAGGACCAGCACCCGCTTGGCGGGACACGGCTCGTTCACGTCCGCAGGCTGGAAGGTGCCGTCGTAGAGGTTTCCGTAGCCGGTGGGCACAGAGGCGCACCGACGCACGTCACCGGTGACGGTGACCTTGAATGAGGTGACACCGGCGGTGCATGCCTGGCCCCGGAAGGAGAGCATCCCGTCGAGGTAGGGCCGGTTGAAGACGTACTCGCCGGAGTTCGCCAACACCAGGGCCTTCTGCTCGTCGGTGTAGCCCTCCGGGTAGCGGACGCCCTCGTACACACCCTTGAACACCTTGGCCCGGACGTGGTCCACGCCCAGTTCGCGCAGCCGGTCCAGGTCGGCGGCGAACCGACCGAGCAGCGGCGGGTAGAGCACGTACAGGGCGGTCACGTCGAACCCGCCGCGCCGCAGGATCAGGTAGTTGCGGGCGTAGGCGTCGAATTCCAGCCCACGTAGCTCGCGCTCCGGCTGATGGATCGCGGCGACGATCTTCGCCACCCGGCCGGCCGGGACACGCTCGGCGAACTCCGCCACGTCGTCCGAGGCGAGGTTGGTGTTGATGCTGATGAAGTGGTTGCCGGCCAGACCCCGGCACAGCTCGACGAAGCCAGGGAACATGAACGGTTCGCCACCGGACATGTGCACCAGGCAGACCTTGCCCAGCTCGTCGAAGCGCCGGACCACCAGCTCAGGGGTCGGCTCGTCGAGGTGCCTGCGGTTGAGCACGTAGCGGATCTGCGGGTGGCAGTACTCGCAGAAAAAGTTGCAGCGGTTCGTGAGGTGCCAGTCGAACTCCCAGTCCCATGGAGGTTTGGTCTGGGTCATCGCCGAAGTACGCATCAGGTCCTCCGCTCGCCCGTCGGGGATTCACCCGCCGGCGCAGCCCTCCTGGCGGTACGCCGGCGGGGACGCATTCAGCAGACCGCGAACCGGCACCGCTCGGGCAGGGGATGGAACCGTCAAGAGCGTCAATTCCGTTGGCCGAAGCGGTCAACACGATCCGGCACTGTCGCGGTACTGTCGGTTGCCCCTGCGGAGGAGTCGATGGGATTGCCACCCGACCGCGCCAACCAGACCCTCGCCGCGCACATGACCGAAGCGGGCCTCACCCCGCGCACCCTCGCGCGGGAGATCAACCGCCTCTTCGGGGCTGGCACGCTCGCCGAAACCGCGCCCTACCACTGGCGCGACGCGGGCGGCATCCCCCGCCCGCCGCTGCCGGCGCTGACCGCGTACGTCATCTCCCGCCGCCTCGGCCGCATCGTGACCGCAGGGGACCTTTGGCATGGGCAGCCCGACACGGCGGATGGCACGCTGGTCATGGCGGCCAGCACCGGCATGGACGGGCCGTGGACCCTCGCGAGCACCATGCTGGTCGCCGAGGACTGGCTGTTGGGAGGACTGGTGGACCGGAGAATGTTCCTCTCTGTCTCCGGGGCCGCCCTCACCCAGGCCGTGAACATCTACCTCGGCGTACACCTACCGGCCGACGGGGCCGCGCTCCCGACCGCGACACCCGACGACCCCCTCGTCGACCAGATCGAAGCCAGCGTGCCGCGGCTGCAACTGCTCGACGACGAGCGCGGTGGCGCGTCCGGCCTCGGCTACGTCGGGGCCCAGGTACGTGCGGTTCTGCTCGTACTCCGCGACGGCGGCCACACCGACGCCACCACCCGCCGACTTCTGGTCGCCCTCGCCGACCTCGCCCAACTCGCCGGCTGGAAGGCTTTCGACGCCGGACACCAGGGTCTCGCCCAGCGCTACTTCTTTACCGGCCTACGCGCCGCCCATGACGCCGGATACCGGGCCATGGAAGCGCACATCCTGGCCGACCTGTCCTTCCAGGCCGCCTCACTCGGCGACGCCGACGACGGCCTGCGCCTCGGCAGCGCCGCCCGCCGGGTGGCCGACCGGTCCGCCGCGAGCGTCCAGGCCTCCGTGCTGTCCCGCCTCGCGTACGCCCACGCCGCTGCCGGACATGTCGAGCAGTGCGAACGAACCTGGGCAGAGTCCCGCGACCAGCTCGCGAAGCGGCATCCCGACCGCGACCCGGAGTGGATGTACTACCTGACGCCGAACCATCTCGACTGCCAGGCCGGCTACGCGATGATCCTCGCCGGTCGGCAGGTGGTTGCCAGCGGCAGGGGAACCGACGGGCGGGCCCTGCTCCGCAAGGGCGAGGCACTCCTGCGCACCGGGGCCTACGCCCGCCGGCCGGACGTCCCCTACCAACGCCGTGCCCTCTACGAAGGTGCCTGGCTCGCGCTCGGCTACACCGCTCACGGCAAACTCGACGACGCCTGCGCGGTTACCCGGATGGCCCTGCCCCGGCTCGAGCAGGTCCGATCGCCTCGTAGTGCCGCCCTGTTGGGCACGCTCGCCAAGGAGCTCCGGCGGCGGAAGCGGAACCAGGGTGTCGCCGACCTGCTCCCCGACCTTGAGAACGCGCTCGCGCGCCAACCGGCCTGACACTACGGTCGACCGATGAGCCGCACCGATCTCGACGCCCTGGTCATCGGCGCCGGCGTGTCCGGCCTCACCACCGCCGCCTGCCTCGCCGAAGCCGGACGGCGGGTGAAGATCTGGGCAGCCGAGCCACCCGAGCGGACCACCTCGTATGCCGCCGGGGCGATGTGGGGTCCGTACCTTGTCGAGCCCGTCGACCGGGTACGGGTGTGGAGCGCTCAGACGCTGGACGTGCTGCGGCACCTCGCCACCGACCCGGCGACCGGGGTGCGGCTCGTCTCCGGGATCGAGGCGTCCCGCACGCCCGTCGAACCGCCCGAGTGGGGCAGCCAGCTCGACGGGTTCCGGATCTGCGAGCCGAATGAACTGCCGGACGGCTTCGCCACCGGGTGGCGGTACACCGCCCCGCTGGTCGACATGCCGGTCTACCTCGGCTACCTGCATCGGCGGCTGGAGGCGGCCGGCGGCGAGATCGCAATCCGCCGGATTCACTCGCTTGGTGAGGCCGTTGGTGTGGCCCCAGTGATCGTCAACTGCTCCGGGATGGGCGCCCGTGACCTCGTACCCGACCCCGACCTGACTCCGATCCGCGGGCAACTCGTCGTGGTCGAGAACCCCGGCATCACCGAGTTCTTCTCCGAAGACACCGGGCCCTCACCGGACCTGCTGCACTTCTATCCGCAGGGCGAAACCCTCGTTCTCGGCGGCACCGCCCAACCCGGTGAATGGAACCGAGAACCCGATCCGGAGACCGCCGCAGCGATCGTCGCCCGCTGTGCCGACGTCGAGCCTCGCCTGCGGAACGCCCGGGTCGTCGAGCACCGGGTGGGACTACGCCCCACCCGGCCGTACGTCCGGGTCGAAGAAGAGCAGCTTGGTGACGCGAAGGTGGTCCACAACTACGGCCATGGCGGGGCTGGCCTCACTCTCTCCTGGGGCTGTGCCTTCGAGATCGCACGTTCAAATCTGATCGTCTGATACAGCCCAACACGTCGCGTGATCGCACAAGCCTTATTGATCCGCACGTGAGGTAGCTAAAAACTGCGCCCTACTCACTAATTCGATAGTGATATTCCGGGCGGGGTCGTCGGCATCTGGGTCAGGCCGGGCAACCTCGTGCGGAGTGAGGTGCCCGGCCGTATTTTCGTTTGCTCCGGGGGCTTCAGAAATCGAAGTCGAAGGCTAGTTGGATGTCGCCTTCGGGTTCGGGTTGATCGTCAATATTGTCACCGTCGTCTTCGAGAGTGTCGTCGGCGGGTAGGGCGTATTGGTTGGCGAGTCGTGCGACGTGCATGATCAGGGGCCTGCTGAGGGCTGCCCGGTAGTCGTCAAAGCAGTGGCGTTGCTGGTGCAGAAACCCGGCCCAGTTTGCGGGGTCTTCGCCCTCGGGGTGAGCGACGACGACGAACTCGAGCAGTTCGGCGTTCCAGGCGTTCTTAGAAGGGTCGAGATAGTTCCTCGCGCCTTCTAGCTTTCCGTCGTCGGGGGACCGGCCCTCTGAGGGTTGGGGGGCATCGGCCTTTGCCGGGATCTCCTTGTAATGAGGCGTAAGTTTGGCTAGGTCGATGACGATGGAGCTGTGGGTAGCCGGCTTGTCGACTGTGCTGTAGTAGACGCGGGTCTGCTCGGTGTTTCCGCTTCCGTCGTCGTGTCGCCACAGCCCGTCGGAGATGCCTATGTTGTCGCCCTCGAAAGCCCATGACTCGGGGGTTTCGAGGCGTTCGTTGCCGCAGATCCGTACCAGCCTCATTTTTTTGCCGAAAAGGCTGATTTTCTGGGGGCGCAATTCGCCGAGCTGGAGGTGGTCGGGCAGCATATGAGCGTTCTGTACCGTAGTTAGGCGATACCGGATGTTGTGGGCTTCAGTCAGGATGAGGGTCTGCGTGTTCCGGAACCGGGTTAGGGTGCTTCGGATGAAGGCGGCGAGCCGCTCCTTCTGTTCGTCTTCCTTGGCGGGGCTGGCGTGGTAGTTCGTGCCGGCCAGGGTCTTGAGTAGGGTCGGGTAGGGCACCCAGTCAGCCATACCTTCAGCTTTGCCCATGATGTGCTTCTGGCCGGGCCGGATCAGGATGGCGATAGGGACGAAGATCTGATGGGTGTTGGTGTCGTCGTTGCGTCTTTTGACGACCCAGAATGCGAGCTGCTCGAGGTCGTCGGGGATGGCGCTCTTGAGGCGATGTTGCGGGACGAAACGGATACCGAGTTGACGTAGGCAGTCGTCCCAGGCGGCTTCGGCCCGGTGCTGGTTGCTGGCCTCTTCCTTGCCGAGGTCCTTGCCGGGGAACTCGTCGGGGCGGATGAACTGGCTGACCATGTCGGCGTCGGCACAGCCCATGCGGATCGCAAATTTCGGGTCGGTGGTACGTGCGTTGAAGGCTTTCGCACCGTCGAGCTCGATGAGGGCGAGGTGCAGGGTGTCACCGACTTCTTCGGCCAGATCTTTCATAGCGGAAGCGACCAGCTTCCGGCGCATGGCGACGGCTTCGTCGTGCTTCCTGCCACGCCGGGGAACGGATCCCTCGCCGAGCGCTGCGCCGAGCCTGCCGAGAGGACGGGCGTGGATCGTGAGGGTGAGGTCGCCGACGTCCCATGTCCAGGTGTCGTTGCTGGCGGGCTGCTGACGGGGCAGGTCGAGTAGTCGTTCGACGGTAGCGAGCAGGCGGTCGCGCATCCCCTTGCCGTCGCCCTGGTAGAGCAAGACGACGGAAAGCCTGCCGTCCACCGCGGCGGATAGTTGCTGGCGCCGGATGAGCGCGTTCGCCTTCGAGATCTCATCGTTCGTGGCGTGGGCGGCTTCCTGCCTTTCGACGAGCTGGGCGCGCTCGGCGTCGGTCTGGTCCTTCTTGTCCTTCGGGACGCTTTCGAGCTTGGTGAGGCTCCGGCTCGCCTTGCCGCCGATGAGCACGCGGGTCAGGGGATGGTCGAGATCGAAGTCGGGCTGCAGGCACTGACCGATCCAGCGGATGAGGCGGCTGCGTTCGGCTGGCATGATGCCGGTGCCGACCTGGTGGTCGGGGCCGCGCATGGTGGTGTGGTAGGTGACTGCGGCAGTAACGCCGTCCCGGCCGAAGATCCAGGCGTCCGATTTGCCGGCGAGCTGCTCGGCTGCCGGAAGGTTGTCTAGGGCGCCGATCCGGTTGAGGATCTGTTCGGTGCCGCCGTTGCGCCAGCCCATCTCCCGGGTATCGCGGTCCCAGATCAGGTGGGCGACCGCGAATTTCTGCGATGTCGGTGCGTCGGTGACGAACGGGCTGGTCGACTGCAGGAGGGTGGAGGCTCCCCAGCGGCCCTTGGTGTTCAGCTCGCCGCTGGTCCAACGCCGGATGCCGGTGTCGACGTGCAGTCGCAGGGTGGGGTCGAAGGCCTTTGTACGCAGCGCGATCTTGATCGTGGCGCTGTAGTACCAGGTCCGGATGTTGCTGCCTTTGCCGGTGTGGTGTTCCAGCGGCGGCCAGGAGACGAGTTCGGCGTAGCCGTTGGCGGGATTGGCCGCGACCTGCCGGAACCGCATGGATTTGCTGCCGTGCTGGTAGGACCGGCCGGCGATCTTGGCTGCGGCGTAGTCAGGCAGCAGGGTGAACAGGTGAGGCTGCGGCACGGCGGTGTTGCCATCGGAGAGTTCGTGGGCGAGCAGGTCGACGGTCTTCTGCGTCCATTGCAGGATGCCGGAGCCGAGTTTCGTGATCGTCGGCAGGACGAGCGCTTTGCCGTCGTCGGTGGTGGGCAGGTCATACAGCCAGGCGTTGATGAAGGTCCGCATGATCGCCGGAGGGAACGGCGTCGCCGCGAATAACCAGGGGTTGCCTTCGTCGAGGTTGGCCCGGGTCGCGGTGGAGACCAGATCGGGGGCTGCGGTACGCATCAGTGCGTTGAGGCGCCCGATTGGCACCTGCTGGGCGCGCGCGCGTGATTCCTCGCGCCAGCCGGCGGTGTGCAGGTCGAGGATGGGGCGGCGCCAGGAGACGGGGAACGTGAGCGTGTGCAGCGGGATCTTGAGATCGCGTGCTGCCACGAAGGCTGCGGTCTGGGTGCGGTCGTAGCGCATCAAGGGCCTTTCTGAACCGGTCCGAGCGTGGGGCGGTCAGTTCATATCGCGCAGGGCGCGGTAGAGCGGGTCGTAGAGGGCTTGCACCAGCGATCGGTCGACCGCCGTCTGCGCCGACTCGGGGTCGAAATAGGGCGCGAGTTCGTGCAGCATGCTGGCGAGCAGGCTGGTCGCTGGTGTGTCGTCCCCCGTGAAGCCGGCCTCGCGGGGTGAGAAGGCTCCGTCGACGAAGTAGACGCGGGCCGCGACACCTCCGCGCACGAGTCGTCCGATGACCTGCCAGATGACCACGAGCTGATCCCAGGTGAAGGCCGACTTCTCATCGGGGGGCAGGCTGGTCCAGGACAGGCGACGGGTGAGGAAGCGGTGCCATTTGCGGGCGGCTTCGGCCCGGAAGCGCAGTCCGGCGTCGTCCGGGCTTCCGGCGGCCAGAGCGGTCTGAGCGAAGCGACGGCCTGGGCCGCGGACTCGGCGGACCGCCCAGTCGTTGATCGCCTGGGTGGCGAGGGTGATGTCGTCGGGGCGATGATGCGGGCGGGCGAGAAAGTACACGCTGCCGATGGCGGCCTTACCGCCGGGAACCACGATGTTGTGCCCGCGCTCGACGGCCAGCAGCGGCGCGATCAGCAGCTGCCCACCGATGTCAGGGAACTTGGCCAGCTCGCCGCGGCGAAGGTGCAGCTGGCGGGTCTCGGCGGGCAGGTTGCTCCAGGAGTGGTCGAGGTCGGTGTCATCGGATACCAGGACCGTGACGTTGCCGGTCCATTCCGGCAGGTTGTTGAGGTAGTGCCCGGCACGGTGTGCCTCGGCGTAGCTGCCGACCAGCAGCAGGATCCGGCGGCGTTGTGGGTCGTCGATGTCGTCTAGTTCCTGCTGCAGCAGCGAGGTCGCGCCGGTCAGGCTGCGGTCAGGTACGGCCAGTTGGTGCAGCATCTGCTCGAGCTGGGCGGGACGCTGCCGGGGGTCGGTGCCGGACAGCCTTAGGGCGGTGGTGACACCGGGCGGGTAGAGAAAGAGCTTGCGGAAGGTGCTCTTCTTGATGGCGGCGACCTCATGTTCGTGGGGCCGCAGCACGGCGTCGACCTGGGCGTGCAGGTGGTAGCGGCTGGAGGTGCCGGCCCAACTGGTGGCCGACATTAGCAGCACGTGTGGACCGGGTCGGTTGTCCACGGCAGGGATGTCGGCCAGCTCCAGCAGCAGCTCGCGGCCGACTCCGTTGCAGCGGAAGAACCGCAGCTCACCGCTCTGATCGCCGTCCTCGTTGCGGTCGCCGGCCTGGAACTGAAAGCCCAGCACGTTACCCATGGGGGATTCGGGAACCACCGGCATGTAGTCCTTGGGCGGCCGGCGCGACAGCACGTTGGAGGTCGAATCCAGGTTGAGCGCTGCTTCGACGCGAGGCCACAGAATGGTCATGCGGTCAAGACGATCGTGCAGGACCGCCAGCACGAGGGTGAATTCGAAGCGGTGCAGGTTGGCGTCAAGGTCACCGGCGACGGAGGCGTTGTTCGGGACCAGCTGGCGCAGCAACTTCTTCAGCCGCTCACGGCTGAACTCGCGAACGAATACCCCGCGGGGCGCGTGCAGCAACTCCGTCGCCATCGCCACGAGCGCGTTGACCAGGTCCGTGGTCGTATCCTCGGGACCACGCCCGCGCAACGGGGTCAGCGGCGAGTCGCGGAAACTGCCGAGAACGGTGTCGACACGCTGGAGTTCGGCCCGCTGGGAAGCAAGTTTGTCCTCGTCGGGGGCCACGGCATTCTCGTCATCGTTGCGGTTGCGCCTGCGCAGCTCGGGAAACCACTCATTGATCAGCCACTGGTGCAAGGTCATCGCGCTGAAGTAATCCTGCGTGATCCATCGCCGCAGCGGCTCGTCGTTGATCAGCATCGAGTAGATCCGGTCGGTGGCCGTGATGACCGTGTTGAGCGCGTTGTTCCAATCGTCGATCTCGTCACTCGACAACTGCAGCCGGCCCTGTGCGGCCAGCTCGGTGAGCTTGTGCTTGCCGACCTCGTCGAGCCACGACTCCGCACCACGGGCCACCAGCGTCGCCGCTGGTGCGAACGCGGTGTCGAGCTGCATCTGTACCCGATCGGCCTCGTCGACGATGATCAGGTCGCTGCGGCGGCAGGCCAGCTCCAGGTAGCGCATATTCTCGTCGTTGAGATGGTCGGGCACACGACTGTGCACCAGCGATGCCGGCGTAGCGACCCAGATCTGCGCGTCGACCAGGTCGCGGGCCGCACTATGCCGCGGGCACGCAGTCCACAACGGGCACCCGTGACGTTTCGGCCTGGCTGGCTTGCGGCGACGCCGGAACCCCGTGCTGACGGGGTCAGGATCATCGTGCTCGATCTCGGACTTTTCGACATCGTCAGCGTTGTACAAACCGGTGCATGGCGCAGCGGTGATCGCCAGTGCCCGGCGTGCCTCGAACCCCCTTAGGGCGTCCAGCGGGCAGGCGCTCGACAGGTACGCGAAACCCGGGTTGTCATGATTCAGCATGCTCTGTGTGGCAGACTCGCTGCGCCGATGCAACCGCTGAATATTGCGTTCGAGGGTGGACTTTCCCAGGATCGGCGCGGCGTGCACACCGAGACGACGAAACTGCTCGGCGATGGTCAGCACTTCGGCGACGTCACCTACGACGATCGTGGTCCGGCGTCGGTCAGCCGGTCGCTCGCGAATGGCGAGCTGGAAGGCCAGAATGTCGCGAATCGTGGACTTGCCGGCGCCGACCATGCCAACCAGGTTCATCAGCCTATCGATGCGCAGCCGGGGATGGGTCTGGAACGCCCCGGCGGCTTCGTCGCGCAGCAGCAACTCGACCCGACGTAGGCGCCTCTTCCAATCGTTGAGCTTGCGAGGCGTGCGGTTCTCCGCCAGATCCGCGGCGTTGGTGGCGGCCTCCAAGGCGTCCATAGCATCGGCTGCGGCTTCCAGTTCGGTCATAGTGACGGTGATCGGCTCGCCTTTGCCTGCCGGTGCCGCCCCGATGTCATGCCTGATCCAGGGCTTGAGGCCGATCAGCTCGACGGGGATGTTCACGGAGTGGCGCTGGTCGCGGACGTAGAACAGCTGGTCTCCGGCGCCGGCGATGGGCAGCTCGCGCCGCTCCAGAGGAGGCGGCTGGGTCAGCAACCTTTCATAGACGTCCCTGCGGTCGTGCGCGCGCGTGGGCTCGAGCGCCTTGGGCAGATCGTCGATGGTCGCGAACGTGTAGCCGCGCAGCGTGATGTCGACGTCGAGATACATGTGCAGCGAGTTGTGCCAGGTGTAGCGGCGGCTGCGGTCCCACAGGAAATGCCGGGCCCGCCGGATCATCAGCCGCGCTTCGCTGGTGCGTACGTCGCCGAACACTTCCTCATAGGGGTAGCCGCTGAGCAGCGTCCAAATGTCGCGCACCGGCCGGGTCGGCATGACCCGCGTGCCGAGGTAGATTGCCAGCTCGACGTCGAGCAGGTCACCGATGCCGAACCCGGCAGGTGCCTTCCACGCGTCACGGAATTCGGCGGCAAGGTCGCCGTGCCAGCTACTGCGATCACGCATCGTCGCCTCCCACAGAGCCGTTCTTACGCAGCCGGGTCAAGGTGGTTGTCAACATGCGGAGAAACGCCTTGTCGCTGAGCAGGGTCACCTGCTCCTTGACCTCCGGCGGGCAGAAATGCTCGAAGACGATCTTGTAGTCCTCGCGGTCATCGAACCGGTACTGCGGCACCACCAGGAAGGCCCGGTTGTACGGCGGCTCCGGCCGGAACCGGGTGGCACTGTGCCCGAGCAGGGCCGGGTTGGCGCGGTCTTTCACATCGATGGCCCAAACCTGCCGGTTCGGTAGCGTGATCCTCAGGTCATAGGCGTCGCAGCCCGGCCACATCTCCGGGACGAGGCCTTTGCTGATGAGCTTCTGTTCCAGCTCGACCTCGGCCAGCCCCGGGCCGGTGATGAACATGCGCAGCGGCGCTCGCAGTAAATACAGCCCGCCGGTCGAGCGATCGTCGATGAACTCTTTCAGGGTGGCGTGGGCTTCGCGGCGGCATCGGTCCAGCTCGCACCGCCAGGACCGCCCATCGGGTTTGAGCAGGCAGTGACAGCGTGCGCACGTAGCGAAGCGTCCGTCGGTGCCTCGGTAGGCGGCCGGGGCCGGCTCGTAGCACCGGTTCACCGTCTCCAAAACGGTGCCCAGCTCGGGATGCTCACCGATCAGCGTCGCCTTGTCGATACCGGTCAGGACCGGCTTGTCGATCAAAAGACGCCGAAACGCGGTGTAGGACTGTGGCGATCGTGCCGTCTCGCACTGTGCGAAGACAGTACGGATGATCTCGTTTTCGAAGAGCTCGGCTGCGGCATCGGGACCTGAGACCTCCCACTCGTAACATCGCTGGGTGGGGACCCCGGTCTGCACGTCGACCAGGAACTCGTCCAGGTTCTCGGCTTCCGCCGGCAGGTCAAACGGCCAATCTCCGATCGGCCTGGTCGCCGCCCAGCGCGCCATGCCTGCGACGCTAGCCGGCGGCTCCATCTCGCGCAGCAGGCATTGCAGGACCAGGTGGTTGTAGGCCTTCTGCACCTTGTCGGAGTAGATCGGATCCGGGGACCTGTCATGACGCGACAGGTCGACCAGAGCGGTCGCGACCATGCGCAGCAGCGTCACCCCGGTGAAGGTGGACAGATCAGGCGGGCTGTTCTGGATCAGCACCGTGGGCGGCCTCCTGAAAGGACGGCGACGGGTCCGTTTCCGCCGCGCTGGGACACCACCTACTTACCGGACAGGTACGACAGTTATCTCCTGGCACCGCGGCGAAGGTGTTGTCCTCGCGCCACGGCTGCGTCAACTTCCGCAGGGCTGCGTACGCCTTATCGAGCTCCTGCGGATCTGACGGGTCGACCATGATGAGATCCGCTCCGGTTGGCCGGAGAATCTCCAGCTCCACTCTGGAACCGTCGACGGGCCCGCCGAGCAGGCCTCGCCCGAGGATGGCCGTCGCGAGTGCGACCTGCGGGAACTCTGTGACGACATCCTCGCCACCACGCTGGCGGCGCCGGGTGGTCTTGGTCTCGCGCCACACCCAGGCGCCGTCGTCGCGGTAGACGAGGTCGGGCTTGGCGATCACCAGCGACTGGGCAGCTGTGTCATGAAAGACGAAAGTCTCTTCGATCCTGAGGTCTGAGGTGCTCTCTTCAAGAGGGCACACGGACGGGTGATGCGCGAGCATCCGCATGCCGGCCTCGGCTGCATCAGCGTCGAGCTCCCAGCGCGGGTCGGGCCAGCTGATGTCACCTGGCATGTCCGCGTGCTGGCACGGTCCGCTTACTTTTGCGTGCAGCGTTTCCAAATAGCGATGAACTGCCTGACCGATCCGGGCCGGAATGGCGTACTCGTTGACCTTCGGCAGACGCAACGTCTGCAGGTAATGCTGGGCCGGGCAATTGTCGTAATAGCGTAAGTCGGTGATCGACACCTGGCGCAGCTTCGCTCGCCGGTCCGACCGCAGTCCCAGCAGTCCCGGAGCTCGCATTACCTCGTCACAGGCCAGCACGAGACGGCATTTGAGACAATCGCCGCCTGGGCGGCGCGTCTGGCCATGAAGGACCTGAACCGCAGCACGGCGTCCATGCTTCTCGTAAAGAGCGGCGGCATCCTCGATGGTTCCGTCGAACAGGACTCTTTTCAAGCCTTCGGTGAGGTCGATGTCGGCGACCACTACGCGAGAAATCTCTTCGCGTGCCCGGACAAAGAACTTTTTCTCCCAATCATCCGGCCACGGCGCGGGACGGCCGTATGCGGCCGTGTAGGCCGCGACCGCCACCTCGGCCTCGCTGCGCTGTCGCTCTAGCATGTTCGCGAGGCGAATTAGCCGTAGTTCACGCACAGCACCGTCAGTCGAGCGGTAGCGCCGGCCCCAAGCCCATAGCTCGCGTACACCTTGATCGACATGCTGGACCACCCACCAGCGGGCGACCGGCAGCATCGCAGCTTCCGCCTCGCAGATCGATAGGTAGCTGCGTGCGGCATGTTTGATGAAGGCTGCGAGACCTTCGTGAAGCAGCTGCTTCGCCAGCACCGAGTTCAGCGCCTCGTCAACCGGTCGACGGTCGAACTCCACAGCGTCCAGTACATCCATGACAAGCCGTATGGGCACCGGCGGCTTGTCTCGACGCGGCCAGGCGGCGGGCTTAAGCCCTGGCCTCGACTTCACCGCAAGGTGCATCGGGCACCTATGGTCTCCCCCAGCCAAGACGCTCAATGCCACACGGATAGGTGACGCGCTGCCGACGAGTTCGGGCGGCGCGGCCCAGGTTCCTGCGGGCGGTGCGTCCTCGGGTGTTCTCTGACCGGGAACGAGGGGAAGGGTGCCGGGTTGTTCCAGGGATGGCGGTTTCCTGTCTGACATCGCGCTCCCATGACGAAGGTGTTCGCACAGCTCAGCACCCTTGACGCTTGCTCGCAAGGCGTGATTGTTTGATAACAGCGCGTTGGAAGGCTAGCAGGTCACGTCAGCTGAGCAGCAATGCCAACGGGGTGCGCCCTCGCCACCCAAGCACCCGGAGCGAGCTACTTCCGTGAGCGCATCCACGACACCCGCTACGCCCTCGCTGGAGAGCTGACCAAGCTCGGCGCGGACCTTACCTGGGCTTCCCCCTGAGATGTGGACACCCTGAGACTGGATGTTGGTCCAGAGGAAGGGGTGTCCCCGTTGGGGCGTCCATCGAAGTACACTGCCGGTGCTTATGTTGACCGCTCTTGACCAGGTCTCCGACCGGGTCGCGGGGTTGGACGCGGGCGCTGACGACTACCTGCCCAAGCCGTTCGCCACCGAGGAGCTGCTGGCCCGGGTGCGGGCCCTGCTGCGCCGGCGCACGCCGGGCGACGGGGAGTCGCAGATCCTGTCGTTCGCCGACGTCCGGGTCGATCCCGACAGGTTCGAGGCGTGGCGTGGCGGGCGGCCCGCGCCGACGACCACGAGCGGGATGAACCACAACACCGGGCTGCGGTAGGTGAGGATAAGCAGGACCGTGACGACGACGACCGTGGTGAGGAGGACCTGCAGGTCGATGCCGTCGAAGACAGCGTCCATGTCGCCGTCGATCGCGGCTGGGCCGGTCACGTCGAGTTCCAGGCCGGCGGGGCGGTCCTTCGCGGCGTCACGCAACGGGCCGACGATGGCCTCCGGTGCGCCGTAGGTCGTGCTCACGTCGAGGGTGAACATCATCGCCTTGCCGTCGGTGGAGAGTCTTGTCGCTGGGCCCTCGTCGTCCTCGCCGGCCGCCACCTTCGGCGGGTACCGCTCGGCAAGGGCGTTGTGGTGGCGCTCGACCGTCGCGCGGTCGGCGTCGGTCATGCCACCGGCGCGGTGGTACACGAAGACGAACGTGTTGTCCTCGCCGCCGGGGAGACTGTCCTCTAGCACCGCCACCTTGGTGGACTCGGCGCTGGCCGGCAGGGTGTCCACGGCTTTGTCGGTGGTGACCGAGCTCAACTTTCCGCTCAACGGCACCATGACCGCCGCCAGCGCCAGCCACAAGCCGATCACCAGCCACGGCACCCACCGGCCTGCCAACCGACCGGGCGGCGCTTCCCTGGGCGGCGCTGCGTTGACTGACATCAATAGCCTCCTGGCGGGTTGCATCGCTTGTCTGAGGCCAACTTCGTAACGAGCGAATCTGAGACGACCGTTAATCCGGTGATCAGACTGGTTGGCAAGGCCCCTGGGACGTTCGCGTTCTGCGGCTCACGCAGAGCTGAGCCGTTTCGAGCGGCACCCCGTTCGGGAGTGCTGCCGTCGAGCCGGGGGAGCAACAGGCCGAGGCAGGCGTCAACGGCGGAGCGGACTGGTACGCCGTCGCGGGATTTGACGTGGCTTCGGCGGCCACGAGGCGGCCCGCATCGAGGCGGCGATGATGGAAATGGCCAGCATTGCCACGCTGCCCGCGATGTCGCGGATGCCGTGGTTCCGATGGTAACGACGTCTGCTGCCATGGGCAGCGGAGACAACCACACCGACCGGGCAAGGCATGGATGTGTACCGCGCGGCCCGCTGCCGCCGTCGTGTTCACCGGAGCGAAGATCCATATCCGATCGAAGTTACTTGTGGTAACTTACTGGAAGTAACTTACGGCGATCTTGGTGTGGAAGGAGTTCGGGTGAGTGAGCTACCGGCGGCCGGCCCGCGCCGCAGGATGTCCAAGCAGCAGCGGCACACCCAACTACTGCAGGTCGCCCGCGAGCTCATCCGCGACGCCGGCACCGGCGAGTTCACCCTCGCCCGGCTCGCCGACCGCGCCGGAGTGACCAAACCCCTGGTCTACGACCACTTCGGCGACCGAGGCGGCATCCTCGCCGAGCTGTACCGCGAGTTCGAGGCCCGCCAGCGCGAGACGCTGCGCGCCGCGCTCGAGGAAGCCGAGCCCGACCTGCCGAGAGTGGCGGACCTGGTTGCGGGGGCATACATCGACTGCTGCCTTGCCGAAGGCCGAGAGCTGGCCGACGTCGTCGCCGCGCTGACTGGCTCAGCCACCCTCAACCGGCTACGCCAGGAGGCCGAAGAGGCCTACCTCGACATGTGCCGCGAGGCACTCGTGCCCCTGGCCGGCCCCATCGACACGGCAGGATTGCAGGCCATTGTCGGCGCCGGCGACGCCCTCGCCCGCAGCACCCTCGACAACCGGATCAGCCCCGAGCGCGCCCGCGACGCGCTTGCCCGCGTCGTCACGGCGGTCGCCACCGAGAACCGACACCCCACGAGCGAGGAGACCCGATGACGATCACCCACACCCCCGAGGCAGGCAACGCCCTCTGGGTGTACGCGCATCCCCGCCGGGAATCCTTCAACGCTCACCTCCTCCAGGCGGGCACCGAGGCCCTGGCCGCTCGCTACCGGGTGCAGACGTCCGATTTGTACGCGCAGGGCTTCGACCCCGTTCTCAGCGACCGTGACCTCGGTGAGCTGGTCGCGAATCCCGGCAACATCGCCGAACTGGCCGGCGAGGCGTACGCCCGGGGCGAACTGCCCGCCGACGTGCGCGACGAGCAGGCGAAACTGGCCGCGGCCGAGCTGTTGGTCATCCAGTTCCCGTTGTGGTGGTACGGGCCGCCCGCGATCCTCAAAGGTTGGTTCGACCGAGTACTCACCAGTGGATTCGCGTACGGTGACCTCGATGACGATGGGCTGCCGCGCCGCTACGGCGACGGCGGCCTCGCCGGACGCCGGGCGTTGATCGTGGTGACCGCCGGCGAAGACGCCGCATCGATCGGCCCGCGCGGTATCAGCGGCGACATCGATTCCCTGCTGTTCCCCGTCACCCACGGCGTGCTCTGGTACGTCGGCATCGACGTGGTCGACCTGCACGTCGTCCACGATGCCGACAGTCTGGACACCGCCGCTGTCGAACGCGAGACCACGCGACTACGAGAGCGGCTGCGCACCGTCGACACCGAGCCCACCCTGCCGTTCCGACGCCTGCGCGATGGCGACTACCACGGGACCCGGGCCCTCCGCGAGGATCTACTGCCAGGGCGTACCGATCTCGGCATTCACTCCGCCCACGGCGCCTGAGAGAAGCTCACGGGCAGCGCCGGCGTTGCCCACCACGTCAGCCTGAGCGCTGAATCCGAACCTGCGGCGATGCTGTGAGCCCGTCGGTGATGCTCTTGCCCTTGACCAGGAACCGCTGCAGAACAGTGATCAGGTGGAGGACTACCTCCTGACCGCACCCGACCAGCTCACAGGCCACCAGCGGACGCTCGTCCACGCTCTCACCGCCGCCTGCCCGCAGACGACCGCGCTGGCCGGCTTCATCGGCCCGTTCGCCGCGCTCCTCACACCCACAGGCGGCAACGGCGACCGTCTCACCAGAATGTGTGCCAGAGCCAACAAGTTGGCGTCCGGTGCATGATCTCGAGGTCGCTGATGTTGCCGATCGACCATCATCATCAGGTGGTTAGCGGGCTCCGATTACTGCACGTTGGCGAAGTGCCGCCTGGAGCTGTTCGACGTCGAGGCGGCGGGGATTCGTACGGTGTCGGACGGCCAGGGCCGCCGCGGTGCCGGCCGCTTCGCCGGTGGTGAAGCAGGTGGCGGTGATCCTGGCCGAGCCGTTGGCCTCGTGGGTGCTCGAGACGCATCGACCGGCTGCGAGGAGGTTGTCGTGGTCGTGGCCGACGAGGATTCCGTACGGGATGTCGTAGGCGGCGGTCAGACCGTCGGTGTGGGAAAGCCCTGGTGCGTCGCTGGCGTGCACGTCGATGGGGAAGGCTGCCTGCCCGATGCTGTCGGGGCTGCGGCGACCGCTTCTGACGTCCTCCTCGCGCAGGGTGGTGATTCCCTTGATCCGCCGTGATTCCCGCACTCCTACCCGGTCTGCCACATCGGCCAGGTACGCGTCCGATCCACCGGGTACGTACCGACGGAACCAGGCCACGGTCTGCATGACCTGTTCGGCGAGCGTCAGGTAGGTGTCGCCGAGACGACTGCCGGCGGGGTCGATCGGCGTGCGGGTCAGGTTGAGTACGGCCTCGGCACGCCTCGGCCAGCCGGCCAGGTGCAGTTCGGTACGCCGCCAGGAGAGCCGCCCCTCGCGGTGGCCCTGCTCGAGCAGGCGGCCGAAGCCCCAGAGGTTCACGTGTTCGTCGGTGGGTGTGCCGATGCGGCTACCGGGGCGGAAGTCGTCGGCGTTGTCGCTCGCGTACGTCAGCAGTGACCCGTAGTCGACGCCGCCGAGTTTGAGCAGCAGGGACGCCGGCTGGGTGGAGCGGAGACGGTCGGTCTGGAAGCTCGCCCCGGCGAGTGCGAAGACGACGGCGTCGCCGGAGCAGTCCACGACCACCTCCGGACGGATCAGGGCACGGCCGAGGGCGGCCGATTCCACCACGACCGCGGTGACCCGTTTGCCTTGCTCACCCTCGGCGGTCTGCGCGGCGACGACGACCGTGTTGAGCAGGAGCCGTACTCCTGCTCGGCGCAGCAGGATGGCCTCGCACATGGACAGCTCGGCGTGATTGACCGGGGTGCGGGTGGCGGTGTATTTGACGTCATCGGGGATGTGGCCGGGTGAGCCGCCGTACTCCTGGAGCAGGGCGATGATCCGCTGGCCGATGCCGCCGGTGACCTGGTTGCCGGCGGCGTCGTGGAAGCCGGCGCTGTGCTCGAGCAGTTGGCGTGCGAGGGTGCCGCCGATGTGTCCGCTGGCCTCGACCAGCAGCGTGTCGGCGCCGGTCTCGGCAGCGGCGATCGCGGCGGCGGTGCCGGCCGAGCCGGCGCCGACCACGAGGACCTGAGGGGTGAGGACGTGCTTCTCGGGTGACACGCTCAGCCTTTCACGCTGCCGGCGGTGAGGCCCTTCTCGTAGTAGCGCTGGAGCACGAGGAAGAGTCCCACGACGGGGATGGTTACCAGGGTGCTGAGGGCCATGATCGCGCCCCAGCGGATGTCGAACGAGGTGACGAAGCCGGCCATCGCGACAGGTGCGGTGACGTTGCGGCCCTGGGCGATGACGCTGGCGAAGAGGTACTCGTCCCAGGAGAGGATGAACGAGAACATGGCGGTGGTCGCCAGGCCGGTGCGCAGCAGCGGCAGTGTCACCGCGAGGAAGGCGCGCAGGTAGCCGAGACCGTCGACCCAGGCGGCCTCCTCCAGTTCGCGGGGTACCGCCTCGACGAACGACTTCATCAGCCAGGTGGTCAGTGGCAGGGTGATCGTCAGGTGGGCGATGGTGACGCCGACCAGGCCGCCGACCAGCCCGAGCGAGGACATCGCGAGGTACAGCGGGACCAGCAGCAGGATGGCCGGGAACAGGTACGACACGCTCAGGCAGGCGAGCAGGACCCGGCGGCCGGGGAACTGGAAGCGGCTGACGGCGTAGCCGGCGGTGGTGCCGACGACCAGGGAGATGACGGTCGTGGCCACGGCGACGAGGAAGCTGTTGAGGAACCAGCGCACGGCCTCGCTGCCCTCGAACACCTCCCGGTACCACTCCGCGGTCAGCTGGGACGGGATCAGCGACGGGTCACTCTGGAACAGTTCCGTGGCCGGTCGGACCGAGCTCAGCGCCATCCAGAGCAGCGGGCCGACCGCGAAGAAGACGATCAGCGTCAGGGCCACCACGCGCCCGGCGACGGCGGCGACCCGGCCTGGTGTGGGTTTGCTGTTCCTAGGCATGGCGTCTCCTGGTGCGCGTGACGAGCCAGCCGGCCAGGCCGACAGCGGCGAGGAAGAGGCCGACGGAGGAGGCGATGGCCGCCGCGTAGCCGATCTGGAACTCGCCCATCAACACCTTGTAGATGTAGGTGGAGAGCACTTCGCTCGCCCCGGCGGGTCCGCCGCGGCTGAGCAGCCAGACCAGCTCGAAGTACATCAGTGTCCAGATGCCGCGCAGGGCCAGGAGCGCGAGCGTGGCCGAGCGCAGGTTGGGCAGGGTCACGTGCAGGAACTCCCGCCAGGGGCCGGCGCCGTCGACCCGCGCCGCCTCGTACTGCCCCTTGTCGATACCCTGCATCCGGGCCCAGTAGACGAGCATCGCGAACGGGAAACCGCGCCAGATGTTGACCAGGACGACGGTGAACAGCGCGGAGCCCTCCAGGCCGAGCGGAGTCGCGCCTTCGGGCAGCCAGCCCCAGGACTGGAGGTTGCCGCTGATGATGCCGTAGTGGCCGTCGAGCATCCACTGCCACACCAGGGCGGTGGCGATGACCGGGATCACGTACGGGATCAGCAGCAACTGGCGGATCCACCGCATCCCGCGCCAGTCCGCGTCGATGAGAAGCGCCGCTACCAGCCCGAGGCCGAGTTGCCCGACGAGAGAGAGCACCGTCCACAGCAGCGTGTTGCCGATGGTGGTGAGCAGCGGCCGGTCGCTGGCGATGGCCGTGTAGTTGTCGAGGCCCACGAACTCGGCGTCGCCGGTCAGCAGGTTGATGGAGAACAGTGAGGTGCGGAAGCTCTCGAAGATCGGATAGGCCAGGATCGCCGCGAAGAGCAGTGCGGCGGGAACGGCGAAGGCCATGCCCGCGCGCTGCTGCCGTCCGGTGAGCGTCCGCCTGAGGAAAGCGGGAGTCATCGGTATCGAAGCACCAATCAGCTGACGTTGGCGAGACGCTTCATCTCGGCGTTGATGGCGTCGAACGCCTGTTCCGGGGTGATGGTGCCGGCGGCGGCCGACTGGAGTTGGTCGCCGACGAAGGTGGTGGCCTCGATCTTGCCGGCGAGCTGGTTGAGGCCCGCCTCCATGCCGTAGCGGTACCACTCCGGCAGGATCCGCTCCCGAATCGTCTGGATCTCGGTGTTGAAGCGCAGGACGGTCTCGTTGCCGGTGTAGGTGGGCGAGGCCGCGGCGCTGTTCGTCGCGGGCAGGGCGAAGACCGGACGGGTGTTGACGCGTTCCGCTGCCAGGTCCGGCTGCATCATGCACTGCACGAGGGTCTTGGCGGCCTGTTCGCGACGGTCGTTGCTCTTGCCGACCATGTAGAAGTAGCCGCCACCGATCGAGCCCCGCGGCGTGGTCGCCTCGTTCGGGCCGGGCAGCGGAAAGACGCTCATCTTGTCGAGCATCTGGGGGTTCTGCTCGGCGGCCAGGCCGACGACGGCGCCGAAGTCGAGCACCATGGCAAGCTTGCCCTGGGCGAAACTGGTCCGGAAGTCGTTCCATGACCAGGTGCGCGACTCGGGCGGGGAGGCCGCGGCGTAGAGGTCGAGCATGAACCTGGTGGCCTCGATGGCCTTGGCCCGGTCGCGGTCGAGCGCGTACTCACCGGTCTTCGGATCGAAGGTGTGCACGCCGTTGGCGTACAGGAACTGGTAGTAGGTCTGTGGGGCGACCAGCGCCGAGCCCATCGGAACGGCGAAGCCGCGCACCCCGGCTGCGGGGTCGTCGAGCTGTTTGGCGGCGGCGAGCAGCTCCGGCCAGGACCGGGGGATCGCGATGCCCTTGGCCTGGAAGAGATCCTTGCGGTACCAGACCTCCTGGTGCAGGGCCCAGTCGGGCACGGCCCACGTCTTGTCGTCCTTGCTGACGGCGCGCAGGTAGGAGGGGATGAAGTCGTCGCGGCCGTGCCTGTCCACGACGTCGTCGACGGGGACGATGAAGTCGCCGGCCTGCGCGGCGGCCACGCCTCCCTCGATGGTGTTCATGATGTCCGGGCCGTTGCCCGCTTTGAAGCCGGTGACCATCTTGGGGTACATGCTGTCGAAGGGGACGGCTTCGAAGGAGATGGTGACGTCGTCCTGGTCGGTGGCGCACTTCTCGGCCTGTCGCTGCACGGCAGCGGCTTGGGTCTTGACCGTCAGGTTGGTCCAGAAGGTCAGGGTGATGGGACCACCGTCGTCGGTCCGGGTGTTCTGGCCACCTGCGGTGGGTGGGCTGCAGGCGGTGAGCAGCGCGAGACCTCCGGCCATCGCTGCGGCGGTGACGGCAAGCCTCGCTCGGTGGTGATTGCGGCTCATGGTCGTCCTCGGGGGTCGGGGTGGGTGGCTGGTGTCCGGGGGGCTGATGCGTCGGTGAGCAGCAGTGTTATCGGTTACACGATCACGTCAGACTCCGGCGGATGTCAAGAGTGGATGTGAAACGAGCACGTCATGAGCCCTTAACGCCGTGGTTGACAACCGCAGGCGGATGGATAAAGCTCGCAGTGCTGTAACCGGTAACATCGCTCGTTGAGAGAGGTCGCACATGGCTCAGGCCGCCACCCCCCGCTTCGCCGGGATCGTTCCGCCGCTCGTGACGCCGTTCGACGCGGACGAGAACATCGATGTCGAGGCACTGCGTGGGGAGATCCGCTTCCACCTGACCGTCGGCGTGCACGGACTGTGCGTGACCGGCTCCACCGGCGACGGGCAGATGCTCTCCATCGACCAGTCGGTCACTGTCGCCCGGATCGCCGTCGAGGAGGCCGCCGGCGCCGTACCGGTCATCGCGGGCATCATCCGCGACTCGACCGCCGAGGTGATCCGTTACGGTCTCGCGCTGAAAGAGGTCGGAGTCGACGCCCTCCAGGTCACCCCGGTCCACTACCTGTTCCAGCCCGACGAGGACACCACCGTCGAGTACTACCGACGGATCACCGAGCAGACCGGGTTGCCGGTCATCATCTACAACGTGATCCCGTACGCGCTGATCCCGGCCACCACGGTCTACCGGATCATCCAGGAGGTCCCCGGGGTCGTCGGTGTCAAGCAGTCCGGCGGCAACATCCACCAACTCGCCGACCTGCTCAGGGCGGCGCCGACCGAGGGCGTCGTCTTCACCGCCGTCGACGACCTGCTCTACCCGGCCTACCTGCTCGGCGCCGGCGGTGCGATCAGCGCGACGCTCACCGTCGTACCGCAGCTCTGCGTCGAGCAGTGGGACGCGGTGCGGGCCGGCGACCACAAGACGGCACTGGACATCCACAACAGGTTGCTGCCGATTTGGCGCGCCGTCGATGGCCCGAACATGACCGTACGGATCAAGGCCGCACTGCGGATGCAGGGACGCAACGGTGGGCTGGGCGCGCACCCCCTCACGCCGGTCAGCGCAGCGGAGGAGACTGCGATCCGGGCCGCGCTGGTGGAAGCCGGCGTCCTCGCCGAGTGATTGACGGGCGTCGCCCGCACGTTGTACCTGTGGGAAATTCCCGCAGACCGGAACAAGGAGCTCTGTGGTGGCAGGAATCCGGGACGTGGCCAGATTGGCCGGCGTCTCCACCGCGACCGTGACCCGCGCGCTGCGGGACGAACTGTCGGTGACCGACGCGACAAAGGCCAAGGTCAGGGAAGCGGCGCGCCGCCTGGACTACGTGCCCAGCGCCGCAGCCCGTGCCCTGTCGCGTGGCCGGTCCAATCTGCTCGGCCTTTTCGTCCCGGACATCACCAATCCGTTCTACGCCCAGGTCGCGCAGGGGCTTGAGGACCGTGCCGCGCAGGCGCGTTATCACTGCGTCATCGCCAGCTCGCACCTCAACCCGGAACGGGAACGCCACCTGCTCACCTCGTTCCAGGACGGCACCCTTGCCGGTCTTGCCGCCACCACCGTCGGGACCGACGAGCGGTTCACCGCAGCGCTCGGCGCCACCCAGGGGCCGCTGGTTCTCGTCGACCGGCGGCCCCGGGGCATCAAGGCGCCCCTGGTCCGCACCGACAACCGCAAGGTGACCCGGGGCGCCATCGGGGAGCTCCTCGACATGGGGCATCAGCGGGTAGCGATGATCTCCGGTCCGCGGGACTTCGACACGGCCTGTCAGCGCCTGTCCGGTTTCCGGTTGGCATACCGCGACGCCGGGTTGGGCCTGCCCGACGAGTACATCCGGCACGGCCACCTCGGCGAGGAGGGCGGTTTTCGGGCGATGAACGAACTGCTCGCGCTCGACCCACGGCCGACCGCCGTGTTCTGCTTCAACAACCTCGTCACCGTCGGCGCGCTCAAGGCGATCCGGCAGGCGGGACTGCGCATCCCCACCGACATCAGCCTGCTGGCGTTCGACGACATGACCCTCTTCCCCCTGGTGGAACCGCCGATCAGCGCCATCGACCAGCCCGCGTACGAGATGGGCCGGTGCGCCGCCGACCTGTTGCTGCGGATGCTCGACGGCGAGCAGGGCCTCGGCGACGTCGTGTTGCCGGCCAAGATGATCATCCGCGGATCGATGGCCCCTCCGGGCGCCCCGCCGAACCCCACCCCGCCAGACGGCAGCCGCGCCGTCCCGTCATCACGACGGGCCGACACGGAGCAGCCGGCGGGCCGGAACTGAGAGACCAGGACATGGCCGAAGCCTTCTTCACCTCCCAGGCGGACTACGTCGACCGAGCACTGCTCGGCTTCGCCCACGCCCACCGCGACATCGTCACGCTCCACCAGGATCCCGTGTACGTGGCCGCGGTCAACCGCGACCCACGCCGCCGGGTCGGCATCGTCTCCGGCGGCGGATCCGGCCACGAGCCCATGCACGTCGGACTCGTCGGCACCGGACTACTCGACGCCGCCGTGCCCGGCAAGGTGTTCGCCTCGCCGCACAACCGGCAGATCTACGAGGCCAGCCGAGCGGTCGCCGGCCCCGATGGTGTGTTGCACGTGGTCAAGAACTACACCGGCGACCGGATCAACTTCGGCATCGCCGCCGAGCGGCTGCGGCACGACGGCATTCGGGTCGAGCGGGTGCTCGTCGACGACGACGTGGCCACCGACAGCGACCAGACCGGCACCGGTCGGCGCGGCACCGGCGCGACGGTGCTGACCGAGAAGCTGCTCGGCGCCGCCGCCGACCAGGGTCTCGACCTCGACGCGCTGACCCGGCTCGGACGCGCCGTCGTGGCCCGCTCGCGCAGCATCGCCGTCGCCTCCGCCGCACACACCTCCCACGTCACCGGCGAACCCGCCTTCGTCCTGCCGCCCGGCCAGGTCGAGTACGGCGTCGGCATCCACGGCGAACGCGCCCAACGCAGCATCTCCCGGCCACCCCTGGAGGAACTGGTCGATCGGATGGTCGACGACGTGCTCGCCGGCCTCCCGGCGGGGGACCAAGCCCTCGTCCTGATCAACGGGCTCGGCGGCACCACCGCCATCGAGCTCTACAACGTCTTCGCGCACACCGTCGACACCCTCGCCAGCCGCGGTGTCTCCACCACCGGCAGCCTCGTCGGCACCTGGTCGCCGGCGTTGGACATGCGCGGCTTCTCCATCACCGTCACGCTGCTGGACGACGACTGGGCCGATCTCTGGAACGCCCCAGCGTGGACCGCCGCCCTCCGGAAATGAGACCGACGATGCTGATGCGGACCTACCTCGACGCGGCCGAGGCCGCACACGCCGAGCTGACCCGAATCGACCAGGTCGCCGGCGACGGCGACTTCGGCGACAACCTCCGCGACGGGCTGCGCGGCGCCGTCGCTCGAATACCCGACGACGCAGACCTCGCCACCGAGGTCACCATCGCCGCCACCTGGTTCCTCGACCACGTCGGCGGCACCAGTGGTCCACTCATCGGGCTGCTGCTGCAGGCGATCGCCCCCCGCCTCGCCGAACACGGCGACACCGACGCCGCGCTCCTCGACGGCCTGGCCGACGGCCTCGCCGCCATCCAGCGTGTCGGCGAGGCCAAGGTCGGCGACCGAACCATGGTCGACTGCCTCGCGCCAACCCTCGACGAGATCCGTGACATGCCCAGACCGCTGGACTGGCCCGCCGTCGCCAGGTCGGCAACCCGGCACGCCCACGCCACCGCCGACCTGCGGCCCCGGATGGGACGGGCCAGCTACGTCGGCGAACGGGCGCTCGGCACCCCGGACGCCGGAGCCGTCGGCATCGCCCTGCTGTTCTGGGCGCTCGCCGCGCGCCGCGACACCGGACAGCGCGAGCTACTACCCGACCCGGCCCGCCTCGCCGCCGGCAAGGAGCAACCGTGACCGCACCCAGGGAGTTCCCGCTGACCGGCGAGATGTTCATCGGCAACGACCGGGTCCGGGGCCAGGCGCCACCCCGCCGATCGCGGAACCCGCACAGCGGCGAGGAACTCGAACCGCCGTACGGCATGGATGACGGCACCGCCGTGACCGAGGCATGCCGGCGGGCGGAAGCGGCCTTCGACGCCTACCGCACCCGACCCGACCGGCACCGGGCCGACTTCCTCAACGGCATCGCCACCAACCTCGAGGAACACGGCGAACAGATCGTCACCGCCGTCGTCCTGGAGACCGGCCTCGCCGAGGCCCGCGCCCGCACCGAACTGGCCCGCACCGCCGGCCAACTGCGCATGTTCGCCGACCTGCTCGGCACGCCCGAATGGCGCGATCCCCGGCACGTCCCGGCCCAGCCGCACCGGACCCCGCTGCCCCGACCGGACCTGCGGTCGCGGCTCATCCCGCTCGGCCCGGTCGCGGTCTTCGGCGCCTCCAACTTCCCGCTGGCGTTCTCCGTCGCAGGCGGCGACACCGCGTCGGCGCTCGCCGCCGGCTGCCCCGTGGTGGTCAAGGGGCACCTCGCCCACCTACGCACCAGCGAACTGGTCGGCGCCTGCGTCGCCGACGCCGCGCGGCAGGCCGACATGCCCGACGGCGTGTTCTCACTGGTGTTCGGGGCCGGCAACGACACCGGCAGGCAACTGGTCACCGACCCACGGATCGCCGCTGTCGGGTTCACCGGCTCCCGCGCCGGCGGCACCGCCCTGACCGCCCTCGCCCAACGCCGCCCCGTCCCCATCCCGGTCTACGCCGAGATGTCCGCCATCAACCCGGTCTTCCTCCTGCCGCACCGACTCGCCGCCGCCACCGCCGAAACCGCCGCCGGATACGTCGCCTCGCTCACCGCCGGCGCCGGCCAGTTCTGCACCAACCCCGGCCTGGTGCTCGCCGTGGAGGGCCCCGACCTCGACACCTTCCGCAAGACGGTGACCGAACTGCTGCGCGAGCAGCCCGCGCAGACGATGCTGACCACCGCCATCGCCGAGGCGTACCGGGCCGGACAGACAGAACTAGCCGGGATCCCTGAGGTCGACCTGCTTGCCGAGGGGACCGCGAACCCCACTGACACCGCAGGCGTACCCGCCGTCTACCAGACAGACGCCAGGACGCTGCTGACCGAGCCGCGTCTGCAAGAGGAGGTCTTCGGCGCCACGTCCGTCCTCGTGGGCTGCGCCAACCCCGACGACCTGATCCAGGTGGCCCGGCACCTTGCCGGGCAGCTCACCGCCACCCTGCACGCCGACCCCGACGACCACGCGCTGGCCGCGACGCTGCTGCCGTTGCTGGAGCGCCGTGCTGGCCGCATCGTCTACAACGCCTGGCCGACCGGCGTCGAGGTGGGACCGGCGACGGTGCACGGCGGTCCGTACCCCGCCACGTCCGACCCGCGGACCACCTCCGTCGGCACCATGGCGATCAACCGCTTTCTCCGCCCGGTCGCCTACCAGGACCTACCCGAGGACCTGCTGCCGGCCTAACGACAGCGGTCGGTGCCCGATGCGGCACCGACCGCCACCGCCGCCGCGGACGGGGCGACACGGCACCTGTCGCCCCGTCCCGGTGCCGGCTCGGACGAACCGGATAGCCGCAGGCCGCATGCAGTCGGGTAACGGCATTGCTATCTTGCCCCGGTGGCGAGGCGGAGGTACGTGGCGAGGGGCGTTGATGGCGGATACCGAATCTGGGACAACCGGGCTCGCCGATGGTGGGGCGACCTTTATGAGCTCTGCCCGGACGAGTTGCTCAACGAGCTGAACGGCGCCCGTGACTATGCCAAGATCACGGCGCTGCTGCGGACGTACCGAGCACAGAAGCGGTAACGCAGCGCATCAGATCGCCGCGTCCGGTGCGGCACGAGGGTATATCGCTTCGATTACCGTTGGCCTCGGCCATTCGGTATCGCTACGGTGCTGCCATGCCCGACGCGATCTTTGCCCACCCGCGCCTCGCGGCTGTCTACGATGCGTTCGATGGCGACCGCGCGGACCTCGACGCATATCTTCGCATCGTCGACGAGTTCGACGCCCGGCGCGTGCTCGACATCGGATGCGGCACCGGATCCCTGGCCATCCTGCTGGCGAGAAGCGGACGACATGTGACCGGCGTTGATCCCGCCGCCGCCTCCCTCGACGTGGCGGCATCCAAACCCGGCGCCGCATCGGTCACCTGGCTCCACGGGGATGCCACGACCCTCCCCGCGCTGTCAGCGGACATCGCGGTGATGACCGGCAACGTGGCTCAGGTCTTTCTTGACGACAGCGACTGGAGCGCGACGCTCCGGGGCATTCATGGCGCGCTACGCGACGGCGGCCATTTCGTGTTCGAGACGAGACGCCCGCAGCGCCGCGCGTGGGAGGAATGGGCCGTCGACACTGCCCCCGTCACCCGGAACCCTCCTGGCATCGGTGCGGTCGAACGGCGTATGAAGGTCACCAGGGTGGCGCTGCCATACGTCTCCTTCCGGTACACGTACACCTTTGCCTCCGACGGCCTGGTGGTGCAGTCCGACTCGACACTGAGGTTCCGCAGTCGGGCAGAGGTTGAGAAGACCCTGGTGACCAGTGGGTTCACCACCGTCGACGTCCGCGAGGCCCCGGACCGCCCTGGGCGGGAGTACGTGTTCGTGGCGCAACGCACGCACTGACCGCACCAACACTGAACGATGGACGCGCTTGCGGAGGCGGCACCGCGTTCGTGGTCAGCCCCGGCGGAAGCTACGCCGATACGCCTGCGGGCTGGTGCCGGTGATCCGCTTGAAGCGGTCTCGGAAGGCAGCGGTGGAGCCGAAACCGACCTGCGTCGCAACCCGGTCCACGGGATGGGCCGTGGTCTCCAGGAGTCGCTGTGCCTGGTGGACGCGGACCCGGTGCAGCCACCGCAGCGGGGTGGTGCCGGTCTGGTCGCGGAAGCGCCGGTTCAGCGTCCGGGTGCTCATGCCGGCGTGACGGGCGATGTCGGCGAGGGTCAGCTGACACCGGGCGTTGTCGCGCATCCAGGCCAGCAGCGGCTCCAGGGTCGCCCCCTCGGGGGCCGGTGGTTCGTGCGTGATGAACTGCGCCTGCCCGCCCGCGCGTTCCAGCGGCATGACGGACAACCTCGCCGCGTCGGCGGCGACGGCGGCGCCGTGATCGCGGCGGATCAGGTGCAGGCACAGGTCGAGCCCGGCGGCGGCACCGGCGGACGTGAGGAACTGGCCGTTGTCCACGTAGAGCACGTTGGGGTCGACCTGGATCCGCGGATGCTGGGCGGCGAGCTTGTCGGTGGCGAGCCAGTGCGTGGTGGCGCGGCGTCCGTCGAGCAGGCCGGTGGCGGCGAGCGTGAACGCGCCGCCGCAGATCGAGGCGATCCGGGCGCCGTTCGCGGCGGCGGCGCGCAGCGCGTCGAGGACCGCGGTGGGTGTCGCGGCGGCGGGGTCGGAGACACCCGGCACGACGACGGTGTCGGCGTCGGCGAGGACGTCCAGGCCCCACGGCACGGCGATGCTGAACGCCCCCGTGGTGACCGTCGGCGTGGCGGCGCAGACGAGGACGCGGTAGCCGGCGCGGCCGTCGGGCAGGCGGGTGCGGTGGAAGATCTCCATCGGGGTGGCCAGGTCGAACGGGACGACGCTGTCGAGGGCGAGCACGGCCACGGTGTGCATGGCGGAGATTCAACCAGTCAGGGCCGCGCGGTGGCCGGCGGGCGCGTGTCGGCCGTCCGGCGCGTGAGCCGGGCGAACAGGTCCGTGACCGACAGGCCGCCGGTGAAGCACCAGAGCGCGATGACCGGGTCGCAGAGCGCGCAGCCGAAGGACGAGTCGTGCAGCGACGGGATGATCGGGGTGCCGCGCCGGTGGTGCACGACGTCCCAGGCCGTGTGCAGGAGCCACCCGACCCCGACGAAGGTGTACGAGGTGAGCCCGGCGTAGCCCACCACCAGCAGCAGCGCGCAGAAGGCCAGCTCCCACAGTCCGAACCCGCCACCGCTGATGTAGGCGGCCCCGGCGCCGGTGACGACGAGCGCGTTCAGGCGTCGCCGGTGCGGCTCCGGCACGAGGGAGTTGAGCCCGACGTAGACCAGCCCGATCACCACCGGCATGACATAGCGAAGCACGACCAAGCCCCTTTGCGTTCCCGTTGACGCGTGTTGACGCGTGTCGGGAAGGAGCCTAGGAAGGTCTGCCGTCGGGGACGAGAGGCGAAAATGCCATGGTCCGCCGGATTCTCGCCACCGCCGTCTTCGTCGATGCCACCGCGCCGGGAGCCGCCGGGCGCGCTGCCGGCGTCTCGCGGCGTACCTCCTGGCGGTGGAGCCGTCCGGAGCCGCGCCCGGGCGGGTCACGCCAGCGGCTTGGCCGCCCGCGATTATGCATAGCCGTCGGCCGATCTGTAGGTTGCGCGGTAAACGTCTGACGTCTACGCTGCAAGGCAGAATTCTGTGACCATGGGCAAGCGGGTGTAAGCGGGCAGCGGGCGTTCCCGACGGCACGGCAAGGTGCCGTCGGTAGATGCTTGTCGCTCGAAGCGTGCGTGGCCTCGCACCTGTTTTTGCTGCTCCTTTTCAAGGACCCGCCACGGTCGGAATCCCTCCGTGTCTCACCCTCCGTCGGCCATTTTCGTACGGTGGTTCACCGTCGCGCCCCGAGGACGATTGTCCAGCGAACATGTCCTGTCGGCGGCAAGCGAAAGGAATGGTACGTGAAACCAGTCGTCCCTACCGCTCGAAGGTTACTGCTGGCAATTACGCTGGCCGTCGCCTCCACACTCCCGGCAGTGGTCGCGAATCAACTGCCGGCCTCGGCCGCCGTCCAACAGACCTACTATGTCGCCCCTGACGGGAACGACGCCAACCCCGGTACGCTCCAGTCGCCATTTCGGACTCTGCAACGTGCGCGGGACGTCGTCCGTACGGTGAATTCGAGCATGACAGGCGACATCCAGGTGTATCTCCGCGGTGGAAGCTACCCGGTGAGCAGCACGATCGAGTTCGGGGCGGGCGACTCCGGCACCAACGGATATCGGGTGATCTATTCCGCCTACCCCGGCGAGACGCCGGTGCTCGACGGCGGTGTGCAGGTGACCGGGTGGACCCAGCACAGCGGCAACATCTGGAAGGCGCCGCTCGACCGCGCCAACAAGCTGCGCGCGCTCTACGTCAACGACAAGCGGGCGTACATGGCGTCGAAGACGATCGGCTCGGCGGGCTGCTACGGGACGTACAACGTCACGGCCGGCCAGGCCGCGTGGGCCTGGGAGTCGGGGTCGCAGTGTGACGGCGCGAAGTACAACCTCAGCGACTTTCCCGCCGTCGCCCGCAACCAGGACGACATCGAGATCGAGACGGCGACGACCTGGACCACCGCGATCGTGGGGGTCCGCCAGGTGACCACGAGTTCCGACGGCGCGAACCGGGTGGCGCTGTTCCAGCAGCCGGGGGCCGCCATCGCGCAGGGCGCGTTCAACGGCAACGCCCAGACGGGCGGCAGCCACAAGGTGATGAACGCCTACGAGTTCCTGGACGCGCCGGGCGAGTTCTACTTCGACAAGGGCAGCCGGACGCTCTACTACTACAAGAGCAGCTCCGAGAACATGGCGACCGCGTCGGTCTTCGCGCCGAACAACGTGACCACCCTGCTGCGGGTCGCCGGCACCTCGACGAGCAGCCACGCGCGCAACATCACGTTCTCCGGCCTCACCGTGCAGCACTCCGACTGGAACCTGTTCAACGTCGCCGGCTCCTCGTTCAAGCAGGCGCAGCAGGGCAACCTCGGTGCGCAGGCGTACGCGAAGCGGAACTTCCACGACTACTACTACCGCAACGTCGACGTCACCCCGGGCATCGTCCAGGTGGAGAACGCCGACGGCATCCTCCTGCAACGCAACCGGGTCCAGCACACCGGCGTCGACGGCATCAACATGGTCAACGACGTGCAGAACAGCCAACTGGTCGGCAACGTCACCAACGACATCGCCGGCTCCGCCATCACCGTCGGCCATCCCCAGCACGTCTACATCGGCGACGGGACGTCGACCAACCGGGAGAAGTGGCTGCCGCAGGTCGAGGGGCTGCCGAAGAACATCGACATCAGGAACAACTACCTCTACGACAGCGCGGTGCTGTTCAACGGACACAGCCCCATCTCGGCGTACTTCGTGGACACCCTGACGGTGCAGCGCAACCGGATCGAGAAGGCCCCGTGGTCGGGGATAACGCTCGGTTGGGGCTGGTGGAACTTCGACGGGTCATCGGGCTCGATCGCGCCCAACCGGCCCACCACCACGGCGCGGAACAACACCATCAGCCACAACCACATCATCGACACGGTGCAGCGCCTCAGCGACACGGCGCCCATCTACACGCTCGGCAGCCAGCCGGGCACCACGATCACGAACAACTATCTCCAGGGCGTGCCGGCCGGGCACAAGTACGGCCTGCACCCGGACGAGGGATCGGCCTACATCACCTTCCGGGACAACGTCCTGAGCGTGGACAAGAACGTCACCTGGCTCATCAACTCCGACGACTTCGGGCGCAAGCACGACCTGAGCATCACGCAGACCTATGGCCCGATCAACAAGGTCTCGAACAAGAACCTGCCCAACAGCACGGTCAGCGACATCATCGTCTCCTCCGACTACGTCTGGCCCGCGCCGGCGTACGGCATCGCCGCCAACTCGGGGCTGGAGGACGCGTTCCGGGACATCGTCCCGGCGGCCAACCTGTCCCTGCCGAACTACGTCCTGCCGGCCAGCACCTACGTCACCAGCGGTACGGCGTCGATTCCGATCCGCAGCACCGGCGACGCGACCAAGGCGGTCTGGCTGGCGCCCGCCGGCACGACCACCTTCACCGCGGGCCCGACGATGACCAGGGCCGGGGGCACCGCCACGTCCATCGCCGTGCCGACGACGCAGGGCGAGTACCGCCTCTTCGTCCTCGACGCGCAGGGCAACCGGTCGGCCGAGTCCAGCTCGATCGTCCGGCAGCAGAGCGGCGGCAGCGGCCCGCAGGGTGGCCGGCTCGTGGGCGGCCAGTCCGGCCGCTGCGTCGAGGTGCCGAACTCCTCCACCACCAACGGCACGCAGGTGCAGCTGTGGGACTGCTCCGGCGGCGCGAACCAGCAGTGGACCTACACCGCCGGCAAGCAACTGACCGGGTACGGCAACAAGTGCCTGGACGCGAACGGCGCGGGCACGACCAACGGCACCACGGTCATCATCTGGGACTGTCACGGCGGCGCCAACCAGCAGTGGAACGTCAACGCCAACGGCACCGTCACCAACGTCCAGTCCGGACTCTGCCTCGACGCCAACGGCGCCGCCACCGGCAACGGCACGAAGATCATCCTCTGGTCGTGCAACGGCGGCGCGAACCAGCAGTGGAGCCTGCGCAACTGACCGGATGCACCCGGGGCCGGGGAGACTCGGCCCGGCCCCGGGCCGGCTCGGATGGTTCGTCCCTGCCGATCGCGATCAGCTCAATCGACGGGAACCGGGGCACATGACATTGACGATCGGTGATATATATGGGCTCGGTCCGTCCTGGGCTGATCGGCGACGGGAGCCTCTGATGGGTGTGCAACGACGGCGCAGGCCGCGTCCGGCCACGGCGCTGGGTGTGGCCGGATCTCTCGTGGCGGGGCTGCTGACCACCCAGGCCGTCGCCGGCCCGGCGGCGGCTGCCGGCGGGCTCACCCTGGCCGTTGACGTTTCCGCTGCCCGGCACGCGATCAGCCCCGACATCTACGGCATGAACGGCGGCGACCCCGCGCTCGTCGCCGAACTCGGCACGCCGGTGGCCCGCTGGGGCGGCAACGCGAGCAGCCGCTACAACTTCAAGAACCACACCTACAACACGGGCAGCGACTGGTACTTCGAGAACATCGTGGCCGGGCCCGACAACACGGTCGAGGCTTTCGTCCAGCGAAACCGGGACCACGGGACCAGGCAGGTGGTCGCCGTGCCCCTGATCGGATGGGTGGCGAAGGACTCGCCCTCGTCGCACCCGTTCGCCTGCGGCTTCCCGGCCACCCGCTTCCCCGAGCAGGATTCGTTCGACCAGTGGGACCCCAACTGCGGCAACGGCCGGCACGCCGACGCGAACCTGACCGGCGCGGTCCCCACGGACACCTCCATTCCGGCCGGCGCGTCGTTCGCGGGCGAGATGGTGTCCCATCTCGTGAAGCAGTTCGGCCCGGCCGCACGCGGCGGGGTGCCGATCTACGAACTCGACAACGAGCCGGTGCTGTGGAGCTCCACCCACCGCGACGTGCATCCCGACCCGGTGAGCTACGACGAGTTGGGCGGCAAGGGCACGGCGACCGCCGCGGCCATCAAGGCCGCTGACCCGCGTGCGGCGGTGCTCGGCCCGTCCGGCTGGGGCTACTGCGAATGGGTCGCGTCCGGCGTGGACGGCTGCGCGCCCGGTGCGGACGCGGCGGCGCACGGCGGGCTCAACCTCTCCCAGTGGTACCTGAAGAACATGAAGGACTTCGGCGACGCCCACGGCGGGAAGCGCTTCCTCGACTACTTCGACCAGCACTACTACCCGCAGATCAGCGGCGGCAAGGATCCGGAGGCCAACGCGCTGCGGCTGCGGTCCACCCGGTCGCTGTGGGATCCGACGTACGTGGACGAGTCGTGGATCGGCCCCGGCGGGGTCAACGCGCCGCCGTTGCAGTTCATCCGCCAGATGAAGGCGTGGGTCGCGCAGTACTATCCCGGCACGAAGGTCGCCATCACCGAGTACAACTGGGGCGCGCTGGACGACATCAACGGCGCGCTCGCGCAGGCCGACGTACTCGGCATCTTCGGACGCGAGGGCCTGGACCTGGCCACCATCTGGGGTGAGCCGAAACCGACCGACCCCGGTGCGTACGCGTTCCGGATGTACCGCAACTACGACGGGGCCGGGAGCAGGTTCGGCGACGTGAGCGTGTCGGCGGTCAGCAGCGACCAGGGGCAGCTCGCGGTCTACGCCGCGCAACGCTCGTGCGACAGGGCGCTCACCGTCATGGTGGTCAACAAGACCGGCGGCGACCTGACGTCACGGTTGGCGCTCGCCGGATTCCGCGGTGGGGACAGGGCGCAGCGCTTCACCTACGGCCCGGCCGATCTCACCTCGATCGTCCGGGGCGGGGATCTCCGGGTGACCCGTGGCGGCGTCAGCGCGACGTACCCGGCGAACTCCGTGACGCTGCTCGTCCTGCCGCAGCGCTGACACCGGGCGCGGGCTCCCGCGACGACACCTGTGCGCCACCTTCGTATGTCACCCTGGGCAGCCACGGACCGGGCCGACGCCGGTCATCCTTGATCCGCCCACGGGAGGCAGCATGGCCAGACGCGTCTACCTGCACGTCGGCGCCCCGAAGACGGGCAGCACCTTCGTGCAGGACGTGCTCTGGAGAAACAGGCGTGAGCTGAAGCGGGCCGGCATCCTGCTGCCGGGCAGCGCCCGGGCGCAGGACGCGGCCATGACCGACCTGCGCCAGGTGCCCTGGCGCGACGCCGACCTGCGCTGGACCTGGGACCGGCTGGCCGCGAAGGCCCGCGAGTGGTCCGGCGATGTGATCATCAGCAACGAGGGGCTGGGCGGCGCGAGCAGCGCGCAGGCGACCCGGGCCGTGGAGAGCCTGCGACCCGCCGAGGTGCACGTCGTGGTGGCCGGGCGTGACCTGTGGCGTACCCTGCCGTCGACCTGGCAGCAGAGCATCCGGGCCCGCAGCGGCTGGCGCTTCGGCGCGTTCCTCGGCGCGGTGGAACGCGGCGAGTTCGAGACGTTCTGGGACAACTACACCGCCAACCGGATGTTGCGCCGCTGGGGCGACCTGGTGCCCGCCGAGCGACGCCACCTGGTGACGGTCCCGCCTCCCGGTGCCCCGCACGACACCCTGTGGCACCGGTTCGCGGCGATCATGGGCATCCCCGACGACCTGTGCGAACTGGAGACGCCCACCTCGAACCCCTCGTTGGGCGCGGCCGAGGCCGAGGTGCTGCGCCGGGTCAACCTGGCGTTGGGCGACCGCTTCCCGCTGCGTAGGCCGTACCAAGAGGTCGTCCAGCGTCACCTGGTCGACTCCGTGCTGCGCCAGCGCGAGAACGGGCTGCGGTTCGGCGTCGGCCTGGACCGGGCCGAATGGGTGGCCGAGCTGGCGGAGCAGCAGATCAAGGAGCTGCGGGACTATCCGTGCCGGATCGTGGGCGACCTGGAGGAACTCCGGCCGACCGGCATGACGCAGAGCCGCAGCCCCGACGAGCTCGACGACGGGCAGGTCCTGAACACGGCCATCGAGACGATCGTCGCGATGCTGGAGCAGGCCGAGGCGCTCAGCAGGCGCGCGGACCGCCGGTACGAGGAGATCCTGGCGCGGGTCAGGACCCGGGTCGACGGCGGCGTACGCCGCAGGCTCCGTCGCGCGGCCCGGCCGTAGCGCGGCGCACGGGTGGCGCGCCGGCTCGGCCGGCACGCCACCCGCTTGGTTCGGTCGGGCCGGGGTCAGCCGGTCCGGCAGGTGACCGTCGGCCAGTTCCAGTTGCCGTTGGCCATGATCGTGATGCCGAAGTTGTTGCCGTTGCCGTTCGGCCTGGCGGTGACGGTGCCGGTGGTGCCGCTGACCGAGGCGTTCCAGCTGTTCTGGATGCTCTGGCCGCCGCCGAGGCCGAGGCTGACCACCCAGTTGTTGGTGCCGCTGACCGCCACGTTCAGATTGAACCGGTCACCCCACTGCTCGGCGGCCGACAGCACCGCGGTGCAGTTGCCGCCCGCGGGTGGGGTGGTGGTCGGACCGCCGGTCGGGCCGGTGGTGGGGTTGCCCCCACCGCCCTCCCAGACGGTGACGTCGGAGCTGCCGCTGCTCTGGTAGCCCTCGGTGGCCATGATCTGGTAGCTGTGGTTGGTGCCGAGGTTGAGGCCGGCGCGGGCCCAGGCGTCGAAGTGGTTGGCGACCGTGATGGTGCCGCTGCTGCGCTTGCTCTGGCGCACGCTCCAGTACTGGTAGAACGTCTGGATGCCGTCGATCGACGGGGCGTTGGTCCGTAGGCTGCGCAGGATGTCGTAGGTGCCGCCGTCGGTGGTCACCGTGCCCAGCCTGGTGGCCCCGCTGCTCGGGTTGTAGCTGCCGAAGTTCTCCACCACGTAGTACTCGATGAGCGGGTTGCGGGTCCAGCCGTACAGGGCGAGGTAGGTGTTGTTGTTGCCCGGGTTGTAGTTGGCCGAGTAGTTGACCGTCCGGCGGGTGCCGGTGGCCCAGCCCTTGCCGCCGACCCAGTTGTTGGTGCTCCGGTCCCAGCTGCTGCTGTACCGGCCGTCGGCGCGCAGCGTCATGCTGGCGTTGCCGTTGTCCTTCCAGAACGAGAAGTAGTAGCCGTTGTGCGTGCCGGTGAGGTTGGAGGTGAGGGTCCGGTCGGCCTCGGCGTACGCGTTGGGGGAGGCGATGAACGTGCCGGTGACGGCCAGCGCTGCGGCGCATGCGGCGCCGAGGAGCAGCCGCAGGCGGCTGCCCCTTCGCGGTCTGGTCGAGGTGTGGTTCATTAGCGTGTTCCTCCTCGTGACAGCTGGTGGTGGCCAGCGCCGCGGTGCGACCCGGCGGGCTGTCGGCGGCCAGGCGCGGCAGCCGGTCGTTCGGCGTCTCACCACACGGTGGGCGGGCGGTTCTCGGGTACGACCGGGACGGGGTCGCGGGGGTGACATCGACAGCATTGAGAACCGTCGATGACGAACGTAAGACGCCGGATTCGGCTCTGTCAACGACTTTCCGAAATATTCCCGAAACTTCTTCCCCGTCGGGTGCGGGCCGAGGGCGGCTCCAGCGGGCCGGAAGTCGCGCCTGCGGATCGCGTTACCCGTGGTCATGCCCTGTCACGGGGTGGAAAGGGTCGGTCCGGAGCCGGATCCTCGAAACTTCCGGAACCACCCCGCGACCCGGTCCTCCGTCAGGCACCCACCGCCGCGAGCCGCTGGCCGCGCCACAGCCGGACCGCCGGGCCGAGCGCGCGGGGCCAGTGCTCACCCCGGCGGGTCAGGGACCGCTCACTGATCTCGAACCCGCCGACCAGCCCGGCCAGCTCGTCGAGCACGTCGGCCTCCCGGAACGGCTTGCAGGAGAAGATGTTCACGAACACCTCCCGCAGCCCCGGATAGGTGTGGATGGCGGCGTGCGACTCGGCGAGGATCACCACGGCCGACTTGCCGGCCTGGTGGGGCGGGCCGTCCTCACTGGCGACCAGCGGCCCGGCGATCACGGTCATGCCGATGCGGGCGACGAGGTCGCGCATGAAGGTGTGCAGGGCCTCGCCGTCGTCCATCGCCCGGGTGTCGGTGACCGCGGACAACCGCAGGGTCAGCTCGTCGCCGTAATGGTCGTCGGTCGGCTGGTCATCGGGACGCCCGGTCATCGGTCGGTTCTCCTTGTCGGTCGGATGGCGGTGCGGAATCAGCCGGCGCGGGACAGCAGCCGGACCGGGTCGGCGGTCAGTTCCTGCATGATCGAGACGACGCGGGACGGGCCGGTGGGCGGCGCGGCGGCCCTGGCGGGGCGGGACGGCCGGACGCTGCCGGCGCGGTCGACGAGTTCCCGCAGCCGTTCCGGCCGCCAGTCGTCGGCCCCGCAGTTGGCGGCCAGCCCCTGGCGGGCCAGCATGTCGGCGAAGTACTCGCGTTCCGGGTCCCCGCCGGGGAAGACCAGCAGCGGCACGCCGGCGTGCACCGCGCTGGCGAGGGTGCCCCGGCCGCCATGGCAGAGCAGCGCACTGGCCCGGCCGAGCAGGTCGCGCAGCGGCAGCAGCGGCCACGCCTGCACGTTGCCGCGTGGCGACACCCGGGGCGGGGTCGTGTCGGTGCTGCCCGCCGCGATTAGCACGTCGACGTCCGAGCCCTCGAACGCCGCAAGGCAGTGCCGGTAGTACCAGTCGGCGTCCATCGGCGGGCCGCTGGTGTAGGCCAGCAACCCGCGCTGCCCCGGCCGGGGCCAGTCCGCCGGCCCGGTGACCAGGTGCCGGTCCAGGGACGCCGCGGTGAGCTGGCCGACGTACTCGCCGGTGCTGTGCCGCGCGACCAGCGGGTCCATCTCGGGGGACAGCGGGTAGACCAGGCGGGTGCTCCAGGTGAAGAGCACCTCCGACAGGGACTGGGGCTCCGGTGCCCGGCTGCGGCTGAGCGCCGGCCGGAACGCGGTCAGCGCCCGGGTGTCCACCGGCGCCCAGCCGTCGCTGCCCCGCCCGAAGAGACGGTGGTCCGGCCAGGTGACCGGGGTGACCACGGGAATGCCGGCAAGCGACCCGGCGACCACCGTGGTCAGGTCGTAGTCGTGGAACAGCACCTGCACCCGGCGGGCGCGGAACTCCCGCAACTGCGCGGCCAGGACGGTCTCCACCAGGTCGGGGTCGGCGTACGCGGACCGGGACAGCAGGTCGTCCAGGCGCAGGGCGGTCGTCGCGTCGGGGTACGGCGCGGTGCCCGGCCCGGGGATCGGCACCGCCGGCACGCCCAGCCGGTCCAGCAGGGGCCGGAAGTGGGGGCTGGCGAACAGCACCGGCGTGTGCCCCGCGAGGCGAACCGCCTCGTACACGGAGAGCACGGTGGAGACCGAGCCGAGGCCGTACGACCACACGCCGGGAACCAGGCCGACCCGCATGGTGTCATCCTCCTTCCGGGCGCCGCACCGGTGTGGCCGGTGCCCTGCGGCGACTGTAGGAAGGGGCAAGGGCGGCAACAAGGTGGCGACGTCCGCCGCCGGCACAGATGCGCCCTCGGTGCCACCCGCCCTGCGCCGAAGGTCGTAGATATCGATTAGGAGCGGGTCTGCGGCGGGGTGCCGTCCCTATCCTGGGCGCGACGGACCGTCACACTCTGGGAGGGACTCATGAGGCAACGCGAGTTGTCCGGCGGCGCGGGGATCCAGGTCAGCCAGCTCTGCCTCGGCGCGATGGCGTTCGGCACCGAGGTGGACGAGGAGACCTCGTTCGCGATCCTGGACCGCTTCGTCGAGGCGGGCGGCACCACCATCGACACCGCGAACTGCTACTCGTTCTGGGTCCCCAACGGGGTCGGCGGCGAGAGCGAGACGGTGCTCGGCCGGTGGCTGTCCCGCCGGGGCGGCCGGGACGGCCTGGTGCTGGCGTCGAAGGTGGGCTCCGGGCCCGGCGCGAACGGCGGGGCCGAGGGGCTCGCCCCGGAGGTGATCCGCACCCAGCTCGCCGGTTCGCTCCAGCGGCTCGGCGTGGACCACCTGGACCTCTACTACTCGCACCGGGAGGACCGCGACACCCCCGACGAGCAGACCCTGGCGACGTTCCACGAGGCGGTGACCGAGGGGAAGGTGCGCACGCTGGGGGCCAGCAACCACGCCGCCTGGCGGCTGGCCGAGACCCGGGCGCTGGCCGAGGCGAGGGGCTGGACGCCGTACACGGCGGTGCAGCAGCGCTACTCGTACCTGCTGCCCCGCCCGGCGACGGCGCTGCCCGAGGGCGGGCACGTGCACGCCAGCGACGAGCTGCTGGACCTCGTCCGCAGCCGGGGCCTGACCATGTTCGCGTACAGCACGCTGTTGTGGGGCTCGTACACCCGGCCGGAGAAGCCGCTGCCGGAGCACTACCAGCACCCGGGCACCGAGCGCCGGCTCCAGGCGCTGCGGGAGGTGGCGGACGAGCTGGGCGTCACGGTGAACCAGGTGGTGCTGAGCTGGCTGATCGGTGGGGACCCGGCGATCGTGCCGATCGTCGGCGTCAGCTCGGTGGCCCAGCTCGACGAGGCCCTCGCCGCGGTCGACCTGGACCTGCCGACCGAGCTGCGCAAGCGCCTCGACGAGACCTGCTGAACCGGACCCGCGTCGGCGACCGGGCAGGGGATTCCCCTGCCCGGTCGCCGTGTGTGTGGCCACCAACGCCTCGTCCCGCTCCCCCGGTGTGGGGGAGCGGGACGGGCCCGGGCCGACAGGTGTCCGCGCGTGCGGGTCAGCCGGCGTCGGTGAGGGAGACGGTGAACCGCTGTCCGAGGTGGTCGGAGAGGCCCTGCGGGCCGACCATCCGGTAGTCGTGGGAGCGCACCGGGCCGGAGAGGAACGCCCAGTCCAGCCGCCACCACGGCTTGCTGTCCGGCCAGGACGCCGGGTAGAGCCGGCCGCTGGCCTCGGCCACGTCGGTCATCCGGCCGGCGAGGTCGTGCAGTTCCCCCATCGCCGAGGTGGCGTTGAAGTCGCCGGCGACGAGCTGCCCGTTCCGGTTGTTCGCCAGGTCGGCCCGCAGCGCCCGGTAGTGGGCCTGCCGACGGTCCTCCTGGGCCTGCATGAACTCGGTGAACTCGGAGTCGGTGGGGTCCATCGAGATGTCGAGCTGCACCGGCACGTGCACGTTGTAGACGGAGAGCACCCGGCCGTCGACGAGCAGGTCGGTGCGGAGCACCTTGTGCCGGTAGTAGTCGGCGAAGTCCGTGTCCGCCGGCACCCCGTGCCGGGCCGGGTCGGTCAGGTACGGCAGCCCGTCGAGGGCCCGCGAGGCCACGATCGGGTAGCGGGACATGGTGAGCAGCTCCCCGACGGCCACCACCTGGTAGTCGGGGAAGAGGCGGCGCAGCTCGGCGACGTGGTCCACCCGGACCGGACGGTGCCGGTCCAGGTCCCAGCCGACGTACTCCTGGAGCAGGTAGACGTCGGCCTGCTGGGCGGCCAGGTAGTCGTGGAAGCGCTGCGGGTCGGAGCCGTCGTACCAGTACTCGGTGTTCCAGGAGAAGACCCGGACCGCGCCGGGCGGGGCCGGGGTGGGCCCCCCGGACAGCGCGGCCGGGTTCAGGCCGGACACGTCGAACCCGATGGCCAGGCAGCAGACCGCGGCGACGGCGAGCCGAGCGCGCGCCGGCCGGGCCAGCGGGGCGAGGGCCAGCAGCAGCAGCGGGACCGCGACGAAGACCAGCGGCGGCATCAGCTCGACGGGACGCCACCACCAGTGCCCACCGGTGAGGAGCAGGAACGTCATGAGGAACACCGCCCAGCAGACGGTGAGCGCGGCGAGCCAGCGGGCCCGGCGCGGCCACCTGGGCCTGGCCGGGGCGTGGCGTCGGGGTGCGTCGGGAGTGTGGACCCCGGGGGTCCCCGGCGCGGTGGTGGCCGCGCCGGGGACGGGGTCGAGCAGGAGGCTCATGCCGTGGTCCCGGCCATCGTCGGGGACGACGGCGTGCGGGCGGCGGACCAGTCGGCGTCGTAGAGCCGGCGGAAGTCGCGGGACACCAGCCACTGCATCGCGCCGACCGCGATGCCGGCGGCGATCGCCACGTTGGTGCCGAAGGCGACGCCGGTGAACACGGCCAGGAACGGCAGGCCCTTGCGGCGTCGCACGTGCCGGTACATCTCCGCGTCCGCCGACAGCGAGATGCCGAACAGGGCGGCGGTGAGCAGCAGCCAGGCGGGGTGCAGGACGGCCAGCGGCAGGGTGGCGAGGACGCCGAGGGCGGCCACCGTGCCGAAGGAGCGGGCCGGGCTCTCGAAGCCCTTGGCGAAGCGCCGCCGCCGGGCGAACAGCGGCACCCGCAGCCGGGCCCGGCGGTAGAGCTTGTGCAGCAGCGGCCACAGCTCGTCGTCGTCGTCGTGCCAGCCGCGGACCTTGTCGGTGACCATGATCTGGTGGCGGGCCGACATCCGCTCGCCGTAGTCGACCTCCTCGGTTTGTCGCAGCCGGGGATTGAACGGGCCGACCTCCTCGAAGACCCGGCGGGGGATCGCGGTCAGCGACGAGAACAGGAAGCTGACCTCGCCGAGGGACGCCATCCGCCAGCAGTACGCCTGGAGCACGCGGCACTCCTCGACGATGCTGTCGCGGATCAGCGGGTCCTCCTCGTAGATGCCGCAGACCGCGCCGTACTCGGGGTGGGCGGCCAGCTCGGCGACCGCCAGCTGCACCGCGTCCGGGCGCAGCGCCACGTCGGAGTCGACGAAGAAGAGGATCTCGCCGCGGGCCGCGGCGGCGCCGGTGTTGCGGGCGACGGCCACCCCGCTGTTGCGCGGGGTCTGGAGCACCGTCACCGGCCGCTGGCGGGCCTTGGCGAGCGAGTCGTCGGTGCTGTGGTCGTCGACCACGATCACCTCGATCGGCTGGTAGGTCTGCCCCAGCGCGGCGTCGATGCACTTGCCGATGGAGTTGCCGTAGTTGTAGTTCGGGATGATCACCGAGACCAGCGGGTTCGCGGTCGGGGTCGTCATGGGGCTGTCTCCTCAGGAGGGGGTGGGTGAGGGGGTGGGGATCGTCAGTGGGCGAGGTCGAGCAGGGCCGGGTGTTGGGTGACGAGCAGGACGCCGCCGATCAGCGCGCCCCACAGCAGGGCGTTGACCAGCATCGCCCGGTCCTTCAGCAGCACCCGGGTGGGTTCGCCGCCGTCGCCGTCGACGACCACCACCTGGAGGTAGCGGGCCACCGCGAAGAGCGCGAACGGGGTGGAACCGACCAGTGCCACCGCCTGGTACGGGTCGGGGATGGTGGCCTGCACGTGGCCGAGGAATCCGCTGATCGCGACCGCGGCGCAGAGCACGATCAGCAGGTCCAGGTACTGCACCGAGTAGCCGGCCAGGGAGGGCCGGTGGGCGCTGCCACCGACGGCCATCTCGTGCCGCCGCTTGCCGAGGATGAGCAGCAGGCAGAGGGAGAAGACGGCGATCAGCAGCCAGCTCGACACGGCGACCCCGGCGGCCAGGTAGCCCTGCACCACCCGGAGCAGGAAACCGCCGGCCACCACCAGCACGTCCAGCAGCGGCAGGTGCTTGAGCCCCCTGCTGTACGCGACGTTGAGCGTCAGGTAGGCCGCCAGCGGCCACCACGGGAACGCCGGCCCGAACGTCTGCGCCGCGACCAGCGCGGTGGCGATCAGGGCGCCGAAGGCGTACGCGGCGGGCACGCTCACCCGGCCCGAGGCGATCGGGCGGTTGCGTTTGGTGGGATGCGCCCGGTCGCGGTGCCGGTCGTAGACGTCGTTCCAGACGTAGACCAGCGCGGAGACCAGGGTGAACAGCAGCACCGCCCAGCTCACCCGGCCGAGGACACCGAGGCCGAGCCGGGGGGTGTCGATCAGCACCAGCGGCACCACCAGCAGGTTCTTCGCCCACTGGTGCGGCCGGATCAGGGTGATCAGGTCACGCGCCAGGTTGCGGTCGGTGGCCCGCGCCGCCGTGGGGGCGGCCGGGGTCGGCCGGTCGAGGGTCGGCGGGTCGACGAGGACAGTCACGGTTACCTCCGGTGCCGATCAGAAGATGGCCTTGGCCAGGCCGAGGGCGCCCTGCTTCCAGGGGTCCCGGCTGGTCCGGCCGGACGAGGTCGGAGCGGCGGTGCGGTTGTTGGCCCGCCACCAGTCGTAGGTGCGCAGGATGGCGTCGCGGTTGGACAGCCGGGGGGTCCAGCCGAGCACGTCGCGGGCCTTGTCGACGCTGACGTAGGAGTCGGCCCGCAGCTTGTGGATGAGGCGTCCGTAGACCGGGGAGAGCTTGAGCCGTTGCAGCAGCTCCAGCGCGGCGACGGCGGGGCGCACCGGCACCGAGACCACGCGCTTGCCGTGGCCGGCGGCGTCCAGCACCGCCTGGAAGTCCTCCCGCAGGGTGGCGAACTGGTCGGCGGCGATGTTGAACGTGTCGTTGGCGACGTCGTCCGGCGCGTGCAGCACGGTGCGTACCGCGTCGACCAGGTCGTCGATCGCCAGCATCTGGATCCGCACGTCGCCCTTGCCGAGCACCGGGAAGTTGCGGCCCTCCTCGGCCCACTCGAAGAGCATCGAGAACAGCCCCATTCGGCCCGGCCCGAGGAACGTCTTGGGCCGCAGCATCGGCAGCACCATCCCGGCGGCGCGGTACCGCTCGGCGACCTCCTCCGCGCCGGCCTTGGCCCGGCTGTACGGGTCGACCGGCTCGCGCGGGTACTCCTCGGTGGTGGGCACCACGTTCGGCAGCCCGTACACGGCGGTCGAGGAGACGTGCACCACCCGGGCCGTGCCGGCGCTGGCGGCGGCGTCCAGCACCGTCTCCGTGCCGCCCACGATGATCGAGCGGATCTCGTCCTCGGGGTAGCTGGGCAGGGCGGCGGCGGTGTGCACCAGGGCGTCCGCGCCGGCCAGGACGGCGCCGACCCTGGCCCGGTCCCGCACGTCGGCGACCGTGTACTCGACGCCCCGCACCGGCTCGATCGGGTCGCGCACGTCCAGGCCCCGCACCCGCCAGCCGTCGGCGGCCAGCGCCCGCACCAGGTGCCCGCCCAGCATTCCGCTGCCGCCGGTCACCACCACCGTCTTTGCGTTCTGATTCACCACAGCGACGACACCTTCTCCTTGACGAAACGGGTGACCAGCCGGGGCAGGCCATGGGCGAGGGTCTGGTCCAGGCGGTCGAGGAAGTGCTCCACCTCGGCCGTGCCGGTCACCAGCGACGGGCCGACCACCAGTGGGTTCTTGCCGTTGAGCGTGTAGTACGTGTAGATGTCGTGGTCCCGGTAGAGGGCGCTGATGACCGCGCAGGTGACCAGCTTCGTGCCGAACTGCGGGTCCTTGGCCAGGCCGCCGGGCGCGAGCTTGGTGACCAGGTCCAGCACCCGCGGCGCGTCGAGGAACACCCCCCACAGGGCGCCCACGCCCCGGACCTCGGCGATCGCGTCCGGGTGCTCCTTGGCGAGCCGGGCCAGCCCGGGGCCCAGGACCCGCTCGATGTCGCGGGCCCGGGCGGGGAAGTCCTCCTCCACCGCCACGTTGATCGCCTCGATCGCGGTGGCCGTCTCCTCGCCGAAGCCGTAGTAGGTGGTGCTGGTGCTCTGCAACAGCGCGTCGTTGAAGCTCTCGTACGCCTTGTGGAAGATCGGCCGCCGGGCCACGTACGCGGAGATCGAGGACTTGCCGCCGCCGAAGGACTTCGACGTGGTCACCACGTCCGGGATCAGCCCCGGGTAGCGCATGAAGTAGAACATCGTGCCGGTCTTGCCCCAGCCGGTGTAGATCTCGTCGAAGATCAGCACGATGTCCTCGCGGGTGCACAGCTCGCGCAGCCCGCGCAGGAATTCCTCCGAGCACCAGCGCATGGTCGAGGCGCTGAAGGGTTCGATGAGGATCGCGTACACGTCGCACTTGCCCCGGCGGTCCCGGGTCGCGTCGACGGCCGCCTGGACCGCGGCCAGGTCGTCGTACGGGAAGCTCACCACGCCCGGGATGCCGGGGAAGGTGAAGTGGTTCTGCGAGCTGCCGGTGAGGCTGCCCGAACCGAGCAGCTTGCCGTGGAAGCTGATGTCGCTGCGCATGATCGTGTTGCGCTTGCCGCCGTGGTACTTGTAGGCGAGCTTGACCGCGCCCTCCACCGCCTCCGCGCCGGAGTTCGGCAGGAACGACATGTCGAGGTCGCCGGGGAGCACGGCGGCCAGGTTGTGCGCCAGGGCGGCCAGGTACGGCGAGAAGTAGGTCTTGTGCACCTCCATCCGCTGCTGCTGCTGGAAGCGCTGCCGGGCGGCCAGGATCCGGGGGTGGTTGTGCCCGTGGTTGAGCACCCCGACGCCGCCGGTGAAGTCCAGGATCCGCCGGCCGTCCCGGGTGTGGATCCAGGGGCCCTGGGCGTGGTCGACCAGCTCCCGGCCGAAGCCGAACGACGTCATCAGGCTGACCTGGCTCTTGTTGACGTGCTTGCGGTAGAGGTCCTGCACCTCGGCGACGGAGAGCTGCTCCGCGTCGTCGATGGTCAGTAGCTCGGTCATGAGGGGTCCTTTCCGAAGCGGGGTTTTCCGGAGGCGGTGGTGGTGGAGCAGTGGTGGTGGAGCGGTGGCGGTGGTGGAGTCGGCGGGCCGTGCGCCCGGGGTCAGCCGGGGGTCGGGGTGAGCCGGGCGTCCGCCCCGGCGGGTGGGGTGGCGGCGTCGCCCCGGGCGGCGAGCCGGTCCGAGACGGCGACCGTGAGCAGCGCCAGGCCCGCCGTGAGCACCTCGGCGAGGGTGCTGAGCACCCGGCTGGCCACCGCCGCGGTGACCGCCGCCGGCAGGGGCAGGACGGTGGACAGGGCCGCGACCACCAGCACCTCCCGCACGCCGGCGCCGTCCGGCACGAAGATGGCGAACGTGCCGGCGGTGGTGGCCAGGGCGAACGCGCCGACCGCCGCCGCCAGGGCGGCGCGAGCGTCCGCGCCGAGCAGCACCGCGACGACCCACAGGTGCATCCCCGAGAGCACCCAGGACAGGGTCTGCCACCCGATCGAGCGTCGGACCTCGGCGGGCCGGTGTAGCGGCGCCGGCTGGGGCCGGCGGGCGACCCGGGCGGCCAGCCGGACCAGGGTGTCGAGCAGCCCGGGCCGGACGGCCAGCACCACCAGCAGGGCGACCGGCGGGAGCAGCCAGGCCAGCCCGGCGCCGGTGCCGAGCACGGCCGGGGCCACCAGGAGCCCCACCGCGCCGCCGGTCAGCAGCACCACGACCAGGTTCACCAGGTACGTGCCGGCCATCCGGCCCCGGCTGACCCCGGCGGCGTCGCCGAGCCGGAGCTGGGCGAGCAGGCCCCACAGCCGGCCCGGGACGAACTTGCCGAGGAACCCGACGAAGAACATCCGTACGCCGGTGCGGGACGGCACCTCCGCCCCCACCGAGGCCAATGTGAGCGTCCAGGCCCGCATGCCGCAGAGCAGACCGGCCCCGGTGACCAGCAGCGCGGCCAGCAGCCATCCGGCGGTGTCCGGCCGCAGCAGCCGGCCCAGCGTGGACCACTCCTGCCCGCGCAGGGCCAGCGCGACGCCGCCGAGCACCGCGACCACGAAGACCGCCGTGAGCGCCGTGCGCCACGCCCGCCGCCTGCCCATCACCGACCCGCCGCGAGGGGCAGCGGGCGGGGGCTGCCGGCGCCGCGCAGCCGGGCGACCAGGCCGGCAGCCGCGCCGACCACGATGGCGAGTTGGGCCACCAGGTGTACGCCGACGAACCAGGCCAGGAAGGCCGTGCCGCGTTCGCGGCGGACGAACGGCAGCAGGCCCGGGTCGGCGAGCAGGAAGAGCCCGAAGCAGGCCAGCGGCACGGCGAGCAGGGCCGGGTGCAGCAGGCCCAGCGGCAGGGTGGCCAGCACCAGCGGGGCGGCCAGCACGCCGAGGGCGGGATTGACCGCGACGCTGCCGGCGCGCATCCGGTGCGCCCCGGCGAACGCCGCCAGCGGCAGCGAGCGGCGGTACTGCTCGCGCAGCATGTCCCCGAACCGGGCGCAGTCGTCGTGCCGGCCGACCACGGTGTCGGTGAGCCTGATGCCGGTGACCCGGGCGAGCCGCTCGCTGTACTCGACGTCCTCGGCGTCGCGCAGCTCCTCGTGGAACGGGCCGGCGGCGAGGAACGCGGAGCGCCGCACCGCGGCCAGCGCGAAGATCGCGGTGTTGACCCGGCCCACGCTGCGCCGCCGCCACCAGTGCGCGTGCAGCACCTTGTAGTGCTCGATCGGGCCGTCGTCGTAGAGCGGCTGGGTGTCGTAGGTGCCGTGCACGCAGCCGCAGGTGGGGTCGGCCGCGAGCACCGCCAGGGCGTTGGCGATCGCGTCGGCGCGCAGCGCCACGTCGGAGTCGACGAAGAAGAGGATGTCGCCGGTGGCCGCCCGCGCGCCGATGTTGCGGGCCGCCGACACGCCCCGGTTGCCCCCGCCGTCGACCACCCGGCACGGGTACCGGGCCGCGATCTCGCGGGACCGGTCGGTGGATCCGTCGTCGACGACGATGACCTCGTACGGCCGGTGGGTCTGCGCGAACACGGCGTCCAGGCACGCACCGAGCGTCTTCTCGTAGTTGTAGTTCGGTATGACGACCGAAACTGTCTGCCCATCAGCGGCCATTCGGCCTCTCCCCCTCACGCCCGACGCCGTGGTCGACGTCGATGGATACCGGTGCCCATGACGTTAGGGACGTCGATTCCTCGGGCCAAGGTGGCGCATCCTCATTCGGGTGGGATTTCCTCAAAGGTGGAAGGTCCATCTACGACCATCAGCGCATGGGCTTTCCCGGCAGTGGGAAATCGGCAGCGAAAAAGGGCGTCCCGCACGTCTGGCACGACGTGCGGAACGCCCTCGGATGGTGGCGGTGCGGCTGCGGTTCAGTTGCGGTTCGCGGTGTACAGCAGGATCGGGGGGCAGTCGTCGGCCACCGCCAGCAGTTGTCGCCCGAAGCGGCGCACGGCCTGCCGCCAGCGGCTGTCCTGCGGGCTGCGGGCGGCTGGCACGGCGCCGGTCGCCGGTGGTCCGACCGAGGGCCGGTCGCCGGTGGCCCGGGGCGGTGCGGACGGGACCGGGGCCGGGTGCTCCAGCGGGATCGTGACGGTCATGCTGCTCCCTCCATGGGGCTGCGGTCGTGTCCTTCCGGCGGTCACACCTGTGCCAGCCGGCTCTGGGCGAGCTCGTCCCAACGCAGCGCCGCCGCGGTGATGCCGAGTTGGCGGTGGCAGTCGGCGAGGACGGTGAAGGCCGCCGGGTCGTACGGGTCCACCTCCAACGCCCGGCGGTTCCAGCGGATCGCGGCCCACCAGTCCCCGGACTCCAGGGCCAGGTCACTGAGCAGCCGCAGGGCGTGCAGGGCGCGGACGCGGCACCACTCCCGCTCGGTCACCGCCCACTCCGCGTCCTGCGTGGGCAGCAGGTCACCCCGGTAGACCTCCAGCGCCCGCCGCAGGTGCCCGGCGGCCAGCGTCCGGTCGCCCGCGGCCACCGCGGCGGTGGCGGCGCTGATCCGTCGTTCGAAGGTGGCCACGTCGATCCAGAGCTGGTCGGCCTGGAGCAGGTAGCCGCCGTCCACCGAGGCGATCCGCACCGGGGCGTGCCGCTCGCTCGTTTCGCCGAGGGCCCGCCGGGCCCCGTGCACCGCAGCCTTCACCGAGGTGACACCGGCCGACGGGGGCAGGTGCGGCCACAGCGCCGAACGGAGCGTGTCACGGCTGACCGGGCGGCCCCGGTGCAGCAGGAGATATTGCACGAGCGCCTGGGACTTGCCGGCCCGCCAGTTGGTGACGGTGCGACCGTCGATGGTGATCCGAAATCCGCCGAGCAGTTCGGCGCTCGACGTGACTGCGATGTCTGACATAGTGTTCCACCACGCTCTGTCGTTCACTGGGCTGTGGGTGCCCTGCCGACCGTAAATTGCCTGCGCGGTGGAGGCCAAGGTGGCGCAGCGATGTGGCGAGGGAAGTGGCAGCAAGTAGTAGGCGTTCTGCTACCTACGTCGTAGGCGTAAGTGAGTGACTTGGGTGAACCGGGGTAGCGGGTTGCACGCCCACGATATTCACATGACCTACCACTCGGTTATTCGGTTCGACCGGTACTCCCGGTCCGCGGGCGTCGTACGGCCGTTCTCGGTGGCGGTCGCGGAAGGCTGCCGACACGTGGCGGCGAGCTGGCGGGAAGCCCGCCCGGTCGTCCAGGTCGTCTTCCAGTTGCGCTTCTTCGCGGGAGCGGCCGTGGCCGCCCCGCACGCGGTGCTGACCCGGCCCGGGTCGCTGCTGGTCGGCGCGTTCGCCTGGCTCTGCGCGACCTGGTTCGTCTACCTGCTGAACGGGCTCTCCGACCAGGTCGAGGACCGGCGCAACGGCTCGCCGCGACCGCTCGCCACCGGGGCGCTCCCGCTCGGCGTCGCCCGGCGGATCGTGGTGGCCCTGGCCGGGCTCGCCCTGCTGTCGGCGGCGGCGGTCTCGGCGCGCCTGGCCGGGCTGGTGGCGCTGATGTTGGTCCTCGGCTGGCTCTACTCGGCCGGTCCCCGGCCGCAGAAGGGCAACATGGCCGGCTTCGTGCTGGTGGTGGCGTCGGGTGGGATCGTCACCTACCTGGCCGGCGCCGCCGCGTCCGGCGGGCCGGTGGGCCCGGAACTGGTGGTGCTGTCGGTGGCCATGTCGCTGTGGATGGCGCTGGGCGGCACCACCAAGGATCTCTCCGATGTGGCCGGTGACCGGGCGGCCGGCCGGCGGACCCTGCCGGTGCTGCTGGGCGACCGGGCTGCCCGCCGGCTGATGGCCGTCCTGGTGGTGGTGGCCGGCGGTGTGCTGATGTCGGGCGCCCTGGTGCTCGCGCCGGTGCTGATGCTGCCGGCGGTGGTGCTGGCCCTCGGCGCGACCGGGGTGGTGGGTTGCCTGCTCGCCGGTGCCGGCGCCACCGGGCGGTGGCGTCAGCGCCGCCCGTACCGGCTCTTCATGGCCAGCCAGTACGCCGTGCACCTGAGCGTGCTGGCGCTGTTCCCAGGCTGACGGCGGTCCGGGCGTCGGCCCGGATCGTCGGGTGTAGACAGTTATGTTCGTCACTGCCTGTCGAAGCCCTACGCTCCGCTGCGGGCGCGCTACCGTGGTAGCCTCTGGCGAGACAGCGGGGGGGTCCGTGGCGAATCCGTACGCGAGGCAACCCAAGGCCGAGGTCGAACTGTCCTCGATGGCTCGCGAAATCGTCGAAGCGTTCCAACACTCACTGCGGCAACAGGAAAGCGACCTGGCCAACGGTCCTGACGTCCTGGCGCAGCTCGCGGCCCAGGTCCAGGCGGTGCTCAGCGATGTCGCGGCCCGGGTGTCCATGACGGAGGCGCCTCCGATGGACCTGGTCGGCGAGGCCCGGTTGTTCGCCGTCGACATCGGCGTCGACCGGGCTCGGCGCGGCATCCACCCGGTCCAGTCGCTGCGCGCCGCGACCACCCTCTTCGAGGTGATGCTGCCGATCATCACGCGCGGCCTGCCCGCCACGGACAGCGCCGGGGCGCTGCGGCTCAGCCGCGCGTTGCACGAGGCGATCATGGCCCGGGTCGCGCTGGCCTCGCTGTCGTACGTGGGCTTCCTGATGGAGAAGCTGCAGGCGTCCCGGCAGGAGGAGCGCACCCGGATCGCCCGTGAGCTGCACGACCGGGTCCTGCACGAGATGGGGCTCACCCTGCACCGGCTCGACCTGCACCGGCATTACGCCGACCGCGATCCGGAGCAGGCCCGCGCGAAGATCGACCAGGCCATCGAGTCGCTGGACGAGGCGGTCCGCACGGTGCGGGGCCTCTCCGCCGAGCTCCGCCGGTCGGTGGGCGAATACGGGCTGGAGCGCACCCTGCGCGGCTACCTGGAGGCGAACGTGCCTCCCTCGGTGCAGTTCTCGCTGGTGACCAACGGCGACCTCAAGGTGCTCCCGCCCGACGTGCTGGAGGAGCTCTACCTGATCCTGCGGGAGGCCGCCCGCAACGCGGTGCGGCACGCCGCGCCGGGCCGGCTGGACATCACGGTGAACGTGGGGGACAACGTGGTGGCCGCCACGGTGGTCGACGACGGGTGTGGCTTCGACACGACAGATCCGGACCGCGCCGGGGGCGGCCTGCCGTCGATGTTCGAGCGGGCCCTGTTGCTGCACGGGCAGGTCGAGTTGATCAGCGCGCCCGGTCAGGGCACCCGGGTCGAGGTGCGGATCCCGTTCGCCGAGGCGGGCCTGTGACGGCCCCTGACCGGTCGCAGATCCGGGTGTGCCTGGCCGACGACCACACCCTGCTGCGCGACGGCATCCGGGAGATGCTCTCCACCGAGCCGGAGTTCGCGGTCGTCGGCGAGGCGTCCTCCGGGCCGGAGGCGCTGGCCCTCGTGATGCGCCTGCACCCGGACGTGCTGCTGCTCGACGTCGAGATGCCAGGCCCGGGTGCGGCGGCGGTGATCCGACAGGCCCGGCGGACGGCGCCCGAGACCCGGGTGATCGTGTTGACCATGCACGACGACCCGGACATGGTGCACGAGCTGCTGGAGGCCGGCGCTGTCGCGTACCTGCTCAAGACGATCCTGCGGGACGACCTGGTCGCCGCGGTGCGCTCGGTGGTCCGCCGGCCCACGCAGAGCGTGCTGCTGGCGGTCTCCCGCGAGACGGTGGAGCGGTTGGACCGGCAGAAGCCGCGGACGAACGGCACCCCGTTGACCTCGCGGGAGCTGGAGGTCCTCCGGCTCACGGCGGAGGCGATGAGCAACGCGCAGATCGCCAGCCGGCTCTTCATCACCGAAGCCACGGTCAAGCGGCATCTCACCAACATCTACGCCAAGTTGCAGGCGGTGTCCCGGGTGGACGCGATCCGCAAGGCGACCGCGGCCCGGCTGATCAAGCCGATGGACGACCGGCCCAGCGCCCGCTGACGACCGACGGCGCTCACGGCGAGGCATGACCGGGCCATGACCGGCGTCGCCTAGGTTTGTTCGGTCGGATGTCGTCGAGGTTTTGCCCGGTGTTCTCCCGGCCTCGGGCCGGCGGGAGGCGTGCCGGGCCAGTCTCCGGAGCTGGGAGCGCCGCATGTCTGGGTGGAGGGAGTCCCGCTACTTTCAACTGGTGGTCAGCCAGGCCCGGGATTTCGCGGTCTGGCCCATCGGCCGACGGCCGCCCGTGGGGTGGCGGGCCATGCCGTTCGCCGGCACCATCCAGGCATGCGGCCGGCAGGTGGCGGAGCTGACCAGCGTGGCGCGGGCCGGCGAAGCGACCCGTCCCCTCGCGACGGACACCGACATCAGCCTCATCGGCCTGCTGCGCAAGGCCGCCGGGGAACAGCCTGACGCGCCGGCCCTGTGCGGCGACCAGCTGCGGCTGTCCTACCGGCGGCTGTGGGAGTCGATCGACGACGTCGCCGACCGGTTGGCCGCAGCCGGGGCCGGGCCCGGCCGGCGGGTCGCCGTCGTCGGTGACCGCGCCGAGGATCTGATCGGCACGGTCCTCGCGGTGCTGGCCACCGGGGCGAGCTGCGTCCTGTGCGCCGGGAACCGCGGGGACGTGGCGGTGCGGGAGGCCCGGCCGGAACTGGTGTTGGCGCCGGCGGGGCCGGCGGCGCCCGGCGGCTGGCCGGTGGTCCGGCAGAGCTGGCGGGGAGTCACCGGAACGCTCTGGCAGGCCCACGGCCGGGACGGGTCGGCTGCGTCCGTGCCGCTGGTGGACGAGCCGGAGCCGTCGCTGGTGGTGCCGCTGGCCGACGACGCGGTGGGTGTGGTGTGGCGCGGTTCACAGCTGACCTGGCTGGCCGGCGCCTGTGGCCTGCCCCCGTCGGGCCACGGGGACAGGCTGAGCGTGCCGGCTTCGACGGACCCGCTGGTGGGGACGGTGGCGGCGGCGCGCGCATTGCTCACGGGCGCCGAGCTGCTCCTGCCGGCGGCGCCGGCTCCGGGCGAGGGCGGCCGACGGGACGAGGCGGCGGGGCCGGCGCGGTGGTCGTTGCGGATCGACCGGGACACCGGCGCGACGCACGAGGTGGGACTGTTCGGCTTCGCCGAGACCGCGATGGTGGCGGCGGTGCCGGAGGACGGCGCGTTGACGCCGTTGCCGCAGCACCGGTGGCACGTCCTCGACGCCGGCTTCGGGTCGGTGCCGACGGGGGAGGTCGGAGAGCTGTTCCTGGCCGGCCCCATGGTGGCCGTCGGATACCTCGACCGGCCTGAGCTGACCATGGCCCGTTTCCTGCCCGATCCGTTGGGTGCCGCCGAGGGCAGCCGGATGTTCCGGACGGGGTGCCGGGCGCGGCGGTTGCCGGGGCACCGGTTCGCGCTCGTCGAGGGGGAGGCCGCAGGAGCATCCGGGTCGTAACCCCGCCGACATGGCATTGACATATCTCACTCGATGGCTCTAGGGTCTTGCCGAATCGGTTCGACGCCGGCGGGCGGTCCGGGCTGCGTCCGACCCCGTGCGGTGCGGGTGCGTCGACGATTCGGAGACCATCTGGTCCTGCCTGGGCAGCGAGACCGGAGATGGAGCCTGCGGACGCGGAGCCGGGCACCGCGGGCACGTCGTGCGCCTCTCCCCGCGTTCCCTCGACGGCGAGCGCGATCAGGAGCGGCACGTTGTGGCGGTGGGGGGAACGCCGTGCCCCCCGCGCCTGAATCTGTCCATGCCGAGTGGCAGGAGCCCATCATGGCGAAGCGCAGACCAATTCTCGAAACCATCGCGGCGGCGGCGATCGTCGTCGTCGGCGTGAGCGCGACGGCGCTGGCCGGCGGCCTGGGCGGGACCGCGTCGGCCGCGGGGGTCGGTACGGCCGCGGGGGTCGGGACGGCCGCGGCGACCGCGGGCTGCGGCAAGGCGCCCACGTTGACCAGCGGCCAGCGGACCATCCAGAGCAGCGGACAGAACCGCAGCTTCATCCTCCGGATCCCCGACAACTACGACAGGAACCACCCCTACCGGTTGATCTTCGGATTTCACTGGAACGGCGGCACCGCCAACGACGTCGACTCCGGCGGGTCGGACGGGGCGGCCTGGTCCTACTACGGGCTGCGCCAGCAGGCGAACAACAGCACGATCTTCGTCGCTCCCCAGGGCAACGGCAACGGCTGGGCCAACCCCGGCGGCCAGGACGTCACCTTCGTCGACGACATGATCCGGCAGATCGAGGCGGACCTGTGCGTCGACACGACGCAGTTGTTCGCGCTCGGCTTCAGCTACGGCGGGGGCATGAGCTACTCCCTGGCCTGCTCCCGGGCGAACGTGTTCCGCGCCGTCGCGGTCTACTCCGGCGGGCAGCTCAGCGGGTGCAGCGGCGGCACCCAGCCGATCGCGTACATGGGGATCCACGGCATCGGGGACCCGGTGCTCAACGTCTCCGCCGGCCGGTCCCTGCGCGACACGTTCGTGCGCAACAACGGGTGTACGGCGCAGAACCCGCCCGAGCCGAGGGCGGGCAGCCTGACCCACATCACCACCACCTACTCCGGCTGCCGGTCCGGCTATCCCGTGGTGTGGGCCGCGTTCGACGGTGGTCACACCCCCGGACCGGTGGACGGCGGCGGCGACAGTGGCGTCCGGACCTGGACCAAGGGCGAGGTGTGGCGGTTCTTCACCCAGTTCGGCGGCACGGGCCCGACCCCCTCGCCCACCGCCAGCCCGACCACCCCGCCGCCGGGCGGCACCTCGGCGCTGCGCAACGCCGCCTCCGGCCGGTGCCTGGACGTCAACGGCGCCTCGCAGGCCAACGGCGCCGCGGCGATCGTCTGGGACTGCCACGGCCAGAGCAACCAGTCCTGGACCTCGACCGCGGCCCAGGAGCTGCGCGTCTTCGGTGGCAAGTGCCTCGACGTCAACGGCGGCGCCACCGCCAACGGCAGTTCGGTGATCATTTGGGACTGCAACGGCCAGTCCAACCAGCAGTGGCGGTTGAACGCCGACGGCACGATCACCGGCGTCGGTTCGGGCCGGTGCCTGGACCTGGTCGGGGGCGGCACGGCCAACGGCACGCGTGCCCAGATTTGGGACTGCACCGGGGCGGCCAGCCAGCGGTGGAGTCGCGGCTGAGCCGCTGGACGTCGCGGACGCAACTGGCGGCACCGGCGGTGCCCCGGCGGGTTTTACATTGACCCTAGTCAATGCATAAGGTCAACTGATCGACGTGGCGGGCCGCCAGTGGCCCGCCGGGGCAACGCCGCCTCCGCCGTGCAGGAAACGACGTTTTGTGGGGAGAACGGGACATGAACGAACATCAGGACGGTCGCCGGTGGGCGCGCTGGGGGCGGGCGGCGAGGACCGCCGCCGCAGCGGCGGCGGCAGCCGTCGGGATCGCGGCGCTCGCCGTCGGAGTCACGGCGGGCCCGGCCACCGCGGGCGCGGGCTCCGCCGCGCGCGGGTCGCTGAACGCCTCGCTCGCCGCCGCGCCGGTCGCCCGGGTGGCGGCGGGTAACGCGCACACCTGCGCGATTCCCACCGACGGGACGCTGTGGTGCTGGGGCGACAACCTCAACGGCCAGCTCGGCGACGGGACCACCACGAACCGCGCCACCCCGGTCCAGGTCGGGGCGGCCACCACCTGGGCGCGCATCGACGCCGGCACCAGCAGCACATGCGGGGTGCGCACGGACGGGACGCTGTGGTGCTGGGGCGGCAACTCCAACGGGCAGCTCGGTGACGGGACCTCCACGAGGCGCACCGCCCCGGTGCGGGTCGGTGACGCCACCAACTGGGCCAGCGTCAGCGTCGCTGCCAACCACACCTGCGGCGTCCGCACCAACGGCACCCTGTGGTGCTGGGGCCTGAACCGCAACACGCAACTGGGCACCGGTTCGTCTCCCTACTGGACGACCACCCCGCTGCAGGTCGGCACGGCGACCACCTGGGCGAGCGTCGCGACCGGCTACGCGCACACCTGTGCCGTCCGCACCGACCGGACCCTGTGGTGCTGGGGCGACAGCACGGACGGCCAGCTCGGCCTCGGCATCCTGACCTACCGGTCGACGCCGACGCAGGTGGGTACCGCGACCAGTTGGGCCGGCGTGACGACCGGCTACGCGCACACCTGCGCGGTCCGCACCGACGGGACCCTGTGGTGCTGGGGCGAGAACGGGTACGGCCAGCTCGGCGGCGGCACCGGTTTCCAGACGACGCCGGTCCAGGTCGGCACCGCCACCACGTGGGCCAGGGTCGACGCCGGCGTCGACTCGTCGTGCGCGGTCCGCACCGACGGCAGCCTGTGGTGCTGGGGCAACAACAACTCCGGGCAGTTGGGCGACGGCACCACCACCCACCGGAACACCCCGACCCGGGTCGGGACCGCCACCACCTGGACGGACGGCCTCGCCGTGACCTACCACGGCTGCGCGGTCCGCACTGACGGCGGCCTGTGGTGCTGGGGCAACAACGTCTCGGGGCAGTTGGGCGACGGCACCACCACCAACCGGCCCACCCCGGCCCAGGTGGTCCTGCCGGGCTGACCGAGGCTCTCCCCGTTCCTCCCCGCGTCGCCGGCCCCGGTCCGCGCGGCGTGCCGGCGAAAGGCCCTGGCCCGGTGTGAATCACCAGGCCAGGGCCTTCTTCTGTTCTCTCGAACCGCACGGGCATTCGCCAACACCATTCGCGTCCACGGGTACGGCTGACAGGAGCAGTCGTCAGCGGTACGCTGTGGGCGCTCGGAATCCGAGCGGTATATCCATTTCTGTCATTCAGCCGGATTTCTGCCGGACTTCCGGCAGTGATGCCGTCGACCATTACTGCGTCCGAGTTGGCGATCCCGATTACTGTGGGTGTCGCTCTCGTTGTGTCCGGTAATCGTCAATGCATCACGACGAAGAGATTGTGTTGAGAGAGAGGGCAATGATGCATCGGCCCAGAATGTCTAGATGGCGCATGTTCTCCGCCGTCGCGCTCGGCGTCCTGCCGGTTCTTGCCGCCGCCCCGTCCACGGCGGCGGTTCCCGGGGAACCGGGGGTGCTGCCGCGACCGTCGACGACATTCGAGCACGAGTTGCTCGGGAAGGCGGTTCCCGACGAATGTTTCGCCGGGATCGGGCAGCCCTACCCGGCCGGCCCGCCGTGCGCGCAGGGGCAGGCCAAGGTCAACCAGGCGTACGTGTGGTCACTCGCCCAGGCGAACAATCGCCTGTGGTTCGGCACCGGGGCGAATGTTAACTGCATCGTAACGGGGTCGACTCTCTCCCTGCCGAACCCGCGGCTGAACGACGACTATGTCTGCGAGTTCGCGAGCAGTCAGATTGTCGTACAGAATCCGACCATGCCGACAAACGTGGGCGATCACCGGCAGCCCCGGGTGTACGTCTACGATTTGGCCTCCAAAGTGCAGACGGAGAAGACGGGCGTCATCATGAACGCGTCGGCCGACGACGCGTCCCGGCTGAAGAGGACGCTGGGCCTGCGGGCCGGCGGAACGCACCAGGGGGTCGTGTTCCTCGCCGGGCCGGCCCTCGGGCAGACGGTCAACATGTTCGCCTTCGACACGGTCACCGGCGATTACCTCGGCTCGGCCAACTTCGCCAAGTACGGCAACATCCGCCACTTCCTGGTGGCCGGCGACGTCCTCTACGCGGGCGTCGGGGTCGGCGCCAACGGCCGGGACGGCGGGTACATGCTGCGCTGGGCCGGCGACCGGGCCAACCCGTTCAACTTCGTCGAGGTCGGCAAGTTGCCGGCGCAGATCGCCGACCTGACGGAGCACGACGGCCGGGTCTTCGTCAGCACCTGGTCGGCGGCGACCGGCGGGTCGCTCGCCGCGCGTTCGGCGGCCCGCTCCGGCTGGGGCCGTCCCGGCGTCACGCCGACCGACGAGGCCAACCCCGGCATCGCCGGCGTCTGGATGAGCCCGCCGCTGGCCGACGGCGCGCCGGGCCTGACGGAGGAGGACATCGCCGGCTGGAAGCAGGTCTGGAGCGCGGCCTCCTACGAGCCGGACCCGGTCATCGCCGGGACGTACGGCCTCGGTGCGCTGATGTCCTACCAGGGCTACCTCTACTGGGGCACGATGCACGTCCCGATGAAGTCGACGAGCGTGCTCGCCGACCTCTACCCGCCGGCCGACGAGACCGCGGCGCGAACGATGCTGGAGAACTCCCAGCGCGCGGTGAGCATCTTCCGGGGCAAGCGGTTCGACACCAACCTGGAGAAGGTGGAGCTGCTCTACGGGGAGCGGCGGCTGCCGGCGTACGACCCGGCGGCGAACGGCGGCGCGGGCGCGTGGAAGTGGACCTCCACCGGCTACCGCGCGAAGTACGGCCACATCGGGTTCGGCAACATCTACACCAACTACACCTGGACCATGGCCGTCTCCGGCGGCCGGTTGTTCGTCGGCACGATGGACTGGAGCTACCTCGCGAAGGACCTGCTGCCCGAGGCCGCGCGGCAGATGGGCTTCGCCAACGCGGCGCGGGGGCTGAGCGACGGCCTGGACCCAATCGAGATCGACCCCGAGCTCTACGGCGGCGACCTGTACGTGTTCGAGTCGAGCCTGCGGCCCGCCACCGCGGTCGACACCAAGGGGCTGGGCAACTACCTCAACTACGGCTTCCGCACCATGGTCGCCGACGGTTCGACCCTGTACCTCGGGATGGCCAACCCGATGAACCTGCGTACCGACCCGACCGACGACGTGCCGGAGGGCGGCTGGGAGCTGATCAGGCTCACCCCGAAGAGGCGCTGAGTGACCCGTGGGGCTGCCCGCACGTGCCGGGCGGCCCCACGGTGGCCCTCAGAAGAGGGTGAGCGGCTCGGCCGGCGTCGGCTCGGGCAGCGCCTCGATGCCGGGCACGCGCCCGCGTACCTCGTCGTGGAAGCGGCGGGCGAGCGCGGGCGCGTCGGCATTGTCGGGGGTGTGGACGAAGACGGTCGGCGACCGGCCCTCGCGCAGCCAGCCGGCGACCACGTCGACCCAGTGCCGCCAGCCGGCGACGGTCCGCGCGGTGTCGTCGCGGCCGAGATATCGGACGATCGGCCGGTCGGTCAGCGCGCGGGTCCGCAGCGGCAGGCGCGGCTTCCTGGTCCACGCCTCCCGCTCCGCGTCGCTGGTCGGCGGGCCCGCGAAGAAGGCGGTGGTGTCGAAGGGGATCCACTCGGCGTCGGTGACGGCGAGCGCCTCCTCGAGGAGGCGCGCCGCGTGGGCGTCGGCGAAGAACGCGGGATGGCGCACCTCCACGGCCTGCCGGTGGGACGCGGGGAGCCGGCGCAGGAAGCGGGCCAGCGCGGGGACGTCGCCGGGGCCGAACGACCCCGGCAACTGGACCCAGAGCGCGTGGGCCCGGGGCCCGAGCGGCTCGATCGCGTCCAGGAAGGCACGAAGCTCGGCGTCGGCGTCGGCGAGGCGGCGTTCGTGGGTGACGAGCTTGGGCAGCTTGACCACGAACCGGAAGTCGGCGTCGGTCTGTCGCGCCCACGACGCCACGGCGTCCCGGCTCGGGGTCGCGTAGAACGTGGTGTTCCCCTCGACCGCGTCGCACCAGCCGGCGTAGTGCCGCAGGCGCTCCTGGGCGGGCGACGGGTGCGGCAGGAAGCGCCCCTGCCAGGACCGGTGCGCCCACATCGCGCATCCCACGTGCAGCCGCATGGGCCCGACCCTATCCGGGCGCGCCGGCCTGCGGCGGCACGGGCCCACCGGACTGGCGTCGGTGGTGTTGAATGTGGAGATCCCGCCGTCTGACGGAGGTGCTCATGTCGGAGCTTCACCTGCTCGTGGAGCCGGCCGCGGCGGTCCCCGCCGAGCGGGTCGACCAGCTCGCCGGGGGGCTCGCCGACGACCTGCGGGCCGTGCGGGGGCTGCGCGTCGCGTACGCCCAGTCGCCCGCGACCACCCACGGCAAGTCGCAGCAGGCCTGGGAGTTGGGCATGCTGGCCGTCGGTGGCCTCTTCTCGGCCGCCACCATGCGCACGATCGCGCTGATCGCGGTGGCCTACGCCGACCGGATCAAGGCACGGTCGGTCCGGCTGCGCCGGGGCGACCGGGAGTTGGTGATCACCGGGGCGACGAAGGTCGACGACGCGCTCGTCGCCCAGCTCGTCGCGCTGCTGGCCGACCCGGCCCCGGCGGCGGAGCCGGGCGCGCTGCCGCCGCCGGCCGCCGGGCCGGGCGGGCTGCCGCCGACGGGGACGAGCGGCGGTGCCGCCCTCGGGGGCTGATCGTGGGACAGCGGCGCGCCCTGCTGATCGCCAACGACCGGTACGTCGACGAGGCGCTGAGCGACCTGTACGCGCCCCGGGAGGAGGCGCGGGACCTGCTGAGCCTGCTCGCCGACGCGGACATCGGGGCGTTCGACCAGACGGTGCTGCTGGAAAACGAGTCGAAGAGCTCGATCGAGCGGGCCATGGAGTCGATGCTGCGCGCGGCCGGCCCGGAGGACCTGGTCCTGCTCTACTTCTCCGGCCACGGGGTGCGCAGCAGCAAGCGGGGCCGGCTGCACCTGGCGGTGTCGAACACGGAGGTGGACCGGCTCTCCTCCACGGCGGTGTCGGCGTCGTTCGTCCGCGAGCTGCTCGACGAGTCGGACGCGGCGAGCTTCGTGCTCCTGCTCGACTGCTGTTACAGCGGGGCGTTCGAGGGGCAGGGCCTCAAGACCACCGACGACCTGGCCATCGACGGTGAGCTGAAGACCGGGTACGGCCGATACGTGATCACCGCCACCAACTCGGTGGAACGGGCCGACGACGGCCGGCCGGCGTCGGGGGGCGCGCCGCGGCTGCGCTCGGCGTTCACCGAGACGGTCATCCAGGGCCTCAGCACCGGCGCCGCCGACCTCACGGGCCAGGGCCGGATCACCCCGGACGACCTGTGGCGGTACGTGCGCATGGAGCTGCCCAGGCGCACGACGTCGCAGTCGCCGTCCCAGTTCGGGCAGGTCAGCGACGAGATCCACATCGCGCTGTCGCGGGAGGGCCACCACCGCCAGCGGCAGCGGCGCGACCACCGGGACCTGCGCCTGGGCGACCTGCTCGGGCCGTTGGAGCCGACCGACGACGTGCGGCTCTGCGCCGTCGACTGGCGGCGGCGCGGGCTGCTCAAGGTGCCGGTCGGCCAGGCACACCGGCTCGACCAGCCTGCCGGCGAGCCGCTCTGGCTCGACCTCGCCTCGTCCGAGGGGCACCTGCTGGTGGTCGGGCGGGCCGGCAGCGGCAAGACCACCCTGATCCGCACCATCGTCGGCGGGCTGGCGCTTACCCACTCCGACCAGGAGGTGGCCGTCCACTGCCTGGAGTCCGGCGGGAACTGGTTGGGCCCGATGCGCCGGCTGCCGCACGTGCGCGAGGTCGTCGGCGACGACGAGGTCGCCGAGGTCGGCGTCCTGCTGGACCGGCTGGAGCGGGACGTCCTCGCCCGCAAGAAGCTGTTCCGCCGCTACGGGCTGGAGTCGCCCAACAGCCTGCGCGCCCGGCGCGCCACCCTGGACGGCGGGCCGTACCCGGACGTGTTCCTGGTGGTCGACCGGTGGCAGGACTTCGCCGCCCTGCGGCCGGACTTCACCGCCCGGGTGGTCGACCTGGCCAACAAGGGCCTGGGGTACGGCGTGCACGTCGCCGTCGTCGAGCGTAGCTGGCGGGCGATCCCGGAGGAGCTGCTGGAGCTGCCGCAGGCGAGGATCGAGACCCGGCTGTCCCAGCCGCAGGAGTCGCGGATCAGCCCCGAGCTGGCGGGGCGGTTGCCGGCGAACCTGCCGGGCTGGGCGATCCACGGCCGGCGCACCTTCCGCATCGCCCTGCCCGACCTGACGGTCAGCGACGCCGATCCGGAGACCGAGACCCCCGGCGCGGCGGACGAGGCGGGGCTCATGGTGTCGCTGATCGCGCAGGCGTGGGCGACCACGGCGCAGACCGAGGAGGCGGGCGCCACCCGGCGGGTGCCGTTCCACGGGCACTCGGACGAGGCGTTGGCCCTGGTCGGTGTGGCGGACTACGCGGCATTGGCCGACTTCGCGGGCGCCGACGAGCCGCTCGGCCCGGACTTCCTGCGGCTGCCGATCGGCGTCGCGGAGGACGGCCAGCCGGTGCTGCTGGACCTGAAGGAGTCCGCCCGGGGCGGGATGGGCCCGCACGGGGTGCTGGTCGGCGCGCCCGGGTCGGGCAAGGGCGAGTTCCTGCGGGCGCTCGTGCTCGGGCTCGCGGCCCGGCACTCCGCCGCCCGGTTCAACGTGCTGCTGGTGAACTTCAAGGGCGAACACACCCTCGGCCTGTTGACCGAGCTGCCGCACGTCGCCGGGCAGGTCGCCAACCTCGCCGAGGACCCGGCCCTGATCGACCGGCTGCGCGACGCGCTCGGCGGCGAGCTGGCCCGCCGGCAGGAGCTGCTGCGTGCCGGCGGCGGCCTGCCGAACTGGTGGGCGTACGAGCAGGCCAGGGAGGCCGGCGCGGCGCTGGCCGAGCTGCCGGCGCTGCTGGTCGTCTGCGACGAGTTCGCCGACCTGCTCACCTTTCGGCCGGACCTGGGCGAGCTGTTCGCCAGGATCGGCCGGGTCGGCCGCGCGCTGGGCGTGCACCTGCTGCTGTCCGGGCAGCGGGTGGAGGAGGGCCGGCTGCGCGGGCTGGAGACCTACCTGTCGTACCGGATCGCCCTGCGGACGTTCTCGGCGCAGGAGAGCCGGCTGGTGATCGGGGCGCCCGACGCGTACGGGCTGCCGTCGGCACCCGGGAGCGGCTACCTGCGCACCGGGCCCGACGCCCCGGTCCGGTTCCGGGCGGCGTACGTCTCGGGGCCGCTGGGCGCGCGCCCCGGCCCCGCGGAGCCGGGGCTGCCCGAGTTGCCCGGGAGCCTCCTGGACATCGTGGTGGCCCGGCTGCGGGGCGGCGCGCCCAGGGCGCGGCAGATCTGGTTGCCGCCGCTGGACGCCTCGCCCAGCCTGGGCGAGCTGCTGCCGCCGGCCGACGCGTCCACCCCCGGGTCGCCGGCCGACCCGCCGGGGTTCCTCGCCGTGCCCGTGGGGGTGGTCGACCGCCCGTACGAGCAGCGCCGCGATCCGCTGACGGTGGAGCTGACCGGCGCGGGCGGGCACGTCGCCGTGGTGGGCGCGCCGCTGACCGGCAAGAGCACGCTGGTGCAGACGGTCGTCGCCGCGTTGGCCCTGACCCACGGCCCCCGGGAGGTGCAGTTCTTCTGCCTCGACTTCGGCGGTGGGCGGCTGGGCGTCCTGGCCGGGTTGCCGCACGTGTCCGGGGTGGCCGGGCGGCGCGACGTCGAGGCGGTGGGCCGGACCGTCGCCGAGGTGGTGGGAATCCTCGACCGGCGCGAGGTCCGGTTCGCGGAGCTGGGCATCGAGTCCATGGCGGCCTACCGTCGCCTGCGCGCCGAGGGCGCGCACCTCGACGACCCGTTCGGCGACGTGTTCCTCGTGGTCGACGGCTGGCCGACCCTGCGGCGGGAGCACGAGGACCTGGAGGACACGGTCGCCGACATCGCCGGCCGCGGGCTGACGTACGGGGTGCACCTGCTGGTCACCTCCGGTCGCTGGGTCGACTTCCGGCCCGGCCTGCGGGACCTCCTCGAAACCCGGCTGGAGCTGCGCCTCGCCGACCCGTACGAGTCGGAGGTCGGCCGGCGGGCGGCGGCGAACGTCCCCGAGCGGTCCCCGGGGCGGGGCGTCACCGGCGGCAGGGAGCACTTCCTGGCCGCCCTGCCCCGCGTCGACGGACAGGGCGGTGTCGCTGACCTGGCGGAGGCGACGGCGGCGCTGGTGGCGGGGGTGGCCGCGGCGTGGCCGGGGGAGGCGGCGCCACCGGTGCGGCTGCTGCCGCTGCGGCTGACGGTCGCCGAGCTGGACCGCGCGTGCCCCGCCGGGGAGCCGGGCCTGCCGATCGGGCTGGACGAGGCGACGCTGCGGCCGGTCGTGCTCGACCCGGGGGCCGACCCGCACCTGATCGTCTTCGGCGACGCCGAGTGCGGCAAGACGAACCTGCTCCGGCTCGTCGCCCGGCAGGTCGTCGCCCGATATTCCCCGCTTGAGGCGCGGCTAGTGATCGCCGACTACCGGCGCGGGCTGCTCGGCGTCGTCGAGGGGGAGCACCTGTTCGACTACGCCCCCTCCGAGCAGTCCTTCGCCCAGACGGTCGCGCAGGTCCGCGCCGAGTTGCGCGGCCGGCTGCCGGGCCCGGACGTCACCCCGCAGCAGCTGCGCGAGCGGAGCTGGTGGCGGGGCCCGGAGCTGTACGTGCTGGTGGACGACTACGACCTGATGGCGGCGGGCGGCACCAACCCGCTGAACGCGCTGCGGGAGCTGCTGCCGGTCGCGGGGGACGTCGGCCTGCACCTGGTGCTGGCCCGGCGGTGCGGCGGGGCGGCCCGCGCGCTCTACGAGCCGGTGCTACAGACCCTGCGTGAGCTGGGCTCGGCCGGACTGCTGATGTCGGGCGACCGGGGGGAGGGGGTGATCCTCGGGAACCTGCGCCCGCGTCCGTTGCCGCCGGGCCGGGGGGTGCTGGTCCGCCGCCGGGAGGGGCAGCAGTTGGTCCAGACCGCGCTCGTCGAGGCGTGATCGTCAACTCCGGGTTGACGATCGAGCCATCGTCAACCTATGGTTGACGCATGACGGAACACGCCCAGCTTCCCCATCCGGTCCGGCTCGACGACCTCATCGCGGGGATCAAGAAGGCCCGCCCCGACGTGCTCGACCAGCTCGCCGACGCGGTCGTGGCCGCCGACCACCTCGGCGACATCGCCGACCACCTCATCGGCCACTTCGTCGACCAGGCCCGCCGCTCCGGCGCGTCCTGGACGGAGATCGGCCGCAGCATGGGGGTCAGCAAGCAGGCCGCCCAGAAACGGTCCGCCGCCAAGGCGGAGACGGCCGCCACGCTCGACCCGAGCGCCGGATTCGGCCGGTTCACCCCGCGCGCCCGCAACGTGGTGCTGGCCTCGCAGGAGGAGGCGCGCGCGGCCGGCAACGCCGAGATCACCCCGGGACACGTCGTGCTCGGCCTGCTCGCCGAGCCGGAGGGGCTGGCCGCCGCGCTGATCGCCGCTCGGGGCGTACCCCTGGAGCGGCTCCGGGAGGCCGCCACCGGGACCCTGCCGGCCAAGGCCGACCAGGTCCCGGACCTGATCCCCTTCGACGCGCGGGCCAAGAAGGTCCTGGAGCTGACGTTCCGGGAGGCGCTGCGCATGGGGCACAACTACGTCGGTACGGAGCACATCCTGCTCGCCCTGCTTGAGGAGGAGGGCGGCGACGGCGTGCTCGGCGGGCTCGGTCTGGAGAAGGACGCCCTGGAGTCCGCCGTGGAGGGCGCGCTGGCCGAGCTCGCCCGCAAGGGGGCCTGAACCGCGTCGGGCACGCGCCACGGGGGCGCGTGCCCGACGTCGCTGCGGCGGTCAGTCGGCGGCGGGGAAGCCGTAGCGCGCGGCGTGCTCCGGGTCGGCCGGGTCGACCTGCCGGATGCCGGCGTCGGCGAGCCGCTTGTTCACCTCGTCGAGCTGCTCCCGGACCAGCCGGGCCTCCTCCTCGGTGACCCGGCCCCGGTGCGGCTTGCCGGCATGCTCGATGGTGCCGTAGTCGACCTTCTCGGCGCCCTTGCGGGCCTTCGGCGGGCGCACCCGCTCGGCGGTCTTCAGCAACTGGGCCATCGGCACGTCGGTGGCCATCGCGTCGAACTCGCTGGCCGTCAGCACCACCCGGCGGGGCTCGCCGCCGCCGTGCCGGTCGTGGATCTCGACCACCGCGACGTCCAGGGCCGCGTCGTCGATGCTCTCCACCTCCGTCGCGGTGGCGTCGAGCTGCACGGGCCCCGCGACCAGGTCGGGATGCTCCAGCACCACGACGCGGACCACCTCGTCGTCCGGCTGCAGAACGGTGCCGCTGAAGTCGGAGACGTGGATCGTCTTCTTGCCCATGCGCGGAGCTTCTCCTGTCGGTGACCGGTTGTCGGACCAGAAGAAATTACCCGACAGGTGTGCGAAACGGCGGGCTGGACCGGACGGGTGTGTCGCCGCGCCAACGGCCGGTCGGCGCACCGGGCCGGTGCCGCGGGACGCCGCCTACGATCACCGGATGGACAGCCCGGTCGCCGCCCCGCCGCCCCGGACCGAGGCCGAGGCGCTCGCCGTGCAGGACCGGCTGCGCCCGCTGGTGGACCCGACCGGGCCGGGACCCGCCGCGCCCGCGACGGTGGCCGGGCTCGACGTCGCGTACGCCGAGAGCGGCGACCGGCTCGCGGCGGCCGTCACCGTGCTGGACGCCCGGACGCTGGCCGTGGTGGACCAGGCGGTGAGCGTGGGCCGGCCCGCCTTCCCGTACGTCCCCGGGCTGTTCGCCTTCCGGGAGCTGCCCGCCCTGCTGGCGGCGCTGGACCTGCTGACGGTCCGCCCGGAGCTGCTGGTCTGCGACGGGCACGGGCTGGCCCATCCGCGCCGGTTCGGGCTCGCCTGCCACCTGGGCGTGGTGACCGGCCTGCCGGCGATCGGGGTCGGCAAGACGCCGCTGGTGGGCCGGTGGGAGCCGCCGGCGGGGGCGCGTGGCGACTGGTCCCCGCTGTGCGACGGCGGGGAGGTGGTGGGCCGGGTGCTGCGCACCCGGGACGGCGTGAAGCCGGTCTTCGTCAGCGTCGGGCACCGGATGGGGCTGGAGAACGCGTGCGCCCGGGTGCTCGCGCTGACGCCCCGCTACCGGCTGCCGGAGACCACCCGCACCGCCGACCGGCTCTGCCGCGCCGCGCTCGCGAGCCGCAGCGGGGCGTGAGAGAGCCGCAGCGGGGTGTGAGAAGGGGACCCCTCTCTACCGTATGCGTTAACAAGGGGCCCCTCCTTTCCGCGCCGAGCCGGGATCGGCGGCCGGTAGTAACCTGACCCGCGGACCCGGCAGGGAGAAACGGCAGGTGATCATGGCGCTACGTCGGCACGCGACGCGGCTCGCGGCGGTCTGCGTGATGCTGGGCGGCCTCGTGGCCGCCGCGGCGTCGCCGGCCCAGGCCGAGGGCGACTCGGTGCGGGTGCGCGCCACCGACAGCTTCCGGCCGGGCGGCTCGCCCGGGGCGGTCAACGTCGAGGTGCGCAAGCGCACCGAGGGCTGCGTGGTGCTGCGCACCGGGATGGGCCTCAGCCTCGCCGGCCTCGCCGCAAACCAGGTCACCGCGCAGGTGAACCTCGGGGGCCGCTGGGTCCCGGTGCCGGTCTCCGGCGGCGGGGGAGCGGTCGCCACGGGCCGGTCCGCCCCGACGAAGCCGACCCTGTGCAAGGGCAAGGGCATCACCATGCGTTACCGGCTGACGTTCGCGGCGGGGACGCCGGGCGGCCGGCTCACGGTGGTCGGCGAGGCGGTCGACGGGCGGGGCCGGGCCCTCGGCCGGGACGCCGTCGCGGCCCGGGTGGTCGGGCCGCAGGCCGCGAGCCCGACGCCCACGCCGAGCCGCAGCCCGTCCCGGTCGCCGAGCCCGAGCGCGAGCCCGACGGCGGAGCCCACGACCGACGCGCCGACCGCCGGGGAGCCGACCCTGGCCGCCGTCGCCGCCGGAGCCGCCGGGACCGGCGCCGCAGCCGCGGCGCAGGAGGGCTCCGGCGGGCTGTCCTGGATCATGCTCTTCGGCGTCGGCCTGGTCGTGCTGGGCGTCGGCCTGATCGTGCTGCTGGTGCGCCGGTCGCGGGCCGACCGGGAGCCGGCCGACGACCCGGACGCCCTCCCCGGCGTCCCGCTGTCGCGCAACCCCGGCGGCACCACCTACCGCTCGGGGACGCCCGCGCCGCCCGCGCCGGCGCAGACGCCGCCGACCCCCGGCGTGTACGGCCGGCCGGCCGCGCCGCCGTCCGGCGGGGTGTACGGTTCCCGCCCCGGCACGCCGGCCGCTCCGCCCCCCGGCGGCGGGGTCTACGGCGGCCCGGCGCGTCCCGCCGACGGTGGCGTGCCGGGGCCGGGCGAGCCACCCGCGCCCGCCGGCGGGGGCGACGCGACGACGATCATGCCGCGCCTGCCCGGCTGAGGCCGGCCGCCCGCCGGTGCTCCGATACGCTCAGGGCGTTGGCGACCTGCGGCGAAGGAGCGAAGCGCGTGTCTGATCTGTCCCGGATCGTGAAGGCGTACGACGTCCGTGGGACGGTGCCGGACCAATGGGACGAACGGGTCGCCGAGGCGTTGGGGGTCGCCTTCGGGCAGGTGCTCGCCGCCGCCGGTGAGCCCGGTGACGCGGTGGTGATCGCGCACGACATGCGGGCCAGCGGGCCGGGCCTGGCGGAGGCGTTCGCCGTGGGCGTCCGGTCCGAGGGGCGCTCCGTGATCGAGCTGGGGCTGGCCTCCACCGACATGCTCTACTACGCCTCCGGCACGCTGGGGCTGCCCGGGGCGATGTTCACCGCCAGCCACAACCCGGCGCAGTACAACGGCATCAAGATGTGCCGGGCCGGCGCCCGCCCGATCGGTCAGGACAGCGGGCTGGCCGACATCCGGGACCGGGCGCAGGCCCTGCTCGACTCCGGCGTCGCCCGTCCGGCCGGCGCGCCGAGCCGACCGACGCAGCGGCGCGACCTGCGCCCGGAGTACGCGGCCCACCTGCGCAAGCTGGTCGACCTGTCCGGCATCCGGCCGCTGAAGGTCGTGGTCGACGCGGGCAACGGGATGGGCGGCTGGACGGTGCCCAGCGTCCTCGGCGACGCCGTGCTGCCCGCGTTGCCGCTGGAGATCGTGCCGCTCTACTTCGAGCTGGACGGCACCTTCCCCAACCACGAGGCCAACCCGTTGGACCCGGCCAACCTGGTCGACCTCCAGCGGGCCGTCCGCGAGCACGGTGCCGACCTGGGGCTGGCGTTCGACGGCGACGCCGACCGCTGCTTCGTGGTCGACGAGCGCGGCGAGCCGGTCTCCCCGTCGGCGATCACCGCCCTGGTCGCGGTCCGCGAGCTGGCCAAGCACCCCGGCTCCACGGTGATCCACAACCCGATCACCTCCCGCGCGGTGCCGGAGATCATCCGCGAGCACGGCGGCGAGCCGGTGGTGACCCGGGTCGGCCACTCCTTCATCAAGGCCGAGATGGCCCGCACCAACGCCGTCTTCGGCGGCGAGCACTCCGCCCACTACTACTTCCGCGAGTTCTGGTTCGCCGACACCGGCATGCTGGCCGCCATGCACGCCCTCGCGGCGCTCGGCGGGCAGGCCCTGCCCCTGTCCGAGCTGGCCCGCGAGTACGAGCGCTACGTCGCCTCCGGTGAGATCAACTCCACGGTGGCCGACCAGGCGGCGAGCATCGCGCAGGTGCGGGCCGCGTATCCGCAGGCGGCGGTCGACGAGCTGGACGGGCTGACCCTGAGCTTCCCCGACGGCGCCTGGTTCAACCTGCGCGCCAGCAACACCGAGCCGCTGCTGCGCCTGAACGTCGAGGCACCGACCGAGGAGCGGATGATCTCCCTCCGCGACGAGGTGCTCGACCGGGTTCGCCGATAAGATCCCCTGCGCCGGCCGGCACCGCCGACCGCCGCCTACGCACCCGTGGAAGGAGCCGCACCATGGCCCTGGACCCGCAGTTGCTCGAGATCCTCGCCTGTCCGGACACACACCACGCCCCGCTCGACTACGACGCGGGGGCGCAGACGCTGACCTGCACCGAGTGCGGGCGGATCTTCGAGGTGCGCGACGACGTGCCGGTGCTGCTGCTCGACGAGGCGCGCGGCGGACCCGCGCAGCAGTCGTGATGGAGGGTACGGCCGGGGTCAGCGGGCACCGGCACGCCGACGAGGCCCTGCTGGACGACCCGGACGCCCTCGCCGAGCAGGACCCGGGCGGCATGCTGCGGTTCATGGCCTCGGCCGGGGCGCAGGTGCGGGAGTCCGCCGCCCTGGCGGCCGAGGCCAACCTCACCGTGCTCGCCGACGAGGGCCGCCCGCGGGCGGTCGTGATCGCCGGCATCGGCACCGCCGGGCGTACCGGGGACGTGCTGGCCACGGTCGCCGGGCCGCGCTGCCCGGTCCCGGTCATCCCGCACCGCAGCGCCGGCGTGCCCGGCTGGGTGGGCGCGGCCGACGTGGTGATCGCGGTCAGCGCCTCCGGCCGCAGCCCCGAGGCGCTCGGCGCGGCCGAGGCCGCCCACCGCCGGGGGGCCCGCCTGGTCGCCGTCGGCGCGCCCGACTCGCAGTTGCAGTCGGTGGCCGAGCGGGCCCGCGCGCCGTTCATCCCGGTGCCCCGCCGCGCCCCGGCCCGGGCCAGCCTGTGGGCGCTCACCGTGCCGGTTCTGCTCGCCGCCCGTACGCTCGGGCTCGTGAAGGTCAACGAGGCGGATCTGGCGGAGACGGCGGCGCGGCTCGACGCCGACGCCGACCGCTGCCGCGCCACGGCCGAGTCGTTCGTCAACCCGGCGAAGTCCCTCGCCCTGGGGCTGGCCGGCTCGGTGCCGATCGTCTGGGGCTCGTCGCCGCTGGCGACCGTCGCGGCCCGCCGGTTCGGCGACACCCTGTCGGCCAACGCCCGCTACCCGGTGGTCAGCGGGGCGCTCGGCGAGGCCGGCCGGGGCCGCGTCGGCCTGCTCGACGGCGTGTTCGGCGGGCTGGCCGAGGGGGAGCGGGACATCTTCGCCGACCCGGGCGAGTCCGACGGCGAGGGCACGCGGCTGCGGCTGGTGCTGCTGCGCGACGGCGGGCTCAACGCCGAGGACGACGCCGACGAGCCGCTGGCGGTCGAGGAGCGCCGGGCCGACGCCGTGCAGACCCTCGCCGAGCGGCGCGGGGTCCGCTGCGACGTGGTGACGGCCGAGGGCGGCTCCGCGCTGGAGCGGCTCGCGTCGCTGGTGGCGGTGCCCGACTTCGCCTCCGTCTACCTCGCCCTGGCACACGGGCTGGACCCGATGGCGGTCCCGGCCATCACCGAGATGAAGGAGCTGGCAAACCAGTGAGCACGTGCGGCATCGAACGGGGAGTGGCGTGAGCGCCAACGGTGGTACGAGGGCGATCGTCGCGGCCCTGCTGGCCAATGTCGGCATCGCGGTCACGAAGTTCATCGCGTTCCTGTTGACGGGCTCCTCGTCGATGCTCGCCGAGTCGATCCACTCGGTGGCCGACTCGGGCAACCAGGGCCTGCTGCTGCTCGGCGGCCGGCGGGCCCGGCGCGAGGCCACCCCGCAGCACCCCTTCGGGTACGGCCGGGAGCGCTACGTCTACGCGTTCATCGTGGCCATCGTGCTGTTCAGCCTCGGTGGCCTGTTCGCGCTCTACGAGGCGTGGCACAAGGCGGCCGACCCGCACCCGATCGAGAGCTGGAAGTGGGTGCCGGTCGTCGTGCTGGTGGCGGCGATCGTGATGGAGAGCTTCTCCTTCCGCACGGCGATCGTGGAGTCCAACCTCATCCGGGGCAACCAGTCCTGGGTGCGGTTCATCCGCCGGTCCAAGGCCCCCGAGCTGCCGGTGGTGCTGCTGGAGGACTTCGGCGCGCTGGTCGGCCTGGTCTTCGCCCTCTTCGGCGTCGGGATGACCCTGATCACCGGCAACGGGATGTGGGACGCGGCCGGCACGGCGATGATCGGCGTCCTGCTGGTGGTCATCGCGGTCACCCTGGCGATCGAGACCAAGAGCCTGCTGCTCGGCGAGGGCGCCGAGCCGACCGACGTGGCGACCATCGAGCGGGCCGTCACCGACGGCCCGGAGGTGGAGCGGATCATCCACATGAAGACGCTCTACCTGGGCCCGGAGGAGCTGCTGGTGGCCGCGAAGATCGCGGTGCCGGCGTGCGAGAGCGCCGAGGAGCTGGCGCGGGGGATCAACGCCGTCGAGGCGCGGATCCGTGCGGCCGTCCCGGTCGCCCGGGTGATCTACCTGGAGCCGGACATCTGGTCCGCCACCGCGCAGCGGGCCGGCACCGGCGCCGCCGCGCACACCGCCGTCGCCACGCCGGAGGCCGCCGCGCCGCAGGCGGCGGTGACCGGCGCGGACGAGTCGCACGCCGGGAGCTGACCATGGAGCCGCTGCACGGCCCGATCCGGGACTACGCCTGGGGTTCGCGCTCGGCGATCGCCGGGTTGCAGGGGCGGCCCGTGCCGAGCCCCGGGCCGGAGGCGGAGCTGTGGCTGGGCGCCCACCCGGGCGCCCCGGCCAGCGTGCAGCGCGACGGCGAGCCGGTGAGCCTGCTCGACGTGCTGGCCGCCGAGCCGGGGCGCTGGCTCGGCGAGCGGTCGGTGCGGCGGTTCGGCCCCCGGCTGCCGTTCCTGCTCAAGGTGCTCGCCGCCGACGCGCCGCTGAGCCTGCAGGCGCACCCCGACGCGGAGCAGGCCCGCGCCGGGTACGCGGCCGACGCGGCGCGTCCGGCGGCGGAGCGCAACTACGCCGACCCGCACCACAAGCCGGAGCTGCTGGTCGCGCTCACGCCGTTCGCGGCGCTGTGCGGCTTCCGCGATCCGGCGGTGTCGGCGGCGGCGCTGGCCGCGTTCGGCGTGCGGGGGCTGGAGCCGGTGGTGGCGGCGCTGCACGAGGGCTCGGCGGGGCTGCGGGAGGCCGTCCGGCTGCTGCTGAGCTGGCCGGAGGCCGAGCGGGCGGGCCTGGTGGCGGCGGTGCTGGCGGCGGACACCGCCGGGCCGGACGCGGCGCTGGCGCGGGCGCTGGCCGCCCACTATCCCGGCGACCCGGGGGTGCTGGTGGCGCTGCTGCTGCACCACGTGCGGCTCGCGCCCGGGGAGGCGATCTGGATGCCGGCCGGCAACCTGCACGCCTACCTGCGGGGCGCCGGCGTGGAGATCATGGCGGCCAGCGACAACGTGCTGCGCGGCGGCCTGACCCCGAAGCGGGTGGACGTCGACGAGCTGCTGCGGGTGCTGCGCTTCGAGGTGCTCGACGACCCGCTGGTGACCCCGCAGCAGGTGTCGCCCCAGGTGGTGCGCTGGCCGGTGCCGGTCGACGACTTCGCGCTGCACCGGGCGGTCGTGGCCGGCGCGCCGGTGCGGCTCGCGGTGCCGGGCCCCCGGGTGGTGCTCTGCCGCGCGGGGAAGGTCTCGGCCGACGACGGGACGGGCGGGGTCGTCCTCGCGCCGGGGCAGGCCGCCATCGGTCCCGCCGATGCCGGGCCGCTCGTCCTCGACGGCGAGGGCGAGGCGTACGTGGCGACCAGCGGGCTGGACTGAAGGGCCCCTCGGGTCCGGCTAAAGCCGGGCTTGGGTCCGGCTTGGCCTGGCGTGTCTTCGGCTCGTCCGACTTGCCTGCGGCGGCGCGGCCGACGGTGGCAGGTGGGCCGGGGCGGCTCGGTGGATCCCGGCGACACAAATCGGGAATTCCCGAAATGACTTGACGACGTGCTGTCTCCGGGTAACTTCTTAGGTGCGCAGCGTCACCGCGACGAAGGTCCGGCGGCGTGCGGGGAACCAAACCGGGGGGATGCACGGGGCGGCCGGACCGTGGGCGGACAGTCCGCTCGCGACCGACCGCCCCGTGCGCTGTCCGTCTCCGCGCGTAAGGTGGAGGGTCGCGCAGCACTTCGTTCGTTCGACAGGAGCTTCCATGACCAGCACCCTCCCGGCGGTCCCCAGCGGCACGCCGTCCGAGGCCCGGCCGAGCACCCTCGCCGAGGGCGACTACAAGGTGGCGGATCTGTCGCTTGCCGAGTTCGGGCGCAAGGAGATCCAGCTCGCCGAGCACGAGATGCCGGGCCTGATGGCGATCCGCCGCGAGTTCGCGCAGGCGCAGCCCCTCGCCGGGGCGCGGATCACCGGCTCCCTGCACATGACGATCCAGACCGCCGTGCTGATCGAGACCCTGGTCGCGCTCGGCGCGCAGGTCCGCTGGGCGTCGTGCAACATCTTCTCCACCCAGGACCACGCCGCCGCCGCGATCGTCGTCGGCCCGGACGGCACGCCCGACGCGCCGGCCGGCGTCCCGGTCTACGCCTGGAAGGGCGAGAGCCTCCAGGAATACTGGTGGTGCACCGAGCGGGTGCTCGACTGGCCCGACGGCCAGGGCCCCAACATGATCCTCGACGACGGCGGCGACGCCACCCTGCTCGTCCACAAGGGCGTCGAGTTCGAGAAGGCCGGCGCCGTGCCGCCGGTCGAGTCGGCGGACTCCGAGGAGTACGCGGTCATCCTGGAGGTGCTGCACCGGTCGCTCGGCGAGGACAACCAGCGCTGGACCCGGATCGCCGCCGGCATCAAGGGCGTGACCGAGGAGACGACCACCGGCGTGCACCGGCTCTACGAGATGCACCGCGCCGGCACGCTGCTCTTCCCGGCCATCAACGTCAACGACTCGGTGACCAAGAGCAAGTTCGACAACAAGTACGGCTGCCGCCACTCGCTGATCGACGGCATCAACCGGGCCACCGACGTGCTGATCGGCGGCAAGATGGCCGTCGTGCTCGGCTACGGTGACGTGGGCAAGGGCTGCGCCGAGTCGCTGCGCGGCCAGGGCGCGCGGGTCGTGGTGACCGAGGTCGACCCGATCTGCGCCCTCCAGGCGGCGATGGACGGCTACCAGGTCTCCACCCTGGACGACGTGGTCGAGCAGGCCGACATCTTCATCACCGCCACCGGCTGCTTCGACGTCATCACCAACGAGCACATGGCCCGGATGAAGCACCAGGCGATCGTCGGCAACATCGGTCACTTCGACAACGAGATCGACATGGCCGGCCTGGCCAAGCGCTCCGACGTCGAGCGGATCAACATCAAGCCGCAGGTCGACCTCTGGAAGTTCGCCGACGGGCACGCGATCATCGTGCTCTCCGAGGGCCGCCTGCTGAACCTCGGCAACGCCACCGGCCACCCGAGCTTCGTGATGTCGAACTCGTTCGCCAACCAGACGATCGCCCAGATCGAGCTGTTCACCAAGACCGACGAATACCCGACCGGCGTCTACGTGCTGCCGAAGCACCTCGACGAGAAGGTCGCCCGGCTGCACCTGGCCGCGCTCGGCGCGAAGCTGAGCACGCTGACCAAGGAGCAGGCCGCCTACCTGGGCGTCTCCCCGGAGGGCCCGTTCAAGCCGGAGCACTACCGTTACTGAGCCAGCACGACAGGGACCGGGTCGGCCGCGCGGCGGCGGGCCCGGTCCCTTCGCGTACGGGCGACTCCGCGGCGGGCGGCGCGGCGGCGGGCGCGCGGCGGCCCCGCGGCGCGCCGTGGCCGGGCGGGTGACGTGGCCGGGCGGGTGACGTGGCGAAGAACAACTTGACGGGGCCGGGCCGGCGGGAGGAAGGTATGGCTGCCCTAAGTTAACCGAGGCAACCTGATCGATCACGGAGCACCGATGTTCGCCACCTACCTGATCGGCCTGCGCGAGGGCCTGGAAGCGACACTCGTGGTCAGCATCCTGGTCGCCTTCCTCGTGAAGTCGCAGCGCCGGGACCGGCTGCCGCAGGTGTGGGGCGGCGTCGGGCTCGCGGTGGCGCTGTCGGTGCTCTTCGGCTGGCTGATCGAGTACACGTCGACCTCGCTGCTGGCCCGCTCGGAGGACCGGGAGCTGTTCGAGGCGGTCACCTCCGTGGCGGCCGTCGTCTTCGTCACCTGGATGATCTTCTGGATGCGCCGGGCGGCCCGCACGATCGCCGGCGAGCTGCGCGGCCGGCTCACCGAGGCGCTCGCGGTCGGCTCCCTGGCGGTCGCCGGGATGGCCTTCCTCGCGGTGATCCGCGAGGGGCTGGAGACCGCCCTCATCTTCTACTCGGCCGCCCAGGGCGCGGCCGGCGACAGCGGGCCGCTGCTGGCCCTGCTCGCCGGCATCGCCAGCGCCGTGGCGATCGGCGTGGGCCTCTACTTCAGCGCCCTGCGGATCAACCTGTCGGCGTTCTTCACCTGGACCGGCGCGCTGCTGATCCTGGTCGCCGCCGGCATTCTCAAGTACGGCGTGCACGACTTCCAGGAGGCCGGGGTCCTGCCGGGCCTCAACGACCTGGCCTTCGACATCAGCGCGACGCTCGACCCGAGCACCTGGTACGCCGCCCTGCTCGCCGGGATGTTCAACGTCACCCCCGCCCCGAGCGTGCTGGAGACGGTCGCCTGGGCCGCGTACGCGGTGCCGGTGCTGGCGCTCTTCCTGCGCCGCCCCGCGTCCCCGGCCGGCGCGACCGCGCCCGCCCCGTCGGCGGCTGCCGCCGGCGTCACCGAGCCCACCGGAACGGCGTCCGCCTCGCCGCGCGCCTGACCATCCCGAGGAGAAGCCCCGATGCGTACCACCCGCTTCCTGGCGCTCGCCGCCGCCGGCGCGCTCGCCACCACCGGCCTCGCCGCCTGCGGCGGGGAGGAGAAGGACGCCACGGCCGACGGCGGCCCGATCGCCGTCAAGGCGAGCGACACCGCCTGCGAGGTCGGCCGGACGGAGCTGGCCGCCGGCCAGACCGTCTTCGAGGTGACGAACTCCGGCGCCAAGGTGACCGAGTTCTACGTCTACGCCGCCGGGGACCGGGTGATGGGCGAGGTCGAGAACATCGCCCCCGGGCTCAAGCGCGAGCTGCGCGTGGAGCTGCCCGCCGGGACGTACGAGACGGCCTGCAAGCCCGGGATGAGCGGCAAGGGGATCCGGGGGGCGCTGAAGGTCAGCGGCGCCGCCGCGACCGTCGCCCCCGACGCCGCGCTGGCCGAGGCCACCGCGAGCTACCAGCGGTACGTCACCAGCCAGACCGCCGCGCTGCTGACGAAGACCGAGGAGTTCGTCACCGCCGTCAAGGCCGGCGACGTGGCGAAGGCCAAGGCGCTGTACCCGGTGGCCCGCACCTACTGGGAGCGGATCGAGCCGGTCGCGGAGAGCTTCGGCGACCTCGACCCGAAGATCGACGGCCGCGAGGAGGTCGTCGAGGAGGGCATGGAGTTCACCGGCTTCCACCGGATCGAGAAGGACCTCTGGACCACCGGCGACATCAGCGCCGACGGCCCGATCGCCGATCGGCTGCTCGCCGACGTCAAGGAGATCGTCACCCGGGCCAACGCCGAGAAGCTCACCCCGCTCCAGCTCGCCAACGGCGCGAAGGCGCTGCTCGACGAGGTCGCCAGCGGCAAGATCACCGGCGAGGAGGAGCGGTACTCGCACACCGACCTGTGGGACTTCAACGCCAACCTGGAGGGCTCGAAGGCCGCCGTCGCGGCGCTGCGCCCGGCCCTGGAGCAGCGCGCCCCCGAGCTGGTCACCCAGCTCGACGCCGAGTTCGCCAACGTGGAGGCGGCGCTCGGCAAGCACCGCGACGGCGACGGCTGGAAGCTGCACACCGCGCTGAGCAAGGCCGAGCTGAAGGAGCTGTCCGACAGCATCAACGCGCTGGCCGAGCCGATCAGCAAGGTCGCCGCGGTCGTCGCCCGCTGACGCACGGCCCCGGCGGACGCGCCGACGAGCAGGAGAGGGTGGTCGCATGAGCGCGAAGTTGTCCCGGCGGCGGGCGATCACGCTCGCCGGCGCGGGGGTCGCCGGGGTGGCGGGCGTCGCCGCCGGGGCAGGCGCGCTGGTCCGGGGCGGGGCGCAGCACGCCCCGGCCGGCCAGGGCGCGGCGTCCGGCGCGGTGCCCTTCCACGGCGAGCACCAGGCCGGCATCACCACCCCGGCCCAGGACCGGCTGCACTTCGTCGCCTTCGACGTGGTCACCAGGGACCGGGCCCGCCTGGTCGAGCTGCTCGGCGAGTGGACGGCCGCCGCGGCCCGGATGACCGCCGGGAAGGACGCCGGGGTGATCGGCGCGGTCGGCGGCGTGCCGGAGGCCCCGCCGGACGACACCGGCGAGGCGCTCGGGCTCCCCCCGTCCCAGCTCACCCTCACCGTCGGCTTCGGGCCGACGCTGTTCCGCGACGCACAGGGGCGGGACCGGTTCGGCCTCGCCGACCGCCGGCCCGCCGCGCTGGTCGACCTGCCGCACTTCGCCGGGGACGCGCTGCGGCCGGAGATCTCCAACGGCGACCTCTGCGTGCAGGCGTGCGCCAACGACCCCCAGGTGGCGGTGCACGCCATCCGCAACCTGGCCCGCATCGGCATGGGCGTGGTCAGCGTCCGCTGGTCGCAGCTCGGGTTCGGGCGCACCTCGTCGACCTCGACGGGGCAGGCGACCCCGCGCAACCTGTTCGGCTTCAAGGACGGCACGGCCAACCTCAAGGCCGAGGACGGCGGGCTGCTGCGCGAGCACCTGTGGGTGCAGCCCGGCGACGGCCCGGACTGGATGACCGGCGGGTCGTACCTGGTCACCCGGAAGATCCGGATGCTCGTCGAGACCTGGGACCGCAGCTCGCTGGTCGAGCAGGAGCAGATCGTCGGCCGGGCCAAGGGCAGCGGCGCGCCGCTGGGCAGGGGCGACGAGTTCGACGAGCCCGACTTCGCCGCGAAGGGCGACGACGGCCAGCCGGTGATCGCCGAGACGTCGCACGTGCGGCTGGCCCACCCCGACGCCAACGACGGGGCGCGGCTGCTGCGCCGGGGCTACAACTTCGTGGACGGCTCCGACGGGCTGGGCCGGCTCGACGCCGGGCTGTTCTTCATCGCCTACCAGCGGGACCCGCGCAAGCAGTTCGTGCCCATCCAGACCCGGCTGGCCCGCAACGACGCGATGAACGAGTATCTGCGGCACGTCTCCAGCGGCATCTTCGCCTGCCCGCCCGGCGTGCGCGACGGCGGCGACCACTGGGGGCGGGCCCTGTTCGGCTGATGAGGTGGCCCGCCGTCGACCCGCCGGAGGCGCCCCGGGACGGTGCCGGTCCCACCGACCGGAACGGGGATGGAAGTATAGATCCCATGAGAGCCCGGGTACTGGTGGTCGACGACGACCCCGCGCTCGCCGAGATGCTCGGCATCGTCCTGCGCAGCGAGGGCTTCCTGCCCTCGTTCGTCGCCGACGGGGAACGGGCGCTGGCCGCGTTCCGGGAGAACCGGCCCGACATCGTCCTGCTCGACCTGATGCTGCCCGGCATGAGCGGCATCGACGTGGCCCGGGCGATCCGGGGCGAGTCGGGCGTGCCGATCGTGATGCTGACGGCCAAGAGCGACACGGTGGACGTGGTGCTCGGCCTGGAGTCCGGCGCGGACGACTACGTGGTCAAGCCGTTCAAGCCCAAGGAGCTGGTGGCCCGGATGCGGGCCCGGCTGCGCCGGGGCGAGGACGTGGCCCCCGAGCTGCTGACCATCGGCCCGCCCGGCAACCAGATCAGCATCGACGTGCCCGCGCACACGGTGAGCCGCAACGGCGAGGAGGTGAAGCTGACGCCGCTGGAGTTCGACCTGCTGGTCGCGCTCGCCCGCAAGCCGCGTCAGGTCTTCACCCGCGAGGTGCTGCTGGAGCAGGTCTGGGGCTACCGGCACGCCGCCGACACCCGGCTGGTCAACGTGCACGTGCAGCGGCTGCGGGCCAAGATCGAGCCGGATCCGGAGCGGCCGGAAATCATCCTGACGGTGCGGGGCGTGGGCTACAAGGCGGGCACGGGATAGCCTTGGTCGCACTGTGACCACCTCCCCGCCTCCCGGTCCCGCACCCGCAGTCATCCGCCGGCCACCCGCCGCGCGGGAGCTGTGGCGCGCGCTGTCCGGTCGGGCGGCCCGGCTGCTGGCGGGCGTGCACCAGACGTGGCGTCGCTCGCTCCAGCTCCGCGTGGTCACCATCACACTGGTCACCTCCAGCCTGCTCGTGGGCGGGTTCGCCTACCTCATCGCCGACAAGATCACCAACATCCTGCTGGAGAACGCCGAGACCGACGTCCGGCTTCGGCTGAGCAGCGGCAGCGACTACGCGGCCAAGCAGTTCAGCCTGTTCAGCCAGGCGCAGGAGGCCCAGCTCCAGGACACCATCGACGGCACCGTCAACTACCTGGCCGGCGGCGACCCGCAGCAGACCAGCGGGGTGGTGGTGGCGATCACCGCCGACAACTACACCGGGATCATCGAGCCGCGCTTCTCGCCCGACGTCGACGTCCGGCCGCTGATCAGCCGGGAGCTGCGGGCCACCGTCGCCGACGGCAACATCGCCAGCCAGATCCGCACCGGCCGGCTCACCGGCGACACCACGAAATACCTGGTGTACGGGTCCCCGGTGCCGACCCGGTTCGGCCAGGTGGAGCTCTACTACCTCGTCCCGCTGACCCGGCAGGACGCCACGGCGACCGACGCCCGGGCCACCGTCGTGGCCACCGGGGCGGCCCTGGTGCTGCTGCTCGGCCTGCTCGCCGCCCTGGTGACCCGGCTGGTGGTGACGCCCGTGCGGGTGGCCGCCCGCACCGCCCAGCGGCTCTCCGCCGGCCTGCTCGACCAGCGGATGGTGGTCAACGGCGAGGACGACCTGGCGCTGCTGGCCGCCTCGTTCAACCAGATGGCGACCAACCTGCAACGGCAGATCCTCCGGCTGGAGGAGATGTCCCGGTTGCAGCGCCGGTTCACCTCCGACGTCTCGCACGAGCTGCGCACCCCGCTGACCACCGTCCGGATGGCCGCCGACCTGATCTTCGCCGAGCGGGACGAGTTCGAGCCGGCCGTGGCCCGCAGCGCCGAGCTGCTCCAGGCCGAGCTGGACCGCTTCGAGGAGCTGCTCACCGACCTGCTGGAGATCAGCCGGTTCGACGCCGGGTTCGCCATGCTGGACGCCGAGCCGACCGACCTGGTCCCGGTCGTGCACCGGGTCGCCGACCGGCTGGCCGGGCTGGCCGAGCGGGTCGGCGTCACCATCGACCTCGACGTGCCGGACGCCCCGGTGATCGCCGAGGTCGACCCCCGCCGCGTCGAGCGGGTGCTGCGCAACCTGGTCGGCAACGCCGTCGAGCACGGCGAGGGCAAGCCCGTCCGGATCACCCTCGGCCAGGATCGGGCGGCCGTCGCGGTCACCGTCCGCGACCACGGGGTCGGGCTCAAGCCGGGCGAGGAGAAGCTGGTCTTCAACCGGTTCTGGCGGGCCGACCCGTCGCGGGCCCGGCAGACCGGCGGCACCGGGCTCGGCCTGTCCATCAGCCTGGAGGACGCCCGGCTGCACGGCGGCTGGCTGGAGGCGTGGGGCGCGCCCGGCCAGGGCGCCCAGTTCCGGCTCACCCTGCCGGCCCGGGCCGGCGACCGGCTGACCACGTCGCCGCTGCGGCTGGTGCCCGCCGACGCGACCCTGCCCTTCGGCGGCCCCCGGGCCGGCGGGCTGCTCGCCATCGGCCCCGGCCCCGGCGGCGCCCTGGCCATCGGGCCGGCGGCCGGGGCCGATGGCCGGGCGGAGGTGGGGTCGTGAGCCGCCGCCGGCTCGCCGGGCTGCTCGCCGTGGTGCTCCTGCTCACCGGCGCGGCCGGCTGCGGCATCCCCGAGCGGTCCGAGGTCAGGGTGGACGGGCAGGTTACCGCCGCCAAGTCCGGCTCGTCGAGCTTCCGCCGGGACGAGCCGCCGAACCGCCTCGCCAGCGGCACCGACCGCGCGGCCTTCGTCACCAACTTCCTCTCCGCCGCGGCCGGCGAGGCGGACCGCGCCTACTACCGGGTCAAGCAGTTCGTCGCCCCCGAGGGGCGCAGCCGGATCCAGGAGAAGCAGCCCAGCGAGGTGGCCCTCACGGTGGTGCGGCTGCGCGAGACGCCGGTGATCACCGACAGCACCGACGGCACCCGGGTCACGCTGCGGGTGCAGCAGATCGGCCTGCTGCGCGCCGACGGCACCCTCATGCCGCCGGTGGCCACCGAGACCGAATACCGCTTCGAGCTGCGCGCCGCCGCCCAGGAGGACAAGCCGGACACCGGCTGGTACGTCGCCGACCCGCCGCCGAACGTGCTGCTGCTCAGCGACCAGGCGCTGCGCCAGTACTACCAGACCCACGTCGTCTACTTCTGGAACACCGGCCGCACCCAACTGGTGCCCGACCAGCGCTACCTGCCGCTGGCCGTGCCCGACGAGCGACGGGTCACCGAGGTGGTCAAGTGGCTGACCGCCGGCCCGTCGGAGTGGCTGGGGCCGGGGACGAGCCGGCTGCCCGACGGCACCCGGCTGATCAACAACGCGACCGGGGCCGACGGGCGGTGGGAGGTCAACCTCGACATGCCGGTCGACGCGGACGACCGGCGGGTGGAGGAGTTCGTCGACCAGCTCGCCTGGTCGCTGCCGGAGCTGGACGGCCAGCTCGAACTGCGGATCCACAACCAGACCCGGGTGACCGTGCCCGACCTCGGCCAGCGCCGACGGGACCGGCCGGCGTACCCGCTCGACGGCAACCCGCAGCGGTTCTGCGTCTACGACGGCGCGGTGCACCCGCTCGACTTCGGCGGCGGCGAGCCGGTCGACGCCGTCCCGGTCACCGAGGCGGTCAACAAGGGCGTCGTCTCGGCCGGGTTCAGCCGCTCCCACGACGAGATCCGCGCCGCGCTGGTGACCGCCGGGGCGGACAAGCGGCAGCGGCTGGTGGTCGGCGTCGGCGCGGCGCCGGTGTCGATCGTGCAGCGCGGCGCCCGCACGTTCGCCGCGATGGGCCAGCCGGTGTGGCTGCGCTCGCCGGCCCCCGACCGGCCGCAGGGCCTGGTGGTGGCCGACGGCGCGCTCTACCGCTTCGACTCCGGCGCCCAGCTGCGGGCCGTCCCGCTGACCGCCGAGGGCCGGGTGACGGCGGTGGCCACGTCGCTGGACGGGCACCGCATCGCGGTCGTCGTCGGCGGCGCGCTCTACGTCGCGGCGGTCAACCTCAACGGCGGCGTGGTCTCCGTGGGCCCGGCCCGCCGGCTGGCCACCTCGCTGACCGACCTCTCCGCGGTCGACTGGGCGGGGGAGAACACCCTGCACCTGGCGGGCTCGGCCGGGCGGCCGGCGATCTACGACATCAGCGTGGACGGCGCCCTGGAGACGCCGCTGCGCCGGGACGTCGGCGCGCGGGTCAGCCACCTGTCGTCGTACCCGCTGAACGCGGTGGCGCCGTTCCCCAACGGCAACCTGATGTACGAGGCGAACGGGGTGGCCTACCGCAACAGCCCGTTCGACACGATCAAGCGGGACGAGGTGCGGGACGTGACCCCGCCGCCGGCCGGGGCGCAGGCCGGCAACCCGACCGCCCCGTTCTTCCTCTACTGATGGGCCTCTGGGCGGACCTGACCGACCTGGTGCTGCCCGTGGAGTGCGCCGGTTGCCGGGAGCGGCGGGCGGCCCGGCACGGGTTCTGCCCCGGCTGCGTGGCGACCCTGGCGGCGCTGCGCCCCCGGCCGGTACGCCCCACCCCCGCCCCGCCGGGGCTGCCCCCGTGCGTGGCCCTCGGCCCGTACGGCGGGGCGCTGCGGGAGGCGCTGCTGGCGTACAAGGAGCGGGGCCGGCACGGGCTGGCCCGGCCGTTGGGCGGGCTGCTCGCCGAGGTGGTGGCCGGCGCGGTCGGCGCGGCGCGGCCGGTGCTGCTGGTCCCGGTGCCGGACACCGCGGCGGCGGCCCGCGCCCGCTACGGCGACCACCTCGGCCGGCTGGCCCGGCACGCGGCGGCCCGGCTGACCGGGGCCGGGTGGCCCGCGCGGGTGGTCCGGCCGCTGCGGGCGCTGCCCCGGCCGGACTCGGCCACCCTGGACAGCGCGGGCCGGGCCCGCGCGGCGGAGTCGGCGTTCCGGGCGCGGCCGGGCGTGGCCGCGCCCCGGGCCCGCGTCGGGTCGCCGCCACCGGCGGTCGTGCTGCTCGACGACATCGTCACCACCGGCGTCACCCTGGCCGCCGCCTCCCGGGTGCTCACCGCGACCGGGCTGTCGCCAACGGTGGCCGCCGTTCTCGCCGCCACCGAGAAACGCCGCCTCTCGTGACCGAGCGTGTTCCTTATTCACCCGACCGTGTGTGAGCTGTGAAAATTCTGAAGCTTTGCGTGGTGGGGGGTGACTGCCGGGCGAACACGGGTTAGCGTTTTCGTGTCGGGGGTAGGAAGGCATTCCCACCCGCCCCCGGCGGTGAGAGGAGGCGCAGCCGCACTGACCCGGTCGACGCCGAGCGTGGGGTCTCCCAGAAGGCGAGCCGGCCGGGATTTCCGGATCGAAGACCGTCCGAACAAGGGAGGTCACGTGGACATCGTGGTCAAGGGCCGCAACGTCGAGGTCCCGGATCATTACCGGGTGCACGTAGCCGAGAAGCTCGCAAAGATCGAACGTTACGATCACAAGCTTATTCGCGTCGATGTGGAGTTGTTCCACGAGCGCAATCCGCGCCAGTCCGACCATTGCCAGCGGGTCGAGATAACGTGCGTTTCCCGTGGTCCGGTGATTCGGGCCGAGGCCTGCACCGACGATTTCTACAGCGCGCTCGACGCCGCGATCGCCAAGCTGGACAACCGGCTGCGTCGCGCGGCCGACCGCCGCCGGGTCCACCGGGGGCGGCACGCGCCGATCTCCGTGGCGGCGGCCACGGCCGACCTGCCGGTCGCCGGCCTCGGCGCGCCCGTCGCGGCCCTCGACGGCGTCGGCACGGCCACGGCCGTCGCCGAGCGGTTCGAGGAGGAACCCGACGACCAGCCCTGGCACATCGCCCGGGCCAAGGTCCACCCCGCCGAGCCGATGACGGTCGACGACGCGCTGTTCCAGATGGAACTGGTCGGGCACGACTTCTACCTGTTCCACGACAAGGAGTCCGGCCGCCCCAGCGTCGTCTACCGGCGACACGCCTACGACTACGGCATCATCTCCCTCGACACCTGACCCGACCACGCCCCGCTGACCCGGCCACGGGTCAGCGGGGCTCGTCGGTGGCGAGCCGGGCGTACAGGACCGAGTCGACGCGGGTGCCGCCGGGGCCGGGCAGCCGGCCGCGCAGGAGGCCCTCCCGGGTGAAGCCGGCCCGCTCCAGGACCCGCTGCGAGGCCGCGTTCTCCGGCCGGGTGCCCGCCCAGACCCGGGCCAGCCCCACCCCGTCGAACGCCCACCCGGTGACCAGGCGCACCGCCCGGGTGGCCAGGCCCCGGCCCCGTCCGGCCGGCAGCAGGCTGAAGCCGACCATCGCCTGACCCGTCGCCTGCTCGTCGTGGTAGAGCATGCACCCGCCGGCCAACTCGCCGGTGCCCGCGTCCACGATGGCCAGGTCGGCCGCCTCCCCGGCCAGCCAGCGGGTGCCGGCCAGCCGGCAGCGCCGCTCGACGTCGGCGGGCGTCGGCGCGCGCGGAGGCACCCGGTTCGCGACGACCTCGGGCAGGCTGTGCAGCCCGAACAACGCCCCCGCGTCGTCCGGCCCGACCGGGCGCACGGTCACCACGCCGTCGGTGAGCCGCCCGCCGGGCAGGTCGGGCAGGAGGCGGGGCACCGGGCCGGGCGGGTCGTCGGCCAGGCGTACCCAGCAGACCAGGTCCTGCCGGCCGCCGCCGCGCGCCAGGTTCGCCGCCCGGCGTACCCCCTCGTGCCGGAACCCGGCGGCGAGCGCGACCCGCTGGCTGGCCGTGTTCTCCGGGTGGGTGAGCAGTTCCAGGCGGGCCGTGCCGTGGGCGAAGGCCGTCGCCGCGAGCGCCCGGGCCGCGGCCGTGGCCACGCCGCGCCCCCGCGCCCACGGCGCGACCCAGTAGCCCAGCTCGGCCTGCCCCCGCACCGGCACCGGGTTGCCCAGGCCCGCGCCGCCGAGCAGCCGGTCGGTGGCCGGGTCCGCGATCGCGTACGAGGCCCCGCCGGCGGCCCGGGCCGCCGGGGCGCCCTCGGCCACCCACCACCGGGCGTCGGCCTCCGTGTACGGGCTGGGCATGCCCGAGATGAACCGCTGGGTGAGCGGGTCGGCGCAGGCCGCCGCGACGTCCGGCACGTCCGCGAGGCGGTACGGCCGCAGCCGCACCCCGTCGGCCTCCACGGTGTCGGGCACGCTGCCCATGCTCACCGGGTCATCTCCGGCGGCGCGGTCGCGGTCGCGGACAGGTCCCCGGGCAGCAGCGACGCGACCCAGGCGTCGGCCCGGGCGCCGGCGCGGGTGGGCAGGAAGCTCCGGGCGGTGCCCTCCATGGTGAAGCCCGCCTTCTCGGCGACCCGTCGGGAGGCGGTGTTGCCGACGAGCGCGCGCCACTCGATGCGGGCCAGTCCGAGGGTGGTGAAGCCCCAGGCGGCCAGGGCGGCGGTGGCGGCCGGCAGGTACCCCCGGCCCCGGGCGTGCGGCGCGGTCATGAAGCCGACCATGGCCTGCACCGGATCGGCGGCGGCGATCCGCAGGTCGACCGAGGCGACGTACCGGTCGTCGTCGGCGGCGACGGTGAAGTACGCGCCGGTGCCGCGCGCCCAGGCCGCGTCGGCGACGTCGCGCCTGAACCCCTCGGCGTCCGCCCGCTCGTACGGGGCCGGCACCGTGGTCCACTCGACCGTGTGCGGGTCCCGGCAGGTCTCGGTGATGGCGTCGAGGTCGTCCTCCTCGATTGGCCGCAGCCGCAGCTCCCGCCCCGCGCCGGTGGCGAACAGGGTGGGCTGGGGCCGGCCGAAGACGGCGGCCCGGCGGGCGTCGAGGGAGTCCGGCCCCGCAGGACCGGCGCTGCCCGGCGCGGGCAGGTCCCCGGGGAGCAGGGAGCCGACCCATGCCTCCGGCCGCCCGCCGGGCGACGGGTGGGCCAGCCGCAGCTCGCCCTCGACCCGGAAGCCGGCGCGCAGCGCGGCCAGCCGGGAGGCGTGGTTGCCGATCTCGGCCTGCCAGACCAGCCGGCGCAGCCCCAGCGCGTCGAAGGCCCAGCGGGCGACGGCCCGGGTGGCCCGGGTGGCGACGCCCCGGCCCCGGGCCCACGGCGCGACCCAGTAGCCGACCTCGCCGGTGTCCGTCGTCCGGTCCAGCGCGACCAGCCCGCACGAGGCGAGCAGCTCGCCGGTGGCGGCGTCGCAGACGGCGAACGGCGCGCGGGTCCCGGCCCGCCAGTCCCCGGCGCTGATCTCGCCGACGAAGGCGCGGGCGTGTTCCGGCAGGTACGGGCGCGGTACGGTGGTCCAGCGCTGGATGTCCGGATCCTGGCAGGCCCGGTGCACGGCGTCCGCATCGGCCGCCCGCCAGGGTCGCAGCAGCAGGCCGTCCTCGGTGAGCTCCACGGGTTCCACCCGAGCCATCGTGCCGGATCTTTCGCGCTGGGCGTAACCGGATATCCCGCCGTCCGGCCGGCGGTCGGCGTGTTATGTCGGTTTCTCGCCGATCAGACCGCCGCCACCAGTGACCATCGGGCCGACGAAGCGCCTACGATGGGTCGAGACTGTCTAGGGGAGCGTTGATCCGTGTCGATTCTGGAAAAGGTCCTTCGCGCGGGCGAGGGCCGCATGGTGCGCCGGCTGAAGGCCATCGCCGCCGCCGTCAACTCGATCGAGGACGACTACGTCAACCTCACCGACGACGAGCTGCGGGGTCTCACGGACCAGTACCGGGAGCGGCTCGCCGACGGTGAGACCCTCGACGACCTGCTGCCGGAGGCGTTCGCCACGGTGCGCGAGGCAGCCGCCCGGGTGCTCGGCCAGCGGCCGTACGACGTGCAGGTGATGGGCGGCGCGGCGCTGCACTTCGGCAACATCGCCGAGATGAAGACCGGCGAGGGCAAGACCCTGACCTCGGTCATGGCGGTCTACCTCAACGCGCTGTCCGGCAAGGGCGTGCACGTGGTCACGGTCAACGACTACCTGGCCCAGCGCGACGCCGCCTGGATGGGCCGGGTGCACGAGTTCCTGGGCCTGACCGTCGGCGTGGTGCTGCCCAACCGGCCGGCGAGCGAGCACCGCGCCGCGTACGAGTGCGACATCACCTACGGCACCAACAACGAGTTCGGCTTCGACTACCTGCGCGACAACATGGCCTGGTCGAGGGACGAGCTGGTCCAGCGCGGCCACAACTTCGCCGTGGTCGACGAGGTCGACTCGATCCTGATCGACGAGGCCCGCACGCCGCTGATCATCTCCGGCCCGGCCGAGCACTCGGCCCGCTGGTACGGCGAGTTCGCCAGCGTGGTGGCCCGCCTCCAGCCCGGCAAGGACGGCGAGGGCGACTACGAGGTCGACTACGCCAAGCGCACCATCGCGGTGACCGAGCGCGGCGTGGCCAAGGTGGAGGACCGCCTCGGCATCGACAACCTCTACGAGTCGGTGAACACCCCCCTCGTGGGCTACCTCAACAACGCGATCAAGGCCAAGGAGCTCTACAAGCGCGACAAGGACTACATCGTCAGCGACGGCGAGGTCCTGATCGTCGACGAGTTCACCGGCCGCATCCTGCACGGCCGCCGCTACAACGAGGGCATGCACCAGGCGATCGAGGCCAAGGAGGGGGTGGAGATCAAGCAGGAGAACCAGACCCTGGCCACCATCACCCTCCAGAACTACTTCCGCCTCTACGAGAAGCTCTCCGGCATGACCGGCACGGCCCAGACCGAGGCGGGCGAGTTCAACAAGGTCTACAAGGTCGGCGTGGTGACCATCCCGACCCACCGGCCGATGGTCCGGCAGGACCGGGCCGACGTCATCTACAAGACGGAGAAGGCCAAGTTCAACGCCGTCGTCGAGGACATCGCCGAGCGGCACCAGGCCGGCCAGCCGGTGCTGGTGGGCACCGTCTCGGTGGAAAACTCGGAGATCATCTCGCAGTTGCTGCGCCGCCGGGGCATCCCGCACTCCGTGCTGAACGCCAAGTTCCACGCCCGCGAGGCCGAGATCGTCGCCCAGGCCGGGCGCAAGGGCGCGGTCACGGTGGCCACCAACATGGCCGGCCGGGGCACCGACATCCTGCTCGGCGGCAACGCCGAGTTCCTCGCCGCCAACGAGCTGCGCCAGCGTGGCCTCGACCCGGCGGAGAACGAGGAGGAGTACGCCAAGGCGCTGGAGGAGGTCCTGCCCAAGTGGAAGCAGGCCTGCGACGCCGAGGCGGAGGAGGTCGCCGCCGCCGGCGGGCTCTACGTGCTGGGCACGGAGCGGCACGAGTCCCGGCGCATCGACAACCAGCTTCGCGGCCGGGCCGGCCGGCAGGGTGACCCGGGCGAGTCCCGCTTCTACCTGTCGTTGCAGGACGAGCTGATGAAGCGCTTCCGGGCCGGCGCGGTCGAGGCGGTGATGGACCGCTTCAACATCCCGGAGGACGTGCCCATCGAGTCGAAGATGGTCACCCGCCAGATCAAGAGCGCGCAGGCCCAGATCGAGGGCCAGAACGCCGAGATCCGCAAGAACGTCCTGAAGTACGACGAGGTGCTCAACAAGCAGCGCCAGGTCATCTACGCCGAGCGCCTGCGGGTGCTCAACGGCGAGGACCTCTCCGACCAGGTCCGCAACATGATCGACGACGTCGTCGGCGCGTACGTCGTCGGCGCCACCAGCGACGGGTACGCCGAGGACTGGGACCTCGACCAGCTCTGGGCCAGCCTCAAGCAGCTCTACCCGGTGGGCGTGACCCTGGACGAGCTGGAGGAGGAGGTCGGCTCCCGGGCCGGCCTGGACCAGGACTTCCTGCTCGCCCGCCTCAAGGACGACGCGCACGCCGCGTACGACCGGCGCGAGGAGCAACTCGGCGTCGAGGGCACCCGTGAGCTGGAGCGGATGGTGCTGCTCCAGGTCATCGACCGCAAGTGGCGCGAGCACCTCTACGAGATGGACTACCTCCAGGAGGGCATCAGCCTGCGGGCGTACGCCCAGCGCGACCCGGTGGTGGAATACCAGCGCGAGGGCTTCGACATGTTCGCCACCATGATGGACGGCATCAAGGAGGAGACGGTCGGCTTCCTCTACAACCTGGAGGTGCAGGTCCAGGAGGCCGAGCCCGAGGCCGAGGAGGTGCAGCTGCTGGAGAAGCCGGTGGAGATCAAGGCCAAGGGCCTGGGCCGCGCTCCCCAGCAGCAGGGCCTGCAATACTCCGCGCCGACCATCGACGGCGAGGCGGGCGGCGGCGCGGTCGCCGTGGAGCGGCCCGAGGAGCAGGCCCCGCCGGTGCGCAAGCCCCGGGCGGAGCGGGCCCGGCCGGTCCCCCCGCCGGCACCGGAGCCCCAGCGCGCCCCGGCCGCGTTCGGCGGCAGCGGGCAGGCGACGGCGGCCAGCTCGGCCCGCCGCGCGGCCCCGGGCCAGGCGGACGCGTCCGGCAACACGTCCCGCAACGCGCCCTGCCCGTGCGGCTCCGGCCGTAAGTACAAGCGCTGCCACGGCGCCGCCAACGGCGGCAACTGACCCACCGCGACACGGACGGGCCCCGGCGTTCTCGCCGGGGCCCGTCGGCGTCTGTCGGCCCGGCCCGCGCCGGCCCCGACCGGCCGGGATGATCTCCGGTCAGAGGACCTGGAGGGCGGTGCAGAGCCAGCGCCCCCGGCGGTGCTCCAGGCGCAGCGCCATCGCCCAGCTGCGCCCGGTGGCGGCGGTCAGGACGGCGGCGGCCTCCACGGCCGCCGGGCGGGGTTCGCAGACCCGCAGCCGGCGCAGCCGCACGGTGGGGCGGGTCGAGCGGCGGCGCACGGGGCCGGTGTGGGCCGCCGCCCTGGTGAGCTCCTGCGCCACGTCGGCAGCCCGGGCCGGCTCGGTCAGCGGGCGGATCTGGCCGGGCGGCCGGTAGCCGTTGACGATCTCCAGGCAGGTGGCGACGAACCGCTGGGCGGCTCGGGTGGCCTCCGGGGTGGCGGTCACCAGCGCGGACGGGGGCGGGGCGGTGGGGGTGGCCCGGCCGGGGCCGCCGGGGGCGGGGCGCGGGTCGTGCGGCCGGCCGGCGGGGCGGGACGGCGCGAGCCGGTGGGCCTCGAACAGGTCGAGGGCCAGTTGGGCGGCGACCGGGCGGGGCCAGCCCTCGGCCGGCTCCTCGACGAAGGGCGGGTCGAGCGGCGGCGCGGGGCGCACCCGCACCGGGGGACGGGCGGGCCCGGGCCGGCGGGACTCGATCATCGCAACCCCCGATGCTTGCGTTTGCCTTCGTTTGCCTCCGACAGCGTCGATTCTCGGGCACGGAGCGGTCCCGGTCAATGCAGTGGGTGTGGCGGAGGCTACTCCTGGTCGCGGTCGGTCAGCGGGTTGCCCCGCACCCACTCGGCGGTCTCGGCGTACTTGCGCTGGATGTACTCCTCCAGCCGGGCCCGCTCGACGCGCCACTGCCCCCGGCCGCCGATCTTGATCGCGGGCAGCTCGCCGCTGCGCACCATGTGGTAGACCTGCGAGTCCGACACGTTGAGCTCGGCGGCCACGTCGGAGAGCAGCAGGAACCTCGGCTCCACGGGATCTCCCAGGGTTGGGATCGTTTGCTTCAGTTTGCCACCCGCTGCCGACAACGCCGCCCCGCGCCATTCGGCGCGCCGCCCCGGCAGGCCCGCGCGGCAACTTCCCGACGGCCGGGTGCGCGGTGTATGACGGTCACGGCGTACGGCATGATCGGCGCCCGGGCCCACGCACGTCGGCCCGGCGGCGGAGGGAGACCACGGTGAACGACGAGCTTGTCCGGGTGTACGTGCCGGCGATCGTGCCCATGCTCGCCCGCCTGCCCGAGCAGGGGCTGCCCGAGACGGACGCGCACGCCGTCACCCCCGCCCTGCGCGAGTGGTACGCCGAGGGCGACGAGGAGGAGCTGGAGTACGTCGCCTTCACCCGCGCCGCCCAGGACGCCCTGCTCCTGCTGCGCGACGACCCGGCCGCGCCCCGCCGCCGCGTGGTGATCTCGGTCGACGTGCCGGCCGCCGCGCTGCGCCGCACCGACGACGTGCTCGGCTCCAGCGCCGTCCGGCTGGTGCGCCCGGTGCCGGTGTCGGCCGTCGCCGCCCTGCACGTGGACGGCGACGACGCGGTCGCCGACGTGTCGGCCGCCGCCGACGTGGCCGCCGAGGCCCTGGCCGGCGACCCGGACGCCCAGTTCACCGTCGACGGCGCGGAGGACCACGAGTTGGAGTGGTACGACGTCACCGAACTGGAGCAGCTCCTCCGCGCCGCCGCCTGACCCGCGCCGCCGCCTGACCTGCGCCCCGCCACCCTGCTCCGCCGGCCCGCTGCCGCCGGCCCGCTGCGGCCCGGTGCGCCCCTCAGCGGTCGACGCCCGCCTCCACCGCCTCCGCCTCGTCGTCCTCCCCGGCGTCGTCGTCGGGCGACGGGCCCAGGGTGCGGCCGAAGGCGATCAGCGCGGTGAGCGCGCCGACGAAGAGCACCCAGATGCCGTTGTCGACCCGGGAGGTGCCCAGCGAGGTCTGCGCGACCGAGTCCGCCTCGCTCAGCGCGCCGGCCAGGTCGAGCAGGGACCGCCCGCCGACCCGGATGACGACCTCGGCGAGCAGCAGGAGCAGGCCGGGACCGGCCCCGGCCAGCAGGTAACCGGGCCAGCGGACGTCGCCCGCCGCCGGGTCGTGCCGCTGGGCGCGGCGTCGGGCCCAGGTCAGGTACGCGAAGGCGAGCAGCCCCGCCACCAGGCCGGCGAGCAGGGACTCCGTCCGGGACACCCACTTGGCGGCGGTGACCACCGACTCCTGGGTGTCGCCCGCCCCGAACAGGTCGAACAGGGGATCCCGGGCCCGGCTGAACGCCACCACGAACACCAGCGCCCCGAGCGCGGCGGTCACCACCGCCCCGGCCACCCGGGCGTTGCCGGCGCCGGCCACCGCGCCGCCGATGGTCGCCGCCGCCGCGGCGGTGCCGGCGATGACGTTGGTGGTCGCGTTGTCGAAGTAGGTCAGGTTGATCACCACTGCGGCGGCGAGCCCGACGAGCAGGCCGGCGCCCGTCGCGACGGCGAAGCGCAGGGTGGCCCGGTCCACGCCGCGCCGGGCCAGCAGGTTCGCCACCGCCAGGGCGACCGCCGCGCCGGCCACCAGCGCGGCCGAGATCACCCCGGGCAGCGCGAACGCGGAGAGGCTGATCGCGGTGACGCCCGCCTGGGCGGAGGTGATCGCCGCCCGGGTCGACCAGAGCATCGCCGCCAGCCAGCCGACCGCCAGCACCGCGAGCACGAGCGCCCCGGGGGCGCGGGCCGGCGTGCCCCCGGCGGCCTGGAGATCCCCAGTGGCCGGCTCCCGCCCGGCGGCCGGCTCCCGCCCGGCGGCCGGCTCTGGCCCGGCGGCCGGCTCTGGCCCGGTGGCCGGCTCTGGCCCGGTGGCCGGCTCCCGCCCGGTGGCCGGCTCCCGCCCGGTGGCCGGCTCCCGCCCGGTGGCCGGGTCGGTCTCCGCCGGCTGGTCCGGCTCCTCGGCCGTGGAGCTGCCGGGCTGGTTGCTCATCGTCTCCCCTTCGACGGGCGCCCGGGCCCGCGCCGGCGCTGCCGGGACGCGGCGGGCTGGTCACCGGCCATCCAGGGTACGCGCCGGGCGCGCCGCCGGGCCGGGGCCATGCTGGCGGCGCGGGCCGGCCGCCATGCGGGCTCGCCAGGTCGGCGACATGGGGGTGTCCTGCGGCGGGGATGCCCCCATGTCGCCGGCATGGAGTCGATCATGCGGCGCGCAGGCCGGACGGGGCAGCCGGACGGGGCAGGCCGGACGGGGCAGGCTGGCCCGGGCGGCCGGAGCGGGGCAGGGGCCGGCCCGTGGAAGAATCGGCGCAGGTCCCGCCGCCGCGACCGGTACACCGCGCGGCGCCCGGCGTCCGGTCACCCGGCCGGCCGCCCGCGGGTCCGGTTTCGCCACCGCTGTCGAGATCGCCAGGAGCGCTGATGGACGCCGTGTTCTCCGTACCCGAGCCGCACAACGAGCCGGTCCGCACCTACGAGCCGGGCGGCGTCGACCGGGAACGGCTCCAGCGGAGGCTGGCCGAGCTGGCCGCCGAGCGGATCGACCTGCCGATGACCATCGCCGGGGAGCAGCGGATGGCCGGCGGCGACCCGATCGACGTCGTCCAGCCGCACCGGCACGCGCACGTGCTCGGCGTCACGGGCCACGCCACCCACGACGACGCCCGCGCCGCCGTCGCCGCCGCGAAGGAGGCCGCCCCGATGTGGCGGTCGCTGCCGTTCGCCGAGCGCGCGGCGATCTTCCTGCGCGCCGCCGAGCTGCTCGCCGGCCCCTGGCGGGACACCCTCAACGCGGCCACGATGCTCGGCCAGTCGAAGACCGCCGTCCAGGCCGAGATCGACTCGGCGTGCGAGCTGATCGACTTCCTCCGGTTCAACGTGTTCTTCGCCCGGGGCCTGCTGGAGGAGCAGCCGCTGTCCTCGCCGGGGGTGTGGAACCGGTTCGACCACCGCCCCCTGGAGGGCTTCGTCTACGCGGTCACCCCGTTCAACTTCACCGCGATCGCCGGCAACCTGCCCTCCGCGCCGGCCCTGCTCGGCAACACGGTGGTCTGGAAGCCGGGCCCGACCCAGCAGTTCGCCGCGCACTTCACCATGCGGCTGTTCGAGGCGGCCGGCCTGCCGCCCGGCGTGATCAACATGGTCACCGGCCGGGGCGAGGAGGTCTCCGACGTGGTGCTCGCCGACCCGGACCTGGCCGGCATCCACTTCACTGGCTCCACGAAGGTCTTCCAGCACCTGTGGCGCACCGTCGGCGAGAACATCCACCGCTACCGGGGATACCCCCGCCTCGTCGGCGAGACCGGCGGCAAGGACTTCGTGGTCGCGCACGCCAGCGCCGACGTCGACGCGCTGCACACCGCGCTGATCCGGGGCGCGTACGAGTACCAGGGCCAGAAGTGCTCGGCCGCGTCGCGGGCGTACGTGCCCCGGTCGCTGTGGGACGGCGGGCTGCGCGACCGGCTGGCCGCCACCGCCGACTCGCTGACCTACGGCGACGTCACCGACTTCACCAACTTCGGCGGGGCGGTGATCGACGCGAGGGCGTTCGACCGGCACACCGCCGCGCTGGAGCTGATCTCCGGCGACCCCTCCTGCACCGTGCTGGCCGGCGGCACCGCCGACGACTCGGTCGGGTGGTTCGTCCGGCCCACCCTGTTCGAGTGCTCCGACGCCGCGCACGAGACGTTCACCACCGAGTACTTCGGGCCGATCCTCGGCGTGCACGTCTTCGACGACGCCCGCTTCGACGACGTGGTGGCCCAGGCCGAGTCGATCGCCCCGTACGCGCTGACCGGGTCGATCTTCGCCACCGACCGTCGGGTGGTCGACGCGGTGGCCGAGAAGATGCGGTACGCGGCCGGCAACTTCTACATCAACGACAAGCCGACCGGCGCGGTGGTCGGGCAGCAGCCCTTCGGCGGCGCCCGGGCCAGCGGCACCAACGACAAGGCCGGCTCCTGGCACAACCTGGTGCGCTGGATGTCCCCCCGGACGATCAAGGAGACGTTCGTCCCCCCGACGGACCACACCTACCCCCACATGGGCTGAGCGCACCTGGGCTGAGCGCAAGGAAGGGCCCCCTGTTAACGCTTTCTGTTGTACAGGGGGCCCTTCCTAACGCCCGAGGCGCACCGGCAGGGCGCCGGCGGTGCGCCCGCGGCGGGGGCGGGCGGGGGCGGGCGCCGCGCCAGGTCACCGCCCCTTAACGGACTGTCGCCGGCCGACAGTGCACATTGGAAGCCGTCCGGGTGGCGAAAGTGGCAAATCCTGGACGCCGGGTCGGCAAAGTGGCAGCGTAATGGGCATGGCGGATTCCGGAGTGAACCCCACGGCGGCGGCCCTTCTCGGGCTGCTCCACGAGGGTCCCATGACAGGCGGTCAACTGATGGCCGCCGCCGAGCGCAAGCTCGCCCCGTACTGGTCGATGACCCGCAGCCAGGTCTACCGGGAGCTTCCCGTGCTGGCCGAGCGTGGTCTGGTGCGGCTGGGCAAGCCCGGCCCGCGTTCCAGCCAGCCGTACGCGATCACCGCGGCCGGGAAGCGGATGTTCTCCCGGTGGCTGGCCGAGGACCCGGGGCGCGACACCATCCGCAACCCGATCGCCCTGCGGATCGCCTTCGGCAGCCTGCACTCGGCCAACCAGCTACGCAACCTGCAAGCCTCTGCCAATGAATACCACACCGAGGCCCTCGCCCGGGTGCGGGAACAGGTGAAGAACGCCAAGAAGGAGGGCGACAGCTTCGACGCCAGCGCGCTGGAGTTCGCCGTCGCCTACCACAAGGCCGCCCTGTCCTGGCTGAAGACCGCCCCGGTCGGCTGACACCGTCGACCGCGCGGCCCGTCACCCCGCCTCCGGGCCGCGCGGTCGGGATCCAGGCTGCTCCCCGTCCGCACCGGGGACAGTTTTGGCTCGTGACCGCGGGGCTGGCAAGCCCACCCGGGGCCACCGCAGTACGCTTGTCAGTCGTGACCGCTGCCGATTACGCCGAACAGCTCAAGGAACTCGACGCGACCCTGCGCAACATCGAGGCCGTGCTCAACATCGACCGGCTGCACGAGGACAAGGCCCGGCTCGAGGAGCAGGCCTCCGCGCCGGACCTGTGGGACGACCAGGCCAAGGCACAGCAGGTGACCTCCCAGCTGTCCTACGTCAACGGCGAGATCAACAAGCTGGGCAGCCTGCGCTCCCGGCTCGACGACGCCCGGGTGCTGCTGGAGCTGGCCGAGGCCGAGGACGACCCCGGCGTGCTCGCCGAGGTGGAGACCGAGATCGGGGCGCTCACCAAGAGCATCCAGGACATGGAGGTCCGCACCCTGCTCTCCGGCGAGTACGACTCGCGGGAGGCGCTGGTGGCGATCCGCGCCGGCGCGGGCGGCGTGGACGCGGCCGACTTCGCCGAGATGCTGCTGCGGATGTACCTGCGCTGGGCCGAGCGGCACGGCTACCCGACCGAGGTCTACGAGACCTCGTACGCCGAGGAGGCGGGCCTGAAGTCCGCGACATTCGCGGTCAAGGTCCCCTACGCCTACGGCACCCTCAGCGTGGAGTCCGGCACCCACCGCCTCGTGCGGATCAGCCCGTTCGACAACCAGGGCCGCCGGCAGACCAGCTTCGCCGGCGTGGAGGTCTTGCCGGTCACCGAGCAGACCGACCACATCGACATCCCCGAGAACGAGGTGCGGGTCGACGTCTACCGCTCCTCCGGCCCGGGTGGGCAGAGCGTCAACACCACCGATTCGGCCGTGCGGCTCACCCACATCCCGACCGGCATCGTGGTGACCTGCCAGAACGAGAAGTCCCAGCTACAGAACAAGGCGTCCGCGCTGCGGGTGCTCCAGGCCCGGCTGTTGGAGCGCAAGCGGCAGGAGGAGCAGGCCAAGCTGGACGGCCTGAAGACCGACGCCGCCGGCTCGTGGGGCGATCAGATGCGGTCGTACGTGCTGCACCCGTATCAGATGGTGAAGGATCTCAGAACCGAGCAGGAGACGGGCAATCCGAGCGCGGTCTTCGACGGTGAGCTGGACAGCTTCATCGAGGCCGGCATCCGCTGGCGCAAGCAGCGTCAGCTCTCCAGCGACGCTGCGTGATCACCCGTGGGCGGAGCGCGTCGTCGATCTCCTGCTAACCGGGCGTTTCGACGACGCGCCTCGCATCACGGGGGCGTGGGGCTTGGCTCATCGATTACACCGCGTAGACTCACCACCCGTGATTCAGCTTGAGCAAGTGACGAAGACGTACCCGAAGGCGTCCCGGCCTTCGCTCGACAACGTGTCCGTCTCGATCGAGAAGGGCGAGTTCGTCTTCTTCATCGGCCCATCCGGCTCCGGCAAGTCCACCATCATCAAGCTGCTGCTGCACGAGGTGACCCCCAACAAGGGGCGCGTCATCGTGAACAGCAAGGACGTGACCTCGATGCGGTCGTGGAAGCGCCCCCACTTCCGGCGTTCCATCGGCTGCGTCTTCCAGGACTTCCGGCTGCTGCCGAACCGCACCGCGTACGAGAACGTGGCGTTCGCCCTTGAGGTGATCGGCAAGACCAAGGCGGTCGCCCGCCGGGTCGTGCCCGAGGTGCTGGAGCTGGTCGGGCTCGGTGGCAAGGAGCACCGCTACCCGCACGAGCTCTCCGGTGGTGAGCAGCAGCGGGTGGCCGTGGCGCGGGCGTTCGTGAACCGCCCGCTGATCCTGCTCGCGGACGAGCCGACCGGAAACCTGGACCCGGACACCTCGATCGAGATCATGCGCCTGCTGGACCGGATCAACCGCACCGGTACGACCGTCGTGATGGTCACGCACGACTCGAACATCGTGAACCAGATGCGCCGCCGGGTCGTCGAGATCGAAAGCGGTCGCATCGTGCGTGACCAGGCCCGCGGCGTCTACGGGTGAGCCGGCGCTCCACCCCTGTGCAGCCTGACGACGAACACCTCACGCCGGAGACCCGGAGGAATTCCCGATGCGCGTGAAATACGTCCTGTCCGAGGTACTGGTCGGACTGTGGCGCAACGTCACCATGACCATCGCGATGATCATCACGTTGGCCGTGTCGTTGACCATGCTCGGTGTCAGTGGCCTGGTGTACAGCAAGGTCGACGACATGAAGGACCTGTACTACAAGAACATCCAGGTCTCGATCTTCCTGAAGAGCGACGTCACCGACCAGCAGCGCACCGACCTGGAGACGAAGCTCAAGAGTGACTCCCTGGTGAAGGAGGTCCTCTACGTCAACAAGGACGAGGCGTACAAGCGCTTCCAGGAGATGTACCAGGACGCGCCGGACCTGGTCACCGCCGTGAAGCCGGACCAGCTGCCGGAGTCGTTCCGGCTCACGCTGGTCAACCCCGAGCAGTACAAGAGCATCTACGACCAGTACAAGGACACCGAGGGCGTCGACGAGATCGTCGACCAGAGCCGGCTGCTGGACAAGATCTTCGACCTCTTCACCGCCGGCCAGAACATCGCCCTGGCCGGGGCGATCGCGATGGCCATCGCCGCCCTGCTGCTGGTCGCCAACACCATCCAGGTGGCCGCGTACAGCAAGCGGCGCGAGGTGGCGGTCATGAAGCTGGTCGGCGCGTCCAACTGGTTCATCCAGGCGCCGTTCGTCCTGGAGGCCGTGGTCGCCGGTCTGATCGGCTCGTTCCTCGGCCTGGGGGCGCTGATCGCCTTGAAGTTCTTCCTGTTCGACGGTTCCCTGAGCGCCCTGCAGGGCCTGTTCTCCCCGGTGACCTGGAGCGACATCTTCCTGATGTTCCCGATCATGGCGGGCGTCGGCGCGCTGGTCAGCGCCGTCACCGGCTGGGTCACCCTCCGGTTCTACCTGCGCGTCTAGTCGCCCACCGGGTCTGCCGGCGACGATCGGAGGCCCCCCGGCGCGGAATAATCCGCGCCGGGGGGCCCTTGTCGTTCGGGTAGCATGATCTCCGCTTCCGGGCCGCCGTCCGGGCCGGGGCCGGTATCGCGACGAGGGGAGGTGGCGCCGATGCCACGGGAGAAGGGGCGCAAGGTCGTCGCCTCCAACAAGAAGGCGCGGCACGACTACGCCATCCTCGACACGTACGAGGCGGGCATGTCGCTGACCGGCACGGAGGTGAAGTCGCTGCGGGCGGGGCGGGCGTCGCTGGTCGACGCGTTCGCCCAGGAGCGCGACGGCGAGCTGTACCTGCACGGCATGCACATCCCGGAGTACACGCAGGGCACCTGGACCAACCACGAGCCCCGGCGCACCCGGAAACTGCTGCTCAAGCGGCTGGAGATCGATCGCCTGATCGGCAAGACCCGCGAGGGCGGCCTCACCATGGTCCCGTTGCAGGTCTACTTCTCCGACGGCTGGGCCAAGGTGGAGATCGCCCTGGCCCGGGGCAAGAAGTCGTACGACAAGCGCCAGGACCTGGCCAAGCGGGACGCGGAACGGGAGATCGCCCGGGCCGCCGGCCGGCGCGGCAAGGGCATGGACGACTGATACGTCCCGTTTGTCCGCCTCGGCGCGCCGGGGTGGGGCTCGGGGATGAAACCCGTTGCGGCAGGCGTTAGGCTTGGTGGTGCCGCCACACCGGCGGCCCGTCGAGGGGGTGACTGGTTTCGACTTCGTACGTTGCGGCAGGGGAAGCGAGCCGAGGAAGCCGACGTCGTCTCGAGAATCGTTCGTCGGAAACCAATAAGCGCCAAGAACAATCGCGCTGACTTCGCTCTCGCCGCCTGAGGCGAGTAGCAAGTCTGTCGGCCTGGGAGCGCCTTCGACCCAGTTAGCCGGCATCAGCTAGAAGGCTGGCCAACCGGACCCGGTCGCGGGGTCCGTGCGGCGAGATCAATCAGCGACTGGGCCCGTCACACCAACTTGCTCGCGTGAGCGGTGGGGCCGAGTAGAGGCATAGCGAGCTGCGCTCGGAGAAGCCCTGACAAACCGGCGAAGGACCCGGGTTCGATTCCCGGCACCTCCACCACCTGACGAATGCGCCCCGGCCACCCGGCCGGGGCGCATTCGTCGTATCCGGGGCTGGTGGCCCGATGGGCCGGACCCGCGCCGCGCGCCGGGGGGCGCACGGAACCGCAGCCCGCGCGGGCGCGTCGTAGCGGTATGCGTCGAGTTCTCGCCCTGCTGGGGCTGCCCCTGTTGGTCGTCGCGGCCGGTTGCGCGCCGGCCGGTTCCGAGCCGCCCGCCGACGGCAGCCCCGCCGGCAGCGCCGACCAGCGCTTCGCCGCGTTCGGGCAGCGGGCCGCCGAGGTCGCCGGCGCGTGGCGGCCGGGCGCCGCCTGGACCGACGGCTACCTGCCGTTGCAGGAGCCCACCGTGCTGCTCGGCGACCCCGGGTTCACCGCCGACACCGAGCAGGCGTTCCGCAACGGCTGGTACCGCGAGCAGATCGAGGTGCCCGCCGCCCGGCCGGCCGACGGTTCGATCCGCTTTTCCGACGGGACGCTCGCCGTGAAGCTGCTCAGCGCCGCCGAGGCGTACCGGCAGCTCGACCAGGGGGACCCGCCGCCGTGCGAGGGCCGGCCGAGGGGCCCCGGCCGGCCGGCGAAGCCCGGCTCCGGCCCGGTCGTCGAGCCGGGACCCGGCGGCCCGACCGTCGGGGAGGGGCCGTACGGCCACAGCGTCGGCCCGAACGACCCGGTCAGCAGCGCGCCGTCGTCGGCCTGCGTGCCGCTCACGGTCACCGCCGTGACGCTCGGCACCGCGCCGGTACGCACCAGCCGGGGCGAGGCGCAGGTGCCGGCGTGGCTGTTCACCGTCGACGAGTTGACCGCGAAGGTGGCCCGGCTCGCCGTCGCCGGCACCCCCGCCGCACCGCCCGAGGGGGTCGCGCCGACGGGGCGGGCACCCGACGGGGTGGTGGGCGCGCAGGACCTGCGGGCCGTCGACGGGGCGAAGCTGAGCTGGCGGGTCGGCGTGGGCGCCTGCGACACCGGGATCACCCCGCTGGTGCAGGAGCGCGACGACGTGGTGGTGGTCGGCGGCGGGGTCGTCCGCGGCACCGGCATGTGCGTCGACCTGCTCAAGCTGGAGCCGGTCACCGCCACCCTCAAGGCGCCGCTGGGCAACCGGCCGGTGCTCGACGTGGTCACCGGCGCGCCGCTGGTCCTGCGCCCCTGAGCGCGGCCCCCGAAGGCGCAGCGTGGCCCCGAAGGCGCAGCGTGGCCCCCGAAGGCGCAGCGTGGCCCCCGAAGGCGCTCAGAGCAGCTTCGGGACCTCGGTGCTGATCGGCACCGGCAGCACGGTGGGCCGGTCCGCCGCCAGCGCCGTGCCCAGCGCGTCGCCCAGCCCGTCCGGCTCCTCGACGACCGTGGCGGCGCAGCCGTACCCCCGGGCCACCGCGACGACGTCCAGGCCGGGCAGGTCCAGGCCGGGCACCCCGGGGGTGTGCTTCAGCTCGGCGAACGCCTTGAGGATCGCGTACTGCTGGTTGACCGGGACCACGACGGCCAGCGGCAGGCGCAGCCGCGCGGCCGTCCACAGCGCCTGTACCGAGTAGTGGAACGAACCGTCGCCGATCACCGCGACCACCGGCCGGCCCCGCCCGGTGTCCCGCTCGGCCAGCGCGATCCCGACCGCCGCCGGCAGCCCGAACCCGAGGCCGCCGCTGGCCATCGTGAAGTACGACCCGGGGCGGGTGACCGGCAGCCGGCGGCGCAGCGCGGCCAGGTTGGACGGTGACTCCTGGACGAGGACCCCGTCGGGCGGCCAGTGCCGGGCCAGGGCGGCGAACAGCGCGTCGGGGCTCACCGGCGGGCCCGGATCGGGCGGCCCCGGGGCGGGCCGGGGCGGCGGGGGCGGGCGGTCGGCCGTCGGGAGCAGCTCGGCCAGGGCGGCCAGGGCCAGGCCCGGGTCGGCGAGCAGGCTGTCGCCGACCGGGGCGCGGGCCGTCTCGTCCGGGTCGTCGGTGACGTGCAGCAGGCGGGCGCCGGCGGGCAGGTAGTCGCCCGGCACGTGCGGGTAGTAGCGGAACACCGGCGCGCCGACCACCAGCACGGTGTCGTGGCCGGCCAGCGCCTCGGCCAGGGGCCCGATCGCGTACGGCAGCACGCCCCGGTAGTGCGGGTGGTCCTCGGGGAACGGGGCCCGCTCCGGGGCGGGCGCGGCCCAGACCGGGGCGGCCAGCCGCTCGGCCAGCGCCACCGCCGCCGGCCACGCCCCGGCCCGGTCGACCGCCCCGCCGAGCACCAGCGCGGGGCGGCGGCTGGCGGCCACCTGCGCGGCGAACTCCCGGAGCCGGGCCGGGTCGGGGGCGTACCGGGTGGCCACGGTGCGCACCTCGGGCGGCCCGTCCGCCGGCTGGGCCCAGTCGTCCAGGGGCAGGGAGAGGAAGACCGGGCCGGCGGGCGGCTGCACCGCCGTGGCGTACGCCCGCATGAACGCCGCGGGGATGTCCTGCGCGCGGGCCGGCTCGTGGCTCCACTTGACGTACGGCTGGGTCAGCTCGGCCGCCCGGGGGCTGGCCAGCCGGGGCTCCAGCAGCAGCATCTCCCGGGTCTGCTGACCCGCCGAGACGATCAGCGGGGTCTTGTTGTGCCAGGCGGTGACGAGGTTGCCCATGCCGTTGCCGGTACCCGGGGCGGTGTGCAGGTTGACGTGGGCGGGGCGGCCGGTGACCTGGGCGTACCCGTCGGCCATGGCGACGGCCGACGCCTCGTGCAGGGCGTGGACGTACCGGAAGTCGGCGGGGAAGTCCTGGAGGAAGGGCTCCTCCGTCGAGCCGGGGTTGCCGAACACGGTGGTCATGCCCAGCGCCCGCAACAGCTCGTACGTCGTCTCGCGGACCGTTGCCACCCGCCGAATCTATCGGGAAAAGCCCCGCCTACCGGGCAATTCGCCCTCCCGTGAGCCCGCCCGGGTCAGGGGAGGGCGAAGGGCAGCTTGATCCCGTCCAGCGCGTGCCCGCACGGGCAGTCCCGCCCGGCCGGCAGGGCGGCGACGGCGTCCAGCAGCACCCCGCGCAGCCGGTCGGTGTTCTCGGCGAAGACCCGGAACACCTCCTCCTGGGTGACCGACTCGCCCGCCTCCACCCCGGCGTCGAGGTCGGTGACCAGCGCGATCGGGGTGTAGCAGAGAGCCAGCTCGCGGGCGAGCACGGCCTCCGGGTGCCCGGTCATGTTGACCACCGCCCCGCCGATCGCGGTGAACCAGCGCGACTCCGCCCGGGTGGAGAAGCGCGGCCCCTCCACGACCACCATCGTCCCGCCGTCGACGGCCGGCACGCCGCGACCGGCCGCCGCGTCCAGCAGCGTCCGGCGTCCCACGGGGCAGTACGGGTCGCCGAAGGCCACGTGCACCGCGCCCCGGTCGTAGTAGGTCTGCACCCGCCCGCTGGTGCGGTCGATCAACTGGTCCGGCACCACGAACGTGCCCGGCCCCAGCTCGGGCCGGAGCCCGCCGACCGCGCACGGGGCGAGGACCTGCCGCACCCCGAGCGCCCGCAGCGCCCACAGGTTCGCCCGGTACGGGATCAGGTGCGGCGGGTGCCGGTGGTCGCGCCCGTGCCGGGGCAGGAACGCCACCCGCCGGCCGCCCACCTCGGCGATCGTGATTGCGTCCGAGGGCTCGCCGTACGGCGTCTGGACCCGGTGCTCGGTCGCGCCCTCCAGCAGGGCGTAGAGCCCCGATCCGCCGATGACCGCGATGTCCGCCGTCGGACCCATCGTCGCCCCCTTCGATCCCGCTCGATCACCCATCGGTCAGACCTTAGCCAGCGCCCCGGGCGCAGGCTATGGTGCCAGGCATGGCGTTGACAGCACGGATGAGCCCGGCGTCCCGTGCCGACCGGGTCCGGCCGGCCACCCCCCGCGCCGGCCACGACGGTCCCGTCCGGCCCGGCGGCGGTGTGGCCCGGGCGGACCGCTCCCGAGTCCCGGCGCGCGGCTGACGGATGTCCGACATGCAAGGAGAGGACCAGGCGATCGGCGGGCGGGCCATGGACTCGATGACCGGACGGCTGCTGGTCGCGACCCCCACGCTGAAGGACCCGAACTTCGACCGCACGGTGGTGCTGCTCGTGGCCCACGAGCCGGGCGGGGCGCTCGGCGTGGTGCTCAACCGGGCCACGGAGGTGCCGGTCGCCGACGTCCTCGGCGACTGGAGCGACCTGGCGCGGGACCCGGCGGTGCTGTTCGAGGGCGGCCCCGTCCAGCCCGACTCGGCCATCTGCCTGGCCCGGATGCGCAACCCGGTGAAGCGGCTGCGGGGCTTCCACCAGGTCTCCGGCGCGGTGGGCACGATCGACCTCTCCGTGGACCCGGAGCGGATGCGGGAGAGCATCGGCGGCATCCGGGTGTTCGCCGGATACTCGGGCTGGGGCGCGGGCCAGCTGGAGCAGGAGATCGAGGACGGTTCCTGGTTCGTCCTGGACGCGCTGCCCGGCGACGCGTTCGTCGACCGCCCCGACGACCTGTGGCCGATGGTGCTGCGCAGGCAGGGCGGGATGATGGCCGCCGTCGCCCACTTCCCGCCCGACGTGGCGCTCAACTGACGCGTGCGGGGAGGGGCCCCGCGAGATGACCATGCGGGCGGGCGTGTGTATAGTTCTCTCCGTGCCCGGGAGACCGGGGCGAAAAGCAAGGGGCCGTGGCGCAGCTGGTAGCGCACCACACTGGCAGTGTGGGGGTCAGGGGTTCGAGTCCCCTCGGCTCCACCGACGCACCATTGTGCGACCGGTGGTTTGATCGTGAATGCCCCCGTCCGTGATCGGGCGGGGGCATTGTCGGTGACGCGGGCGGGCTGCCCTTCGCGGACGTCGCCCGCACCGCCGATCCGCTCGGCGGCGAGGCGGTGCCGGCGGCCCGGGTCGCCCTGGCCGCTGGCGACACCGCGTCCGGGCAGGCGACAGGAGCACCGCGATGACCCGCACGGAGCCTGACGGGGCGACGGTCGCGCGGTTGCGCGCCGCCGGCTGCGTCTTCGCCGAGGACGAGGCACGGCTGCTCGGCGAGGCCGCGCGGACGCCGGAGGAACTGCACGAGCTGACGCGGCGGCGGGTGCTCGGCGAGCCGCTGGAGGTCATCCTCGGCTGGGCCGAGTTCTGCGGGCTGCGGGTCGTCGTCGAACCCGGCGTGTTCGTGCCCCGCCAGCGCACCACCTACCTCGTCGAGCAGGCCGTCGACGTGGCCTTCCCGGGCGCGGTGGTGGTGGACCTGTGCTGCGGGACGGGGGCGATCGGTGCGGCCGTCGCGGCCCGGGTGCCCGGCGTCCGGCTGCACGCCTGCGACATCGAGCCGGCGTCGGTGCGCTGCGCCCGCCGCAACCTCGAACCGATCGGCGGGCACGTCCACGAGGGCGACCTCTACGAGGCCCTGCCGGCCGGGCTGCGGGGCGTCGTCGACGTGCTGGTCGTCAACGCGCCGTACGTGCCCACGGACGAGATCGCCATGATGCCGCCGGAGGCGCGCGAGCACGAGCCCCTGGCGGCGCTCGACGGCGGTGCCGACGGCGTCGACGTGCACCGCCGGGTGGCCGAGGGCGCGGCGCGCTGGCTCGCCCCCGGGGGGCGGCTGCTCGTCGAGACCGGCGAGGGTCAGGCCGCGTGGACGGCGGCGGCGATGTCGGCGCACGGGCTGGTGGCGACCACCTTCACCTCCGACGAGTGGCACTGCACGGTGGCCGTCGGCCGACGGACCGGCGACCGGCAGTCCGAGGGATAGGGGCGCGTCCCGCCGTGGCGCGGGCGACCGCGCGCCCGACCCCGGACGGAGTGGCCGCCCGCTGGACGGGCGGCCACGCGTTCCGGGGTCGGGCGCGCGACCTGGACGAGGTGGGTCAGCCCTCGACGTGCCGGTCGGCGACGTCCAGCGCCTCGTCGAGGATGTCCAGCCCCCGCTGGGCGTCCTGTTCGGAGATCAGGCAGGGCGGCACCACGTGCACCCGGTTGAAGTGCGTGAACGGCCACAGCCCCTGCCGGCGGCAGGCGGATGCCAGCTCGTTCATGGGCGCGGCCTGGGCCGGGGTGGCGGCGAACGGCACCAGCATCTCCCGCGTGCGCCGGTCGCGGACCAGCTCGATCGCCCAGAACGCGCCGAGCCCGCGCACCTCGCCGATGCTGGGGTGCGACTCGGCCATCTTGCGCAGCCGGGGGCCCAGGACGTGCTCGCCGAGCCAGGCGGCGTGCTCGACGATCCCCTCGTCCTCCATGGCCCGGATCGTCGCCACGGCGGCGGCGCAGGCCAGCGGGTGACCGGAGTAGGTCAGCCCGCCGGGGTAGGGGCGGTCGGCGAACTCCGCGGCGACCCGGTCGGAGATGATCACGCCGCCGAGCGGGACGTACCCGGAGTTGACGCCCTTGGCGAAGGTGATCAGGTCGGGCACGACGCCCCAGTGGTCCACCCCGAACCACGCCCCGGTCCGGCCGAAGCCGGTCATCACCTCGTCGGTGACCAGCAGGATGCCGTACCGGTCGCAGAGGGCACGGACCCCGGGCAGGTACCCGTCCGGCGGCACCAGGATGCCGTTGGTGCCGACGATGGTCTCGATCAGCACGGCGGCGATCGTCGTCGGCCCCTCGAACTGGATGACCTGCTCCAGGTGCTCCAGCGCCCGGGCGCACTCCTGCTCGTCGGTCTCGGCGTGGAACGCCGACCGGTAGCGGTACGGCCCGAAGAACCGGACCACCCCGGCCGTGCCGGTGTCGGTGGGCCACCGGCGCGGGTCGCCGGTCAGGTGCATCGCCGTGTGCGTCGCCCCGTGGTACGACCGGTAGGCGGTGAGCACCTTGGGCCGCCCGGTCACCAGCCGGGCCATGCGTACCGCGTGCTCGTTGGACTCGGTGCCGCCGTTGGTGAAGAAGACCCGGTTGAGGTCGCCCGGCGCGTGCTCGGCGATCAGCCGGGCGGCCTCGGAGCGCTGGTCGTTGGCGAAGTGCGGCGCGATCGTGCAGAGCCGCGCGGCCTGCCGCTGGATCGCCTCGACCACCCGGGGGTGCGCGTGGCCGATGTTCAGGTTGACGAACTGGGAGGAGAAGTCCAGGTAGCGGTTGCCGTCGTAGTCCCAGAAGTGGACGCCCTGTCCACCGGCGATCGGCAGGGGGTCGATGTGTGCCTGTGCCGACCAGGAGTGGAAGACGTGGGCCCGGTCGGCCGCCCGGACGGCCGCCGCCGCACCCGGGTCGGGCTGCTGGTTCGGAGAGTGCATGGTGCTGTCCTTTCGGGCTTTCGGGAGGGCTGTTCGGGCTTTCGGGAAAGCCGTCGGGTGCGGCTCTTGGGCGCGGGCGTCCGGGCGGGGCGATCGGAGGGGCCGGCCGGTGCGCTCAGGCCGGCACCGGGAACGCCCGCTCGCGGTGCAGGAAGTAGTCGATGTCGGCGCTCACCGTCTCGATGAACCGGCCGGGATCGCCCGCCCCGTGGTGCAGCAGGTCGGCGTTGCGCCGCCGCACCTCGGCCGAGAAGGGCAGGTTGCCGGCCTCCCGGTAGCGGATCGCCCCGGCACGGTCCCGGCCGGGGACGACCTCCGACCGCGCGTGCACGCTGGCGCTGAACGGCACGTCGAGCCGGCCGGCCTCGAACGCCGCCACGATCGCGCCGGCCAGGTCGTCGCCGTCGAGCACCGGGTCGACCAGCTCGGCGACCTCGCGTTGCAACCAGTGCATCTCCTCCCGTACCCGGTCCTCGTCGAGGTGGACGAAGTCGAGCAGCGCGGAGCCGCCGAGCAGGGCGGTGTGGATGCCGGTGGCGTTGGCGGCGGCATCCGGGATGCCGTACGCCTCCTGGTTCGTCTTGTTGATCACCTTGTCGGCGCCGCCGAGCCGGGCGACCAGGCCGCCGTAGAGGACGAGCGCGTCGGCCGCCCGGCGGTCGCGCGGGAAGACGCCCATGAACTCGTGCAGCACCGGGTAGACCTCGACGTCCGCCGGCAGGTACCGCGCGGCCAGCTCGCGGATCGACCGCAGGGCGGCCACGTCCTGGTGGACCTCCCCGCCCTGCGGGTAGGCGATGGACAGGCAGCGCACCCCCTGTGCCACGGCGGCGCGGGCCTCCAGCAGGGTGACGGCGAGGCTGATCGACGGCGGCACCAGCACGGCGGTGAGGGTGCCGAACAGCTCCCGGTCGACGAGCACGCCCGCCTCGGCGAGCCGGCCGCAGACCGCGTCGACCTGCCGCCAGCACTCCAGCGACGTGGCCAGCGGGACGTTCTTGCAGTACGGGATGTTGTAGCCGATCCCACCGCCCTCGAAGGAGGTGAAGCCGGCGGCGAGCGACACCGCGAACAGGTCCCGGGGGTCGGGGGAGCCGTGCCGGATCTCCAGCGGCACGTCGACGGTGGCGACCAGCTCCCGGCCGCGCTGCCAGCCGTGCGCCACCAGGGGATAGCCGTTGAGGTCGGCCGGGTTCTCCCGCAGCACCCGGGCGGCGTGGTCGAACTGCCGCAGCCGGGTGAACGAGTCGATCGTGACGGTCAGCATGCCCGGCCCGGCGGGCGCGAGCGAGCGCAGCAGCTCGATCATCGCGTCGTGCGCCCCGACGCCGCAGCGCGGCTGCACGATCGGTCGGCCGGCGCGTCGGGCCGCCCGCAGCGCCGCCACGGCGGTCGGCGCCCCGCTGTCGCGCAGGTGCGCCACGGTCTCCGCCCAGGACGGCAGCCCGTCGACGGTGCTGTCCGCCAGGTGCAGGTCGGCCCAGTCAGCCACGGCTGCCCACCGCCGTCCGGGACTCGCGCTGGCCGCCCGCCCGGGTGCCGACGCCCTGGTGGGCCGCCCGCGTGCCGGTGACCTGCGGGTGGGCCGCCCGCGTGCCGGTCCTGACCCGGGCGGTGCGCCTCTTCGCGCGCCGGGCCGCGCCGGGCGTGGCCGCGCGCAGCAGGTCCAGCACCAGCGGCAGCTCGTAGGGGTTCTCCAGGATGTGGTCGACGCCGAGGGCCCGCAGCCGGTCGTGCACGTCGTCGGCCTTGTGGCTGCCGACGGACAGGTTGCCGCCGAGGATCACCGGGCGGGCGAGCCGCCCGGCGGCCCGCAGCGCCGGCAGGTCCCGCAGGTCCGCGTACGCGTGCCCGTTGAGGCTGCCGATGATGACCGCCTCCGCCTCGGGGTGCGCGTCGACGGCGTCGGCGAACTCGGTCAGCGGCGTGCAGACGCCGAGGTTGACCACGTCGAAGCCGTGCTCGCGCAGGTGCATCGCGATCAGGTGGTTGGCCACGGCGTGCGCGTCGCTGCCCGCCACGCCGAGGATGACGAGGTGTCGCGTGGTGTCCATGATGCTCCCGTCCGGGCCGTCGGGCCCTCGTGTCGTAGGGGTGGGCGGCGGGGCCCCACCGGCCCCGCCGCGCCTGCCGGTCAGTCGTCGAAGGCGGCGAACAGCTCGCGGTCGCTGGTCTCGGCGAGCCGCTGCGGGTCGAACTCGTCCGGGTCCGCCTCGGCCAGCGAGTCGAAGACCAGGTTGATCGCGGGGATCAGGCCCCAGATCTCCCGGTACGGTGGCCAGCCCCGGTGCCCGCTGTCGATGTCGGCCTGCCGGGCGAAGATGTAGTTGGCCCAGTCCCGGCTCATCGGGCGGCGGTGGTGGAAGTCGTGGCAGACGGTGTCGCCGGTGAGCACCAGGTAGCGGGAGGGGAAGTGGACCAGCAGCATCCGGGTCCACCAGCGGGCCCAGGCGCGCGCCGCGGCCCCGCCCCGCAGGGAGCTCGCCGGGGCGGGCTCGCCGATGAAGATGGCGTTGGTGAGGCTGGCGAAGTACGCCTTGCCGCGGCGCTGGGTCTGCCAGGGTGCGGGGAACGTGTGCTTGACGCAGAGCCGCAGGGTGTTGCTGATCTGGAAGAAGACGGTCATCGGCAGCACCCAGCCGACCAGCACGAGGGGCCAGGCGTGGGCGACCGTGGCGAGCGCGGCGACGGCGGCGTACCCCGTGGCGGTGACCGCCCGCTCGGTGCCGCTGGCGGCGTGGCTGTAGGAGCGGATCCGGGCCCAGAGGAATCGGGCGTGGAACACCGGCGAGGCGAGCCGGCCCAGCACCTGCCGCCACATCTGCCGGCGGGTCATCCCGGGGCGCAGCCGCAGGCTGACCAGGAACGCCTGCACGGTCGGGTCGCGCAGCGTCATGTGGTGCAGCGCGTGGTGGTCGGCCACGTGCTCGGCGCTGTAGCGCTCGAAGTGCTGCACCATCAGCACCCCGGCGACGATCTTGCCGAGGATCTGGTCCGGGCGCTTGCGGGCCCACATGTTGCGGTGGGCGCACTGGTGGAACACCATCATGCGCAGGTTGCGCGCGCCGTGCAGGGTGCTCGCCCAGCCGGGCGCCAGCAGCGCGAGCCACCAGCCCGACAGGGCCAGGGCGACCCCGGTGGCCGCCAGGCCGACGGCGACGGACACGGTCGCGGTGACCAGGTGGACGGTCGGGGTCAGCCGCAGCGGACGCTGCCCCGTGTGCGGCCGGCCGGTGAGGAAGGTCAGCGGGAGCTGGGCGAAGCCGGGCAGCCGCCGCATCGAGTCGCGGACGCTGTTGTCGACCGAGTCGCGGGTGTCCCGCTCGGCGACCGTCAGCCGGTCGGGCCGCTGGTCGGCCCCCGCCGGCCCGCCGGCCCGGGCCCCGGGGCGGCGGGGCGCGGTGACGGTGGGCTCGTGCGGTGCGGCGGTGGCGGCGCGGGTGCGCTGCGGCGCGGCGCCGGTGGGCCCGTGCGGTTGCGTGGCGACGGTGCGCTGCGGCGCGGTGACGACGGCGCCGTCCGGGTCGGCGGGCCGCGCAGAGGCGTCGATGGTAGTCATTTCTCCCCTGTTTCTCTCTGCTCGGAGGCGGCGGGAGGACCCGCCGCGCTAGCGGCTCGCCCGCGCCGACCGCTCCAGGTCGGCGGCGGTGGCGAGGATGTCGTCGATGACGCGGTCCAGCTCGTCGGTGGTCGTGGCCGGGTTGAGCAGCATCAGCTTCAGGAACACCGGGGACGACCCGTCGGGCCGGCGCACGCGGGTGCGGGCCAGCAGCGTGACCCCCCGGGTCATGAGCTGCCGCCGCAGCTCGCCGTTGAAGGCGTCGGCGTCGCCGTCGTGGCGGTAGCGCAGCAGCACCGTGCTCATGGACGGCCAAGCGGCCAGCTCCAGGGCCGGCTCCGCCTCGACCCGGTCAGCGGCGTAGAGGGCGAGGTCGTGGCAGCCCTCCACCATCGCGGCCATCCCGTCGCGGCCCAGCGCGTTCATCGTGACGGCGATCTTGAAGGCTTCCGCGCGGCGGGTCGCCTGCACCGAGTTGCCGTACAGGCCGATGAAGCCGGCCTCGGCGTCGTCGTCGGCGTTCAGCGTGGTGGTCTGCTGCGCCAGCGGCTTCATGACGCTCGCGTCGCGCACCAGGAAGATGCCGGAGGTCGCCGACGTCCAGCCGAACTTGTGCAGGTCGAGGGTGACCGAGTCGGCCTCGGCGATGCCCTCCAGCCGGGGCCGCAGCCGGGGGGAGAACAGGGCCCCGCCACCGTACGCGGCGTCGGCGTGCAGCCACACGCCGTGCCGGCGGGTCACCTCCGCCAGCGCCGCCACGTCGTCGACCCAGCCCTGGTCGGTCGCGCCGACACAGGCGATGACCGCCACCGGGACCACGTCCTCCGGCAGGCCCGCCAGCGTACGCTCCAACTGCTCCGGCATGAGCCGCCCCAGCTCGTCGGACGGCACCCGGACGATCATGTCCTCGCCCAGGCCGACGATGCCCACCGCCCGGCCGATGGAGAAGTGGGTGGCGTCGGTGGCCAGCACCACCGGCCGCTTGTCGAGCCCCGTGAGGCCCTGCGCGAAGGGCCGCCACCCGCACCGCTGCGCCAGCACCCGGTCGCGGGCCGCCAGCACGGCCATCAGGTTGGAGATGCTGCCGCCGGCGGTGATGGTGCCGCCCGCGTCCGGGCCGTAGCCGACCAGCTCGCCCAGCTCGCGGATGACGTAGCGCTCCAGTTCGAGGGCGTACGGGCCGCTCTCCCAGGCGTGCAGGGACTGGTTCAGGATGCCCACCACCAGCTCGGCGGCGGCGGCGACCGGGGTGGGCGGGCACTGCATGCGGGCCACCGCGGCCGGGTGGCTGACGTCGACCGACCAGGTGGCGTAGTCGCGCACGAACCGGCGGAACGTCTCCAGCGGATAGCCCGGCTCCGCCGGCAGCAGCGGCCCGCCCAGGGAACGCCGGGCGGCCTCCCGCACCGCCGCCGGACCGCCGGCGGTCACCGGGCCGGGCCGGTCCAGAGTCACCTCCCGCAGGGTCTCCAGCGCCACCGCGGTCAGCGCCTGCACGTGGTCCAGCCCGGCGAGGCTGCCGGCCGGCGGCAGCACGGCGTCCACCTGACGGGCGGCCGAACCCGCCGCGACCGTCTCCGTCCGGGTGCTCTCTTGCATGATCGTCACTGCGGTCTCCTCGACTCCGGCTCCGTTCGCCACATCGGCGGTGGCGGCTGACGGCGGAGGAAATCCCCGGGCACCCATCGGCCGGCTATGAGCCGGCTATCCGGCGGGCGGGGCGGCGCGGCACGCGGATCGGTTAGCCCGGGGATAGGACTTCGATAGCCGGCCGGGGACACAGGTGACAGACGCGATCCGCACCCATCCCCGTGGAGGAATCCGATGATCCGCCTGCTGCTGGCGACGACCGCCGCCGTCCTCGCCGTCGCGGTGCCCGCCGGTCACGGCACCGCCTCGACGCCGAACCTGGAGCCGGAGACCGGCTGGGGCGCCCCGGCCGGACACACCATCGAACCGATGGACGAGACCGGCTGGGGAGCGCCGACCGCACACCAACGGCAGTGGTGAGACCGAACGGGCCCGCCGGTGGGACGGGCGGGCCCGCCGGTGGGACCGGGGCGGGCCCGACGGGTGGGACCGGCGGCCCGCCCCGCGCCGGGCCTACCCGGACAGGTCCGCCAGGGCGCGCAGCGCGCGGGCGTGCCACACCCGCGCCTGCAACTCCTGGAAGATGTCCACCGCCCGGCGGAGCTGGTCCGCCGCCTCCGCCCGGTCCCGGTCGGGCAACTGCGACAGCTCGTACAACGCCTGCGCCTCCACCACCCGCTCGACGACCTGACCGGCGAGCTGCCGGGCCCGGGTCAGCATCGCCCGGGCCTTCGCGAGCCGCCCGTCGCGGCCGTACACGACACCGAGGCCGTGCAGGGCGTACGCCTCGCCCGTGCGGTCGGAGGCGGACCTGACGATCTCCAGCGTGCCCTGGAACGACTCCTCGGCGCGGCGCAGCTCGCCGGAGCGCAGATACAGCTCCCCGAGCCGGTGCAGCACCTGCGCCTCGACCCGCCGGGCCCCCGCGTCCCGGCAGATGGTGAGCGCCTCGCCCAACAGGGCGTGCGCGGCGGCCGGATCGCCCTGCTCCAGCCGGATCCCCGCGATGCTCACCAGCACGTGCGCCCGGCCCACCAGGTCGCCGACCGAGCCCAGCCCGGCCAGCGCCGCCTCGTACCCGCGCAGGGCCGCCCGGTCGTCGCCGCGCAGCCGGTTGAGGTAGGCGAGGTTGCGTTCCACCAGCGCCACCCCGTGCCGCTCGCCCAGGGGACGCAGGATCCGCAGCGCGGCGGTGAACATCCGCTCGGCCTGCCCCGGGTCCCGCAGGAACATGTGCATCGCACCCAGGGAGTGCAGCGTGATCCCCTCACCGCGCCGGTTGCCGCTGCGCCGGGTCGCCGACAGGGCGATGTCGGCGGTCTCCGCCCACTCGTCGAAGTAGCTGCGGGCCTCGAAGAGCGTCACGAGGGTGAACGCGAGATCCCAGCACAGCTCGTCGAGGCCGAGGGCGTCGGCCTGCCGCACGGCGGAGACCAGGTTGCGCCGCTCCAGCTCCAGCCAGTCCATCGGCCGGCCGAGCAGGCGGTCGGTGACCGTACGCGGCACCGGCCAGCGGGCGGCGGCGCCGTGCACGATGGTGAAGTCGCCCCCGTACTCCCGGCGGTGTGCCTCCTCGGCCACGGCGAGCCAGGCGCCGAGCACGTGCCGCACCAGCGCCTCGCGCTCCTCGGCCGGCTCCTCGGCCAGGAGGCGTTCGCGGGCGAAGACCCGGACGAGGTCGTGCAGCCGGTAGCGGGTCGAGCCGCTCTGCGGGTGGCCGTGCGCCTCCAGCAGCCGCACGTCGACCAGCTGTTCCAGCAGGTCCTCCAGCACCGACGGCGGCTCGTCGAGCAGCGGCGCGGTCACCCACAGCGGGAAGTCCTCGCAGTCGAGCAGCGCCAGCCGCCGCAGCAGCCGCCGGGACCGCTCCGGCAGGCTGTGGTAGCTCAACCCGATGGTGGTGCGGATGCACAGGTCGCGGTGGACCAGCTCGTCGAGGAGCTGGGACTGGTCCCGCAGCCGGTCCACCAGCCGGCTCACCCGCCAGTGCGGGCGGGAGGCGAGGCGGGCGCCGGCGATGCGCAGCGCCAGCGGCAGCCACCCGCACAGCCGCGCCAGCTCGTCGGCCTGCAGGGGCTCGGCGGCGATCCGGTCGCCGACGATCTGGTGCAGCAGGGCCACGCTCTGCTCCGGCGTCAGGGCGTCCACGTCGACCTCGTGCGAGCCGGCGAGGGTGCCGAGCCGGACCCGGCTGGTCACGATGACCGCGCATCCGGCCGTGTTCGGCAGCAGCGGCGAGACCTGCGTCTCGTCGGCGGCGTTGTCCAGCAGGATCAGCACCCGCCGCCCGGCCAACCGGCTGCGGTACAACCCGATCCGCTCGGTCAGGTTGTCGGGGATCGCCGGACCGGCCACGCCCAGCGCCCGCAGGAAGCGGTCCAGCACCTCCGCCGGGCGTTCCGGGCTGGGCGACGGGCCGCCGAGGTTGGCGTAGAGCTGACCGTCGGGGAACCGGTCCACCAGCGAGTGCGCCACGTGCACGGCGAGGCTGGTCTTGCCCGCCCCGCCCGGGCCCGTGATCACCGCGAGCGGGGCGAAGCCCCGGTGCCCCGGGTCGGCCTCGGCCGTCAGCAGGTCGCGGATCTCGCCGACGAGCTTCTGCCGGCCCGTGAAGTCCGCCAGGTCCGCTGGCAGCTGGTGCGGAGCCTGCGGACCGGGCGGACCCGGTGACGCATGGCCCACGGCGGCGGACGGCGCGGCCGGGGACGCGGCGTGCGCCGCCGGAAGGTCGAGCTGGGGCGCCCGGGACAGGATGGCCCGCTCCAGCCGGGCCAGCTCCGCGCTCGGCTCCATGCCGAGCTCCTCCACGAACAGCGCCCGCGCCCGCCGGTACGCCCGCAGCGCGTCGGCCTGTCGGTCGGCCCGGTAGAGCGCGAGCATGAGGTGGGCGTGCAGCCGTTCCCGCAGCGGATGCTGGGCGATCAGCGCCTCCAACTCGCTCACCAGCTCGTCGTGGAGGCCGAGCGTGAGCTCCAGCCGGATCCGCTCCTCGACGGCCGCGCCGCGCCGCTCGTCGAGCCCCCGCCGCCACGCCTCGACCGGCTCGCCGGGCACGCCGGCCAGCGTCGCGCCGTACCAGAGCGCGTCGGCGGCCCGCAGCCGGGCGACCGCCTCGGCCACCTGGCCGTCGCCGCTGAGGTGCCGGCTCTCGGTGACGAGCAGCTCGAACCGCCCCGCGTCCAGCTCCGTGGGGGACAGCCGCAGCAGGTAGCCGCCGAAGCGGGTCTCCAGGGCGTCCTTGCGGCCGACCTCGCCGAGGAGGCGGCGGAGCTGCGACACGCAGATCTGGATCTGGGAGCGGGCGGTGGACGGGGGATGGCCGTCCCACACCGTGTCGATCAGATCCTCCACCTGGACCACCCGGCCCCGGTTGGCGGCGAGAATGGCGAGGACCGTGCGGGCGCGGAGCCCGGGAATGTCGAGCCGGCGGTCTTCGTGGGTGATCTCTATTGGCCCCAGGACCCGTAGCTGCACGACCTTCCCCTGACCGTCGCCGAGTGTCCACTCAGGCTAACAGTGGGTACTGGCCGCCGCAGTGGCGCGGAACCGGCGGCGGCCCGTGGCGCGTAACCGGCCTCCTCAGCCGACCCGGAGCCGTTGCAGGTGGACCACCGCGCCGATGACGAGCAGGCCACCCGCGATCTGCACGGCGTTGAGCGACTGGCCGAGCCAGGTCCAGGCGAGGACCGCGCTGAACACCGGCTCCAGGCAGATGTTCACCGCCCCGGCGTGCGGGCCGACCCGGGCCGTGCCCCAGGAGAAGAGCACGAAGGGGGCGAGGGTGCCCAGGATCGCGACGAAGAGCACCCCGGGCAAAAGGTCGTGCCGCCCGACGATCTCCGGCACGCCCTGCGGGGCGAAGTACAGCAGCCAGGCCACACTGGACACGGCGAACGCGTACGTGTTGGCGCGCAGCGCGCCGTACTTGCGGGTGGCCCGGCTGCCCAGCACCGAGAAGGCGGCCACGCCGACGGCGGTGGCGATGCCGAAGCCGACCCCGAGGAGGTTCACGTCGCCCAGCGGCGTGGTGGGCAGCTCCACCACCAGGGCCACCCCGGCGAGGGCGACGACCAGCCCCAGGGCGATCGCGATGCCGGGCCGGCACCGGCCGAGCAGCACCAGCCACCCCACCACGAACGCCGGGGCGAGATTCTGCAACACCATGGCGACCGCGACCGGCAGGTGGCTGATGGCCAGGAACAGGCACGCGTTGGCCACGGCGATCGCCAGGCCGAACGCGACGACCAGCGGCCAGTCGATCGGCTCCGCGCGCCCCGGCGTGCCGGCGCGGCGGCGGGCCAGGGCGAGCAGCAGGCCGAGCCCGGCGAGGGTGATCAGGGTACGGGCGGCGACCAGCTCGGCGGGGCGCAGCCCTGCGTCGAACAGGTCGCTGGCGACGGTGCCGCCGAAGCCCCACAGCGCGGTGGCGACGCACACGGCGAGCAGCCCGAGTCGCCGCGCGCCGGGGTCGGGCGCTTCCTCGTCGTGGGCGGGGCGGGCATTTCGCTCCTCGGGGTGGGCGTCCCGCTCGTCGGGGTGGGCGTCCCGCTCGTCGGCGGACGAGGGGTTCAGGTCGGCGGATGCCGTCATGGAGTCACCTCGGCGTGGTCGTCGTGCGTGTCGGACCGGTTGCGGACGGTGGTACCCAGCGCGAACCCGACTGTAACCTCTAAACTGTTTGAACGGTTACCGGCGCGCGGGGTGGGACGATGTGGGAGGTGGGACGATGAAACGCCAGGAGGCACCCGGCCGGCTGGAGGTCGTCCGGTCCTTCGTCAACACGCTCGACCTGGAGCGCGGCGTCGACGAGCTCGACACGGTGGAGGGCCTGGCCGCCTGGCTCGCCGCGCAGTCGTCACCTGCCGAGTTCCCGGGCGTGCCGCTCCGGCCGGACGTGCTGCCCTGGCCCGGTGAGTTGGCCCAGCCTGTTGAGTCGCCCCGGCCGGGCGTGCCGCCCGTGCTGACCGAGGCGGACCGGCGGGCGGCGGTGGAGCTGCGCGAGGCGCTGCGCGACACCATCGCCGGCACCGGGTCCGCCGCTGTCGTCCCCCTGGGGCCCTCCGGCCCCCGGGTTGCTGCCCCCGCCCCGGCGGGGCTGACCCGGCTCAACCGCGTCGCCGCGCGGCTGCCCGTACACCTGAATTTCACCGAGGCGGCGACGCCGCAGTTCGTGCCCGAGCGCGGCGGCATCGACGCCGTGCTGGCCGGGCTGCTCGGCGTCGTGGCCGTCGCCGCGCTCGACGGCACCTGGGGCCGGCTGAAGATGTGCCCGGCCGAGGACTGCCGGTGGGTCTTCTACGACCACGCCCGCAACCGGACGGGGGTGTGGTGCCAGATGGCCGAGTGCGGCAACCGCCGCAAGGTACGCGAGCACCGATCCCGGCAGCGCGCCTCGTCGGCCGCACGTACCTGACCGAACCAAAGGCGAAGATTCCGTAGATCTTGGAGAGTTCCGGCCCCCGGAGGGGCCATTGCGTTCCAAGATCTCCCATTCTTGCGCGCGATCTTGCAGTTGTGGCCCCCTGGGTGGGTGCATCGTCCTTTTTGTTAGGGCCGAAAGTGCAAGATTGCGGGGCAGGGGGGCTCAAATGGACTTCGTGGCCCCAGAAGGGCTCTCGCCGCTGGTTCTGCTTTTCACCCTGCTCCGACTCGCCAGCGACGAGGCGCCCGACCGGGCTGTCCGGCTCGTCGAGCGCCCCTACGTCACAGAGGTACTGGCGGTCGACTTGGCTCCGATCGCGAGATGGAATCCGAAGAAGCCGTTGGCGACGTCGTCGGAAGAGATCAGAGGACCGGCGTCTTCGGCCTGGCCTGCCTGGCTCAGTCCATCCTCGATCAGTCGTGGCTGCTGGGGCAGGAGTTGGTGCAGCGGCTGACCCATCCCAGGTCTTCGACATGGAATGGGAAGCGGTGCTTCCTCGCCGCGAGCTAGCTCGCACCGCCGCCGGTGTGGCGCAGCCGGGTGAGAACGTCGGCGATCTCCCGGGTTTCCTCGTGCTCCGGCCCGTAGATCAGGGAGAGATCCTCGTGCAGCGGCACCAGCTCTGCCGTCGCCTGCTCGGTGTTGCCTTCGGCGAGCAGCAACATGCTGATGTCTCGTCGTAGCTCAAGGGCGTCCGAGGACATGTCGCCCTCGGCGGCGCGGACGTGGGCGAGAACCTGGCTGAACTGGCGTAGCGCCACGGTGGCCTGGCCCAGCTCTGCCCGGCAGTGAGCAGCCTGGCGCAGGCAGGCCAGCGCGTCGTCACCGGTCGGCCCTCCGGTGCGCGCGAAGGCTGAATACAGTGCGTCGAACTCGGGTAGGGCCCGGCGGAAGTCACCGCCGATGACCAGGATCGCCGCTCGGCGCTGCCGGAGGGTGAGGACGCGGGGGTTCTCGACGCCCAGCGCCGCTGCCGCCGGCTCGATGACCTGTCGCAGCGCCTCCGCCGCCTGGGTGTACCGCTCCTCCGCGAGCAGGTCGTTGGAACGCTCCACAGCGCCTCTGAGCACCGCCCGCAGCTCGGTGGCCGGCAGGGCGTCCGGTGGCGGGGGTGGGGCGGGGCGGTCACGCGGATCGCCCGCCGCCGCGGTGCCGGGGCGGGGCCTGGGAGCGTTGGGACGGCGGTACGGCAGCGTGGGGTCGGGCACGTTGGCTGGACGGTGACCGGTGGTCGGCAGGGTTGCCCCCGACCCGGGGAGGAACGGAAGCAGTCGCTCGTGGACGTCGTGCGCGTCCCGGGGGCGCTGCTCGGGAACCTTGGCGGTGAGTTCGCCGACCAACCGCTCCAGCGCCTCGGGCACGTCGGGGCGGAGGCGCCGCAGCGGCGGCGGTGCCTCGCTGACGTGCTGCCGCATCAGCTCGAACTCGTTGTCACCAGTGAAGACCGTCCTACCCACGAGCAACTCGTGCAGCACACAGCCGAGGGCGTACAGGTCGCTCTGGGGGGTGATCCGTGCGCCCTGGATCTGCTCCGGCGGCATGTAGTGGTGGGTGCCGACCAGGCCGCCGGTGCCGGTGAGACGGGTGACGTCGGTGCGGAGGATGGAGGCTATCCCGAAGTCGAGCACCTTCACGGCGCCGCCGCCGGACACGAGGACGTTCTCGGGCTTGAGGTCCCGGTGCACGACGGGGACGGCGTGGGCGTGGGACAGCACCGTGCAGATCTGGGCGGCAATCGTCGTCGCCCACTCGATCGGCACCGGCCGCAGGGGATCGACGTAGGCGCGCAGCGAGGTGCCGCGCACGTACTCCATGACCAGGTAGACGCGGTCGTAGGAGTTGTCGAGCACCGCGTCGTACACCTGGGGGACGCCGTGGTGTCGGATGCGCGCGGTCACGCGGGCCTCGTGGCGGAACCGCCTGGCGAACTCCTCGGCCTGCTCGGCGGAGGAGATCACGTCGGGGCGGATCAGCTTGACCGCGACCTCGCGGTCGAGCACGGCGTCGTAGCCGCGCCAGACCTGCCCCATGCCACCGGAGCTGATCTGCTCGACCAGCTCGTACCGGCCGGCGACCGGCTCCGGGCGCATCACCGTGGCCTCCCGTCTCTCTTCCTCAGGCGGCGTCCGTGACGCCCTCCTGCTCGCGGATCATCCGCCAGGCGGCGCTGCGGGCGCTGCGGTTGAGCGAGCTGCGGAAGTTCTGCTGCTGGTCGAAGTACTTGCGTCCCATCTCGGCGGTGGTGTCGAAGTGGTCCATCATCTTGTCCTCGAAGACCGGGTCGAAGACGTGGCCGAAGTTCTCCTCGTCGTTGACGACGGCGGCCAACCGCACCTTCGGGTCCGCGAGGGCCTCGGTGAACGGCTTGATCACGTCCTGCTCGGTGAACTCCGTGCCGTGCTTCGCGTTGAACCGTGCGATGAGCTCGGACAGCAGCGACTTCTCGGGTTCCTTGGCGCCGCCGGAGCCGTCGCCGAGGCCCGTCAGCTCGGCCGCCCCCTCCGGCGCGAGGCTGATGTCGTGCTCACCCTTGAGCTCCACCCTCAGGTGGGTGAGGTCGATCTCGCCGATGTCGACGCCGCCGTCGTCGCGTCGGGGCAGCCGGTTGAGCAGGTGCCGCCCGTAGAGGTAGAGGCTCTCCAACTCGTCGTCCCGGTAGGGGACGATGCGGGAGAGGAAGCCGTACTTGCGGACGTAGTCGTTGAGGTGGGCCCGGAACGTCTCGGCCCGGGCCTGGTCATCCTCGTCGTCGCCGTTGAGCAACTCGGCGAAGCGGGCGACCGCCGGGTCGAGGTGCCGGTACAGCTCGGCGTGCAGCTTTGCCCGCTTCGTCGTGCTGCCGGCGGCCTGCTCATCGGCGGCGAGCCAGGCCGTGGCGAAGGCGAGCATCTCCTCGTCGACGAGGAGCTCCGCGGACATCACCCGGCTCTGCCCGGTGTAGAGCAGGGTCGGGTCCGGGGGGAGGGTGGCGGCCTCCTCGAAGTACGGCCGGAAGGCGTCCTGGATCGCGTCGGCCTTGTTGACGAAGTCCAGCACCGCCAGGTCGGACTGGCTCTTGCGGTCGGCGGTGCGGTTCAGCCGGGACAGGGTCTGCACGGCGGCGATGCCGGTCAGCGTCTTGTTGACGTACATCGTGGTGAGCAGCGGCTGGTCGAAGCCCGTCTGATATTTGTCTGCGACGACCAGGATGCGGTATTCGCGCTGCCCGATCCCGCCGGCCTTGTCGTCGGCACGGGTGTAGGCGAACGCCTTGGGCAGCGCCTTTTCCGGCAGCCCGCCGTTCTCCCTCGCCTCGGTGATTTCCTCGTCGTCGTAGGTGAGGGTGCCGGAGAACGCCACCAGGACGCCCCAGTCGGGATACCCGCGGTCGCCGATGTACTTCCTGATCGACCGGGCCATCTGCACGGCCTGCGGCCTGCCCGCCGTCACCACCATCGCCTTGGCCCGGCCGCCGAGCCGCCCGGCGGTGTGCCCGCGGAAGTGCTCGACGATGACCTGCGCCTGTTGGGCGACGGTCGAGTCGTGGGTCAGCGCGTAGCGGGCCAGCAGCGGGTTCGCCTTGGCCCGGTCGACCTTCCGGTCCTTCGGGTTGCCGTTGACCAGCTTGTAGTAGGTGTCGTAGGTGACGTAGTTGCGCAGCGGGTCGAGGATGAAGCCCTCTTCGATGGCCTGGCGCATCGAGTAGGTGTGGAACGGGTGGTACTTGCCGTCCTCGCCCAGGGTGCCGAACTCCACGAGCGTCTTCTGCTTGGGCGTGGCGGTGAACGCGAAGTAGGAGAGGTTGGCGGCCCGCTGCCGGCTGCGCGCCCGCTCCTTCAGCTTCGCCCCGGTGTCGGCCGGGGCCGGCGCGCTGGTCGCGCCCGGGTCGTCGGAGTCGGCGTCCAGGCCCAGGTCGCGCAGCACGGCCCGGACCGCGTCGGCGGCCGCGCCGGTCTGGGACGAGTGGGCCTCGTCGATGACGATCGCGAACCGTCGCCCCTGGATCTCGGTCCGGTGTTCCTTGAGGTATTCCGTCAGGGCCGGGAAGGTGTGCAACGTGACGGTGACGATCTTTCCCGTCGCGCGGGAGAGTGCCTGGGCGAGCTGCTCGGACTTCGCCCCGTGCTCCTCGTCGATCTTCACCACCAGGCCGGCGGTCTGCTCGAAGCTGCCGACCGTCGCGCGGAGCTGCGCGTCCAGGTTCCGCCGGTCGGTGATGATGATGACCTTGTCGAAGACGGGGGAGCCCGGCTTCAGGCCGGACTCCACCGCGGCCGGGTCCAGCTCGGCCACGTCGCCGGGGGCGTGCAGCGACGACAGGCGGTGGCTGAGCCAGGCGATCGTGTTCGACTTGCCCGACCCCGCCGAGGCCATCACCAGGTAGTGGTGGCCGGCCCCGTGCCGCGCCGCGTGCGCGGTCAGGGTCTTCACCGCGTGCCACTGGTGGTAGCGGGGAAAGATCAAGGTCTTTCGGGTACGCCCGTCCGCGCCCTTCTCCCGGTGCAGGTGGACGAAGCGCTCCAGCAGGTCCAGCCAGTCGTCCCGCTGCCAGACCTCCTCCCACAGGTAGGAGGTGGCGTACTTGCCGAACTCGGTGGCCGGCGGATTGCCCTTGCCGCCCCGTCGGCCCGGCCCCGCCGAGCCGGTGTTGAACGGCAGGAACCGGGTCGGCTTGCCCCGCAGTTGGGTGGCGACGAAGACCAGGTCGGGGTCCACGGCGAAGTTGGCGACCACCCGCCGCGCGAAGATCAGCTCGGTCGGGTCCCGCTCGGTGCGGTACTGCTCCTTGGCGTGCTCGACCCCCGAGCCGGTCAGCGGGTTCTTCAGCTCGGCGGTGGCCACCGGGATGCCGTTGAGGAACAGCGCCAGGTCGAGCCGGTTGCCCCGGTCGGCGTTCTTGGTCGCGTACGCAAGCTCCCGGACGACGGTGAGCCGGTTGCGCCGGTAGTCGTCGAGGATCGCCTCGGACTCCACGAACGAGGGGCGGAAGGAGGCGACGCGGAGGCGTACCCCGTGGTCCTTCACGCCCTTGCGGAGCACGTCGAGCAACCCGTCGACGCTGATCGCCTGGTCGAGGCGCTTGGCGAAGCCGCGCTGCGCGGCGGCCTGGTCGCCGCCGTAGAGGGTGACCAGCTCGTCCCACTCGGCGGCCTGGGTGGCCCCGATGAAGGCGAAGAGCTGGCCGGTGTCCAGGCCGAGGTCGGGGCGGTAGTCGGCGCTGCTGCCCAGCTCCCACCCGCCGGCGAGCAGGGCGTCGACGATCGCGGCACCGAACTTCGACTCGTGGTGCGCTGCGCTCACGCGTCCTCCTCGACGTCGTCGCCGACGGCGGCCAGGGTCTCCTGCGCCAGCGTCCAGAGCGACTTGCCCCCCGGCAGGTGCCACCGGGCCGGGCCCTGGGCGGCGGCGGGCGCCTTGCCCCACCCTGCCAGCCGCCACATCTCCTGCACCAGGCCGGAGGGGGAGTAACGCTTGCCGTCGGCCGCCCACAGGATCGGACGGACCCGCTGGTTGACCCAGGTCGCGGCTGCCCGGCTCGGGTCCGCCGCGATCCAGGCGGCCATCGCCTCCCGTTCGGGCCGCCCGGACGCCTGGTAGGTCAGCGGCGTGCCGTCGGCCAGCACCCCGGCGTCGATCAGGGTGGGGACGGCGTTGGGCCGTCGCTGCTTCGACACCCGCTTGGCCGGGCGGTACTCCTGCGGCAGGTCGGGGACCGGGATGCCGCGCCGCAGGTCCTTGAGGACCAACCCCGCGAGGGTACGGCAGTGCTGCGGATCGGCGAGCGTGCCGGACACCATTGACCTCGGGCCGAAGGCCGCGTCGACGTGGTGGATGAGCCAGGCGGTGGCCCGCTCGGTCGCATCCGGCACCTGGGCGAGGATCGCGTCCCAGTCGGTGTCGGGCTCGTCGATGCCGTCGAGGTCCAGATGTTGGAAGACGACGTGGGCGATCAGCCGGTCACCGCGTTCCACGATCGCCTCGGCCCGCGCCTGGCGGTCCTTCGCGGTCCGGTGGAGCGCGGCCTCGACCTCCCGCAGCACGAGGACGCTGCGCCAGATCTGGTAGGCGGACGGCTGGTCCTGCGGGCTGAACAACAGGTGGTAGGCGCCCTGGGAACCCTCCTCCCAGAGCAGGTCCGCGCCGCGCTTGGCCCGGACGGCGAGGTCGGAATTCCGGTGCGCGCAGGCCAGCGCGACGGCGGCGGCCTCGACCGAGCATCCGCTCTCCGAGGCGGGCTCCGGCTCGCCGCGCTTCACCGTGTAGGTCTTCTGAAGCGAGAGCAGGAAGTCCTGCTTGATGCGGCTCTGCACGGGATCGAGGGCGACGAAGTCGCGCCGCTCGACCCGGTTTTGCGTGTTCGTGGCCGTGGTCACCGCGTCGGCGAAGCCCGGCGGGCAGTTCTTGAGCGAAATGACCCGGACGGTCACGTAGCCGTCCGCGACCGCTTCCGGGTCCTTGCGGTGCGCCCGGTGGATGGCGTGGACGGTCTGCGCCCCGTTGACCACGCTGGCCCCGTCGAGTCTCAGGGTGACCGGCGACCGCCGCGCCGAACGGTGGAAGTATTCGGGCTCCAGGGTGTCGCAGAGCACCGTGATGCCGTTGTTGAAGAACCAGAAGTTGTGGGGGTCGGCGGTCAGCGTGTCGATCAAACCCTGGTTGACCTGCGTGATGCCGAGCGGCTTGCGGATGTTGCGGTCGAAGAGGCGATCCTCGTGGGCGTCGTACCACTCGGCGATCTCGGCGACCGAGACGATGCCCTGGAAGGCTTCGTAGGGCTCGGTGACCCTGATCCAGTCCTGCATCCTGGCGATCAGCGGGATGGGCGGTTCGGCGAAGTCGTTGCGCACCACCTCCCAGATGTCGCGGGCCAGGTAGATGCGCCGGCCGAGCATGTTGCCGTACTGGTTGAACTCCTCCTGGGCGTCGGACAGCCGCTGGAGGACGTCGGCCGCGAGCGGCTCGGTGCGCATGACTGCGGGCACCAGGGTGATCTTCGAGCCCCGGTTGCTGAGCACGGCGGCGACCTGGTCGGCGAGGTTCTGGAACCGGACGTTGAAGCGGTCGAACCGCCGTCCGTCGATGTGGTGGAGGCCCTCGATGAACTTGAGCGCGTCGGCGACGACGAACTTGCCCTTGCCGGTGTCGCTCCACTTGGCCTGGACCAGCCAGAGGTGCGAAGCGTTCTTGTCGATGGCCACCGCGTCGATGCCGATGTCGTCCCGGCCGTCGATGACCGCCTCGGCGGCGGCTGCCGAGTCGCAGCCGGTCAGGTCGCGGACCGTCAGGGCGGCCAGAGCCCGCGACAGGAACGCCTGCTCGCGGTCGGTGGCCGACTTGTTGGCGAGATCCTCAAGGCCGATCAGCCCGTGGAACTCCCGCAGCAGGGCGCTGCGGACCTGGTGGACCTGGGTCTTCGGGGCCGTCTCGTAGGACGACGCACCGTGGGTCGTGGGCTGTCCGCTCATCCGACTACCTCACTGCCGATCTTCACCGTCATCGCAGCACACCGCGTCGGGAGGCCCGGCCTTGCGCTACCGCCGCAGCACAGTGGGCGGAGGTGCGCCGGTGTCGGGCTGAGCCTGCTGCGCGCGGCGAAGCGCGCCGGAACGGGCAGGAGTTGATCTTGACGAGGGTGCGTCACCCATCGTAGCCGTCCTGGCGGCCCGGCGGGCCGATCGGAGATCGCTTTCCGTGAGGGAGTGTTTAGCGGAACGTGTCGGCGCAGCTCGGCGCCGCCGACGTCACGTCCGCGCCTGGAAAGCGCGACCGCCCGAGTCGGATATCCGATCGGTCGGCGACCGCGGCGTGACGTGGCCCGGGGGCGCTCAGAGCGTTGGGGGTGAGGCTACCGTCGGGTCAGGCCGATCGTGGCGGCGAGGCGGGCCACGTCGGCGGCGGTGGGTCCGGCGCGGAGCACGGCGGTCAGCGCGGCGTGGGCGGCGGGGCGGAGGCGGGTCTCGGCCGGGGCGATGCCGTCGGCGATGACCAGGGCGCGGCCGGCGGCGTGATGGTCGCCGAGGTCGAGGTGGGCGCGGGTGATGTCGACGAGGTGGGCGGCCCGGTGCTCGGCGGGAAGCAGACGCCATGAGTCGTCGCGGGTGGCCCGTCGGTGGGCGGCGACGGCCCGATGGTGGTCGCCGAGGCGCATGGCGGTCAGGGCACGGGTGAGTTCGACGATGATGGGGCCGAAGCCGATGCCGTCGTGGTCGTCATGGTGCCGCTCGCCGTGGCTGGCGGCGAGCTGGACCGCCCGCTCGGTGAACTCGGCAACGGGGGCGACGGCCCCGCAGGAGGCGGCGGCGAGGGCGGCCTCGCTCAGCAGGGTTCCCGTCAGCGTGGGCTCCTCCGGCAGGAAGACTTGGGACCGCGCGAGGTCCAGGCGGCGCACGGCGGCTGCGGCGGCACCCATCGCCAGCTTGCCCTGGCGCAGCGCCCGGAGCGCCTGGGCGACGGAGACCGCCGCGAGGCCGGCCCGCCGTGGATCGTCGGCGGCGGCACTCATCGCCCGGTCGGCCGCCAGCCACGCCAGGTCGGCCTTGCCGAGCTTCACCAGCACCTGGGCGGCGAGCCGGTAGACCCGCACCGGCAGGCCGGCGGCGGACGCGTCGCCAGCCGAGCGGGCCTCGGCGAGCAGGTCGGGCAGCATCCGCAACACCTGGGCGTGGTGGCCGTTGCGGTACGCCGTCCAGGCGTACCCCACCTGGTCGGCACGCTGGCGCGGCGACGACGCCGGCGGGCCGTCGCCGCCGATCCGGGGTACGTCGTAGCGCGCAACGCCTCGCGCACCCGCTCCACGGCGCTGCCGGTGTCGGTGCCGGCGGCCGAACCCCGCTGGGCCCTGCCGCCGAGCAGGACGGCCGGGGCGACCCCGAGGGTCGCGGCCACCGTCTCGATCACCGAGAACCGATCGAGGGTACGGACGCCGCGCTCGACCTTGTCCACCCAGCTCTTGGACCTGCCGATCCGGTCGGCGAAGACCTGCTGGCTCATGCCCCGACTGACGCGCAGCTCCGCCACCCGCCGTCCGATCGGCGGCTCGTCACCGGTGCGCCGCGTGGGCCGGGTCACCGGTCCCGCTCCGTCGGCGGCATGGCCAACGTGGACTCCCCGCAGCGCGGACACCACCGCGACTTGACCCGAAAGGCCAGCAACCCGAGGAGGAACCCCGGCACCAACCCACCGAACACGACCGACACAACTTCGGACATCACGATCACTCTCACCTCTGGCGGAGACGGAGAACGAGCGTTGCGACGTCCGCTCCCCGGCCGTGCAGCTTGACCTGTCCCGCACGTCACGCAGCGAAGCGATCCGTGGGCGGTGTGTGTCCAGAGTTGCGCATCAAGTGATGCAAAGCAAGACCTTGTTTCGGTTCAACCGCTGAGTCGCATTGGACGCCAGGCACAGCAGTGAGCGGGTTTGAGGCAGAATCACGACATGCCTCGTTTCACGCCAGCGACACCGCGCTCCCGTCGGCTCGGCCGGGAGCTGCGCAAACTCCGTGATGCCAAGGGTCTGACCGGTGAGGACGCGGCGAAGCTCGTTCGCTGCTCGTCGTCACGGATCAGCCGGATCGAGTCCGGCGAGATCAAGCCCCGTGCGGGCGACGTCATGGAGCTTCTGGTCGCGTATGGCATCAGGATCGACGAGGAGCCCGCCACGTCGCTGCTCGAACAGGCCCGCGACCTGCGCGAGGAAGGGTGGTGGCAGCGTCTCGGCGGTCGTTATGCGACCTACATCGCCTACGAGGAGGAGGCTGCCGAGCTGAAGAACTTCGAGCCGATGTTGGTGCCGGGGTTGTTGCAGACCGAGCGCTATGCCCGCGAGGTCAACATGATTGGCCGGGAGTCGGACAAGGACACCATCGACCAGCGGGTTGCTGCCCGGATGACCCGACAGAAGGTGCTGCACCGCGAGCCCGCGCCCCTTCGGTTGCACGCCATCCTGTCCGAGGCGGCGGTACGCACGGAGGTCGGTGGCCCGGAGGTGCTGCGCGAGCAGCTCGACCAACTGGTCACGTCGAGCCACCTGCCCAACGTGACCATCCAGGTCCTGCGCTTCGAGGCCGGTGCCCACCTCGCGGACAGCAGCGGTTTCGCCCTGCTCACCTTCGAGCAGGACGAGCCGCCGTTGGGCTATGTCGAGACCCTGGCCGGCGAGCTGTTCCTCGAATCGGCTCGCGACCTGGCGCGGTTGTCCGCCGCGTATGACAATCTCAGGATGCTGGCCATGTCGCCGGCCGAGTCCGTCAAGTTCATCAAGGAGCTGATCAGGCATGGAGCGTAATGTCTGGCACAAGTCGACCCGATCCGGGAGTAACGGCCAGTGCGTCGAGGTACGCGATCGGGGCGCTCAAGTCGACGTGCGCGACTCTAAGGCCCCAGAAAGCGGGACGCTGAGCTTCGGGGTCGTCGCATGGTACGCGTTTGTCGGGTGCCTCAAAGTGGACGGCCATGACTCGTGACTGATGGAACTGACGCATTGATGCCGGCCAGATCGCTCCCACTCGCCGCCTAGACAGGGGTGGCGCAGGCGCACACCCTGCTGGCGGACTTGCAGCATTCTTGAGAGAGTCTTCATCGTTGCCTGATGCGTCAAACCCCTGGCGCTCCTGGTCAACGATCAGCAGTTTTCTGCCGAATCCTCCCAGGGGTGGTTTGGGTCGTTAGTATGCTCATGGCCGAATTTTCAGAATCAACAGGCGACGCTGAATAGGTGGGGTCTTGGCTTGATGCTAGCCCCGCAGGTTGCCGGAAACGGCGGCGTTAATTAAGGCTTGTCGGCGTTCTGCGGCTAGGACGCTCGAACGTTCCAGGGCGGCGCGTAGCGGTCGAGTAGACCTTATCCAGGCGCCAATCTCTTTTTGCGTGTCGTTTGCAACGGCGGGTACGGGAATTCGGCCAAACTGTCCCCAGTTTCGGAAGTCGACCGCGCGTTCCCGCGTACTTGTCGCGAAAAGACCCAAGTATCCGGATGTGGCGAGCACCCTTAGAAGCCTGCTCTGGAAGTGGGAATCTCCCCCTCTCTGGGGAGTGCATACGTGATACACGGGACTACAACTTCCGGCTGCTTCAGATGTGCCGATCGCCCCTGCGAACCCGTCAAGCCCATGGATGACCACGTCGCCCACCTCGACTCCTTGGCCCTGTGGTTCGACATCTGAGGTCAGCGTGTAACCCTCGCTGCGGCGCAACGACCGAGCTGTTACTTGCCCATCCCGAAAGGCGGTAATCATATTTCCGTTAGCTGGTCTCGGTCGACTTAGTTTGTTTAGCACCCTTCTGACTGGCAGTGTAGGAAGCCCGGATCCGGGATTTGCCAGGCTGCTCTCGCCGACAATATGGAGAATTCGACTATCGATCTTTTCTTCGATCAGGCGAAGAATTGCCATCTTTTTTGAGATCAACGAGTCCATCTTCCCAACTTCAGCGTCGAGGAAGTTTGCGATTCGGCGCTGTTCTTCAAATGTTGGCAAGGAGATTGGCAGGCTGCGGACCCTTTCGGCACTAATGTGGAAAATGTTTGCACCTGTGGCAATGGACGCGAATATTCCGCTGCCAAAAGCGGACCGGGTCCACCATGCAAGGAACCGACTGTCTGCCACGCCGTCTCTCGGGCGCAAGCGCAGAAGGGTATTCTGAAAGCATACGGTGCCCTCCAGTTCGCCTCGCCAAACAGCCGAGGCGCCGACAGATCCTAGACTTCCGCTGCCTTCGGTGATGAGTACGTCGCCAGGGCGCAGGGCAAAGATCTCCTGTTCTCCTGGCGTGAAGTTCATTGTCTTGACGTCACTCAGCTCCAGTTCGCCGTCTTTGACGTTGGCGGCGCGTAGATATGGAACGATGTGTGAACCTGTCTCGTGCTGGGGTGACCGCTGTCGACCAAGGGCAACTTCAGCGACACTGCGAAGGGTCATTACACGGCTCACCCCGTCACCTCTCCAAGTAACGCCTGAATCTCAGCTTCCAGTGCATTTAGTTCCGCATCGATCTCCGTTAATGGGCGGGGTGGCTTGTAGACGTAGAAGTGCCTGGTCACCATGATCTCGTACCCGGTCTTGGTCTTCTCGTGGTCGATCCAGGCGTCCGGGACGTGCGGCAGCACCTCGCGGCGCAGGTACTCCTCGACGTCCTCGTCCAGCGGCACGTTCTCGTAGTCGCGAAGCTCCGGGTCCGGCTCCGGCTGGCCCTTGACGAGCTGCACCTCGCCCTCGGGGTCGCGCACGCCGATCGCCTCGCGTAGCGCCTTCTGGAAAGGCGCACCGGAGGGCCAGGGCACTCCGGCGGCGGCCATCGCGGTGCGCAGCGCGTCCCACGCCGCCCGCTTCGTCGGCCAGGACTGCCCGTGCAGCGACTTCAACGCCGTGGCAAGCGCCTCCGCGTCCAGCGCCCTGCCGATCGCCTTCGAGTCGCGTACCCGGGTCAGGGTTTCGTCGGTGACCTCGAAGCGGAGCTTGAGCGGGCGCTCGACGGTGATCCGCCGGTAGCCGAAGTCCTCGTTGGCGAAGACCTTCACCTTGGCGTGCTGCGGGTGCCCGGGGTCGCGGGCGGCGTCGAGCGCCTCCCCGTACAGCCGGGTGATGTTCTTGATCTGGTCTTCGGTGATGAACTTGCGCTTGTCGCCGAGCGACTTGCGCATCTTGGCGAACTGGTCGCGGGCGTCGAGCAGCACGACCTTGCCCTTGTGGCCGGCGGCCTTGCGGTTGGTCAAGATCCAGAAGTACGTGGAGATGCCGGTGTTGTAGAAGAGTTGGTCGGGCAGGGCGACGATGCCTTCGAGCCAGTCGTTCTCCAGGATCCACTGCCGGATGCGCGACTCGCCGGACTCGGCGGCCCCGGTGAACAGCGGCGAGCCGTTGAAGACGATCGCGATGCGGCTGCCGCCCTTGCCGTCGGCGGTGGGCTGCTTCATCTTCGAGATCATGTGTTGCAGGAAGAGCAGCGAGCCGTCGTTGATCCGGGGCAGGCCCGCGCCGAACCGGCCGCTCATGCCGAGCGTTTCGTACTCGTGCTCGACCTCGTCCTTGACCTTCTTCCACTCCACGCCGAACGGCGGGTTGGCCAGCAGGTAGTCGAAGCGCTGGCCACGGTGGCGGTCGTCGCTGAACGAGTTGCCGAACTTGATGTTCTCCGGGTCCTGGCCCTTGATCATCATGTCGGACCGGCAGATCGCCCACGACTCCGGGTTGAGTTCCTGGCCGAAGACGGTGACCGTCGCCGACGGGTTGAGACGGGTGATGTGCTCCTCGGCCGCCGACAGCATGCCGCCGGTCCCGCAGGCCGGGTCCAGCACCCTGCGCGAGGTGCCCGGGACGCTGAGCACGTCGTCGTCGGGGGCGACCAGCAGGTTCACCATCAGCTCGATGACCTCGCGCGGGGTGAAGTGCTCACCGGCCGTCTCGTTGGAGCTCTCGGCGAAGCGCCGGATCAGCTCCTCGAAGACGTATCCCATCTGGTGGTTGGAGACCACCTCGGGGTGCAGGTCGAGGTCGACGAAACGGCCGACCACCCGGTAGAGCAGGCCCGCGCCGTCGAGCCGCCGGACCTGTTGGGCGAACTCGTAGCGCTCCATCACTTCCTGCGCGTTCGTCGAGAACGCGCCGATGTAGGCGAGCAGGTGCTTCGCGGCCTGGCCAGGATCGTTGGCGATCGTCTCCAGCGTGTAGCCACTCACGTTGTAGAAGCTGTGCCCGGACGCACGGCGCAGGAACCGGGAGACGTCCACGTTCTTGTCCTTGAGCCGGTCGTGCTCCGCGAGGACCTTGTCCCGAGTGGGTTCGAGGACGCACTCCAGCCGGCGCAGCACGGTGAACGGCAGGATCACCTTGCCGTAGTCGGACTGCTTGTAGTCGCCGCGCAGGAGATCAGCGACCGACCAGGCGTGATTCGCCAGCTCGGAGTGTTTACTGCTGTTCAACGTGGTCCTTCCGGTGGGAGCAGTGCGTCGCCGGTGAGGCCGGCGGCCAGGGTGCGGGCTGTCTCGTCGGCGAGGCGGCTGACGTACGCGCCCTGGTGCCGCATCGCGGAGGATGACGTTCCCCGCCCGGACGGCGGCGTCCTCGTCCGACGGGGCGGGAGAGCCGGGGTGTGATGCCGACGCCAGTTGCTCACGGCAGCGCGCGTGACACGGGTGAGCCGGGGGGTCTCGGCGTCGGTCACCTGGGAGGGCTGCGGCATGGGCGTCCTGTGAATGGCGGCGTGGTGCGCCGTTCACCCTACACGACCTCAAGGTGCGCTTAATCGGTTTGGCGGCGCTATCGGCGTCGGCCGCTCTTGGCCAGCGTCGACGAGAATGGCCGACGGACTGCTCGCGTTCGCCAGTGCCGGGGCCCAGCCGCTGGTTCCACCGACGACGCCGGCTGAACCACTAATTCGCCCTGGCCGCATAGTCAAAGGCAACCGGGCTGCTGACGTACTGCCTGTAGGATATCCGACCCTTGAAGGGTCCTTCTTGACGGTGAGTAACCAGCCTGGCAATCTGTTTCCGCAGACGCAGCGCGCGGGTGGCGGCGCGAATTCTGGCTTCGGTAAGGGGGTACCGACGATGGATGGCGCGCCCTGGCTGGCGAATCATCCTGTCCTGGAGGCGCTGCGGCGTCGGCGAAAGGAGAACGACTCTCCAGGCAACCGGTCGGACGATTTCAAGATCGGGCTGGCTGTCGAAGGCGGTGGAATAAGAGGCGTGGTCTCCGGCGCCATGCTGTGTGCACTGGAAGATCTTGGCATGACCGGGGCCTTCGACGCAGTCTACTCGGCGTCGTCTGGCGCGATCAACAGCGCCTACTTCCTGGTCGGGGCAGTTGGTACCCACTGTCGATCTACTACGATGACCTCACCACCCGGCAGTTCGTTGATTTCCGCAGGTTCTTCCGGGGGTACGTCCTCGACTTGGATTACGCCTTCGGGTGGTCGACCAGCTCAAGCCGCTCGACTATGACAGCGTCATTGCTTCGCCCGTCCCGCTGCACATCGCGATCACCCTGGCTGACGAGATCCGCACCGAGACGGTCCACGATTTCACCTCCCGCGCCGACCTGCGTAGCGCCCTGATGGCCAGCGCATGGCTGCCCGTGGCATTGCGTGGCACGGCTGCCTTCCGTGGCAAGCGGGCGGTCGACGGTGGTGTGCTGACTCCGCACCCCTACCGCATCGCACTTCAGGACGGCTGCACCCACGTGCTCTCGCTCAGCACCCGGCCGATCCGCCTGCCGCGGTCCCGGGTGTCACTGTCGCAGCGCTACGCCGCTCGGCACCTCAATGCGATCAGAGACGGGCTCGGGACCGGCTACCTGAGAGCGATGCGTGACTACCGGGTCGAGCGGCGGATGTTGCAGCGACGGATGACCGAGCCGGGTGACGCGCCGTACGTGCTCGACCTGGCACCCCTGCCGTGGATGCCCGAGGTCAAGAGGCACGAGATGGACTCCGGGCGCATCATCGCTGGAGCCCGGGGCGCTTATGAGGTCATGTACTGCGCCATCGAGAACCGCGACCCCGGACTCATTCCCGATGGGCGTATTCGAGCTGTTCCGCGCCTCACAATAGTTGCGAAGGATCATGCAGAGCAGCGCTAGGCGAGAGAGTCTATCAGTCGTATTTCGAGCCATCTCTGCTGAGGCCGAGGAGAGCTCCCCTGCCGAGCGGGAGCTGGCGAACTGGACTCGCTACAACTGGGGGGTCGTACTGCTCCAGTTGCCGACGGACGCGCAGAGTTTCCTGAGCCTGTTCGAACGCACCTGGGACAGTGTGGTCGATGATCTAGACGGGTGGTGTAGTGGATTTCGCGCCCGGCCGGAACCGGTCCAGCGAGAGCTGGAAACCGTCTTCGGTCACCTCGGGCTGCTCCTGATCACACTCGTGTCTCTGCGGCACTCCGACGAATACCGCCATCCCCGCAAATCCGCTGACCCGAACGGCAGAAATGCGCGGACCGGTCACGACTGGGAATCGTTGTGCGTGCCGCTGGTGGGAGACCCAGCCGTGCGTCGAGCGCTCGCCGAACAATACAGCCCGGATGCCTGGATTCCAGGGCACGAAACCAGCGGGATCGAGCTGAGCGATTCGGTCCGCAGCGAGTGGAACAGCATCGACTTCGACACTCTTCGGTTTCACCGGCATGGGACCACGTCGTTCATCCTGGCGGGTTACCCGGCCGGGGCGGCGCACGGAAGGCGTCGGCCGCTCGCGCTGAAGTGCCTGGTGTATCCGTTCCTACAGGTGCCGACCATCGTCAGGAACACCTTGGAATACCATGTCAAGTACGGCCTGCCCAGTCGCGATCTTCGGCACCTCGTGAAGATCTGGGCGAGCAGCGTGAGCTGGATCCTCATGGATTACGTTCCCGGGGAATCCCTCGCCGAGTACCTCGATCGCCGCCGTGGCAACGGACCCCGGCCGGCTTCCGCCGGCAAGCCGATCCGGCGGCCCGCAGCCGCAGCGGGTGAGATCGACATCGAACTGTTGGCCGATCTGGGCCGGGAGTTGTTCGCGGCAATGGCTGAGCTTGAGGAGGTCGGGCTTCGGCATTGCGACTTGTCGCCGTCGAACATCATCGTCGCGAGTGGAGAGGGCGAGTCGCGCCCCTCCTTCGTTCTTATCGATCTCGGCGTGAACTACCTCTACACCCATGCTCTTCCCGGAATCGGGGGCCCGGACGCAACCTACGTCGCGCCCGAACTCAGAGCGGGCGGCACCGGCACGAGCCGGACCGACCTCTACTCGGTCGGTCAACTACTTGTCGCCATCTCCGGTGCACCCGGCGCTTCCGACGGCACGGTGCCAGACCAGTTCTACGCCGAGACCCCGGTGATGGCCCGGTTCATCGAAGACCTTGTTGACGGTGAACCCACCCGTCGGCTAATCATCTTCCGACCGGATCCGCCTCCGGCCCCCCTCTATCCACAGCTTCGCCGCTTCTTCGATGAGGAACTCGCCGCTATGGCGGCGACCCGCAGGGGGCGGGCTGGCCAGCAGGTCAGGATCCGCTGGCTGGCCGGCCTGCTCGACCTGTTCATGCCGCTGGCCGGAGCACCATCCCGGCAGTGGCAGGTCTGGCGGATCCGACGGCGTCAGGGACTCTACCGAAATCCTCGTCGCAGCATGAACATTCGTTGGCTCCTCTTTGCATCCTGGCTGTCGGCGGCGGCCTGGTATGTCGCGGCGGCCGTCCTGATCACCTGGTGGCTGCGTGACCTGGGGTGGGACTGGGGGAACCAGGCGATCGCCTTTCTGCAGCAGGCGACCGACACCCCGCCGGACAGGTTCCCTTACCTCGATGACTTGCGGCAGCCGGACTATCCGATCTCCGATTTCGCGCAGAACCTGCCGGTACGCATGGTCGGATTGAGTTTTCTCCTTGTCGGTGCGCGCTACTACCAGAACCTCTTTGCCGGGCTGACTCCGCTGGTGGCCGGATTGCGCCAGGGGTGGCTGAGCCTGCTCGCCGTCCTTGCCGAACTGCATATGCGGCTCTTTGCGGTGGCTGCCTTTCTGCTCGTCCTGCCGCCGACATTGGTGCAGGGGCGTTGGTGGTCTGTCTTGACGTCGGTGGGCGTGCTCTTCGTGTTCTTCTGCAACTGGTCATGCCTGTCCTTCGCCGCCCTGGCGCTCCGTCGAGCCAAGGCGGCGCAACTGTCGACCGTGCCGGCCGGTCGGATCGCCGGACTCGAAGCCTTCAGCCACTGGACGCCCTCTGCGGCCTTCTATGCGGTCGCCTGTGGGGTCATCGGTGTGCTGATCTACCTCGGCCTGGTCAAGGACGTCTACGTTTACGCCAGTGCGGTCACCGCCATCAACATCGTTTTTTCTACGTCATCAAGTGCAGCGGCCGCAGTGCTGCGGACGTTCGGACGGGGCTGGGGCGGGCCTTCCTCGCCGCCGAACGCCTGCGGTACGCCGCTGAACGCCGACTGCCCGCGCCTCGTACCGGGGGCTGAGCCCCTTTCGCGGGGGCGGCACAGCGGGTGAACCGGAGCGGACACCGCCGGAGGGGCCCCTGGTGCTGGGCCCCTCCGGTCAGCTTCCGAATTGCCGGATCGTCACTTCTTGAGCAGCCTCACCTGCACGGTCTGGCTCGCGCTCTGCCCCGTCGCGTTGCCGAACGCGACCGTGACCGTCACGTCGAGCCGCCCCGCCCTGACCAACTCCTGCCGGTACGCGGGGTCGACCGCCACGGTCAGCGTGACCGTGCCCGCCTTGCTCACCTGCCTGGTCACCGCGACCACCTTGTCGCCGGTGAGGGTGAGCGTGCCGGCCGTGTTGACGGTGGCGGCGACCGTCGCCGTGCCCGCCTTGGCGTCGGTCGTCGCCTTGCCGAGCTTCACCGTCGGCGGCGGCGTCACGGGGGCGACCCTGCCCACCACTGCCTTGGAGAGCGTCGCGTGCCCGGACGAGTCGACGACCAGCGCCTGGAGCTTGACCTGCCGGCCGGCGTCCTTGGCGCTGGGCGTCCAGTCGAACAGGTACGGGGCGACGGTGCTGGTGCCGACCCTGGCGCCGTTGACGAGCAGGGTCGCCGAGGCGATGGCGAAGTCGTCGGTGCCCCGGATCAGCGGGTGCGCCGTCGTACCGACCTGGAACACCGCGCCCTGCCCCGGGTCGGCGACCTGGGCCCACGGGGCGCGGTCGGCTACGCGACCCACCCCGGTCGGCACCGCCTTCGGCGGCTTGGGCAGGCGCTTGGCGAGGGTGACGGTGGCCGCGCCCGTGCTGTCGGGGCCGGAGACGGCCTCGACCCCGGTACGCGGGTCCGCCGGGCCGCCCGCGAGCGGCGCGCGCTTGCCGAGGTAGCTGCCGGTCACGGTGACCGGGGCGGCCTCGCGTACGGCCGTGTTGTCGGCGTTGGCGTTGTAGACGGCGAACCCGTTGCCGGTGATGATGTCGCCGGAGGCGGTGAGCGCCCCGGCGGTGTCGGTGCCGGCGTCGGTCAGCAGGATGCCGTAGGACTTCTCCGGCGCGGGCGGGTAGTGGTTCCCGGTGATCCGGCTGTCGTTCACGAAGCCGGTGACGCCGCTGGCGTACTGGATGCCGACCTGCGGGAACACGCTGGTCGACGCGCCCGCGACGACCGTGCCGGTCACGTGGCCGCGGTTGCGGATGCCGGAGCGGACGGTGGTTTCCGGGGTGCCGTCGCGGCCCCGGGCCCCGTCGAACAGGATGCCGCCGGACTGGTAGCCGGTGACCACGCTGCCGGTGACGGTCACCTCGCTCTCGACCGTGGCGGCGCTCGCCCCCCGGATCACGCCGGTCTTGACGATGCCCCAGCCGTGCGGGTGCTCGGCCAGCTCCTGCCCGGTGGTGGCGGCCCGCAGGGGGCCGACGACGCTGTTCGCGACGCGACCGGCCGCGCCGAAGAAGGCGATGCCCGCCTCGGCCCAGACGTCGCCGGAGGTGACCGTCACGCCGGAAATGTCGACGAACATCTCGTCGGTGTCGGTGGAGCCGAGCGACTGCCGCGACACGGTGATCACGTTGCCGCCGCCGTCGCGCAGGTAGGGCTGGTCGCCCGCGAGGGTGCCGAGCGACTGGTCCGGCTCGATGGTCACCTTGTCCGCGCCCGCGCCCTTGATCTTCAGGGGCTTGGTGATGGTGAGGCCGTTGCGCGCGCCGGTCTGCACGGGGTTGGAGGCGTGGTTCACCGGCGTCGAGGACTCCCGGTAGACGCCCGCGCAGACGACGATCGTGTCCCACGGCGAGGCGTGGTCGACGGCCGCCTGGATCGAGGCGAACTGGGCGGTGGGGCACTGCCTGCCGTCGTCGTCGACGGTCCAGGTGGTGTTCCCGCGCGGGTTCGCAACCGGGTCGACAAGCGCGACCCTGCCGGGGGTGTTGTCGTACGCGGCGAGGTAGGTCGCCGGGTCCGGGCCGCCGAGGGCCGGCTTGCCGTAGCCCGCGCCGTTGGCGTGGTTGCCGTCCGACAGCAGCCGCGCCCCGGCCGCGCTCTCCTGGAAGCGTACGTCGGCGAGCTGGATCGAGCCGGACTTCGGCAGGTCGCCCGCCCCGAAGCGGAGTTCGAGCTTGGCCAGGGAGCCGACGTCGACGCCCTGCGCGGCGAACTCGCTCAGCGGCACGCGGATCTGGTCGAGGACGATGTGGGTGTTCGGCGTGTTCGTGCCGGTGGACATGTGCAGGGCGTTGCCCCAGCGCGGGTCACCGGCGTCGACGGTGGCCTCGTGTCCGGCCGTGTCGCTCAGCGCGATGACGAAGCGCTGCGTGGTCGACGTCGGGTCGTACGACGTGGGCAGTTCGTTGGGCCAGACCGGGCTCGCCGCGGTGCCGTCGACGGTGGTGTCGCGGGTGTTGTCGCCCCGGTTGTCGGCGCCCGGGTTGCGGGTGTCGAAGAAGTTGACGGCAGCGCTGAGGGCCAGCGCCTTGAGGCCCCGTACGTCCTTCGACGCGGCCGGGATCGCGGCGGTGAGGGTGGCGGTCGAGGCCGGCTCCCAGGCGAGGGTGAGCTGGCGGCCGTAGGAATGGTTGATCGGGCTGTTCTCGCGGGTGGCATTCTGCCCGCCGAGCGCGCCCGCCGCCGGCAGCGGGCAGGGCTTGGCGGCGGTCGGCAGCCCGCTCTTGCCGAGCTGGGCGGGCGCGAAGTCCTGGGGCTCCGGGTTGCACCAGTCGTAGCCGCCGGCCGTCGCCGCCGGCTTCGGCGCGACGCCGGCCGCCTGGGCGTACGGGTCGGCGAAGCCGCTGCCGGTCAGCGGGCCGCCGAGGGCGTTGAGGCCGAGGGGGTTCTCCACCTCGGGGCGGATCACGTCCACCCGTTCCTGGGGCGCGGCGAAGTAGCTGGTGTTGACCCGCTCGTTGCAGGGGATGGCCGTGCCGGACGGGCTGGTCGGGCAGGCCGTCGCCGGGACCTGTAGGCCGCTGGCGGTGTCGGCCAGCTCGCCGGTCAGGTAGGGCTGGAACGCGCCCTCGCCGCCGACGTAGCGGCGGAAGAAGGCGGCCATCGTGGCCAGCCCCAGCTTCTCCTGGTCGCCCATGCGGGCCGCGTCGCCGGAGAACTTGGTGTTCACGGCCGGGTTCAGCGGGTCCGAGTTGTCGATTCTGTAGTTCAGGTCGGGGTCGGTGTAGCTGGCCGCGCCGCTGAGCCGCAGGTTGTTCGGGTGGATGTTGTTCGTCGCGAACGGCGCCGAGTTGCCGCAGGCGGCGTCGTTGTTGCCCTGGCCGTCCGCGCCGCCGTCGGCGTACCAGACGGTGTTGTACCAGTTGTGGATCGCGCCGAGGTGCTCGACCTGGATGCGGGGGAAGGGGTCGGCCGGGTTGACGTACTGGCTGCGCTCGAACAGCCGCGCGCCCTGGAGGTTGGACACGTCGCCGTCGCACATCGGCAGGATCGTCAGGTACGGCATGCCGTACGGGGCCTTGCGCTCGTAGTCCACGGGGGCGAGGGAGATGACGCCGCGCAGCGGGTAGCGCGGGCCGTCGGTGCGGATGCGGTTGTAGTCGATGAAGCTCGACACGGCGTCACCGCCGCGCGAGTGGCCCATCAGGCCGATGCGGGTCAGGTCGAGGTGGCCGGAGAGCGTGGTGCCGACGGTCGTGTGCTCGTCGACCGGCAGGCCCCCGGCGCGGTTGGCCGCGCTCAGCGCGTCCAGGGTGGCGGCGATGAGCCTGCGCCGGCTGTGCATGCCTTTGCCCTTGCTGCTGTCCTGCCGCATCATCAGCTGGTCCTGTGACACCGAGAACGTCGTGTAGCCCCAGGTGGCAAGGTTCTCCGCGAGGTAGGCGTAGCCGTTCTCGTTGTGCTTGAACTGGGCGCAGGTGAGCTGGGCGCTGTTCTGCCCGGAGTCGCACGAGCCGTGGTTGCCGTGCACCAGGACGATCAGCGGCGATGGCGTGACGCGCTTGGACCAGTCCGGGGTGTAGAGCTGGCCGCGGATCTCGACCTGCTCCGCCGCCTGCGCCGTCCCCGGCGTCGGGTCGGCCCCGGCGGAGTTGGGCTCCTGGATGGTGGCGAGGCCGAACTTGGCCTCCTGGACGGCCTGGTGGCCGAACGGTCCGCGCGCCGTCGGGTCGGGCAGGCCCGCCGGTGCGGCGGGGGGCGGCGCGGCTGCGGTGGGGGATGCCGCCCTGGCCGGCGCGGCCAACGCGACCGGGGCCGTCAGCGAGACGACCACCGCGAGGAGAATACGCATGCTCCTCGATGTTCGTGCCTTCAAAGTGTCTCCTCGGAAAGGAGCGGAAATGTTCAACGAGCGGGACGCTAACCAGCTCTCGTTTCTCCCGCGTTTCGTATGACGTGCGTCTCGCGGCGCACCGAAACCGCCTCTACCAGGGGATATGCGCCCCGGACGGGAAGCCGGCCGCAACTGCGGCGATTGGGACTCCGAGCTTCTTCGTGACTCATTTCAGCGCCCAAAAACGGCACGCCGGCCCGCCGTGTCGGGCCCGCCACAAACTGTTCCGAAGCTTTCGAATTAGCCGCCCCGATGAATGGAGGACGCGCCCCTCCCGCCCCGGCCCGCCCCGGCCCGGCCCGCCTCGGCCCGGTGATCAAGAGAAAAGCGTCAGAGTTGATCTCTGCGTTGACGCAAACCTCTTGATCACCGGGCCGGGAGGGGCGGGAGTGGGCGGGAGGGGCCGGGGAGGGGGTGGGAGGGGAGGGGTGGGGAGGGGGCTTGATGATCTACGCAAAGTGGTTATCGCGGGCAAGTCGTGCGGCACTCCGTGGAGGTGGCCAAGGGTGCAGTGTGGCCAAGTCCGTGACGAGTTGGTGCAGGTGGGTGGAAAGATTTCAGGCAGATGACCGGACCGTGATCTGGTCGATACACAGCTATTGGTGTCCGGGTCCCCGAGCGGTAGCATCCACATTCGTGACGGTCGCTGGACGCGATTGTGTCCGTGTCGTCGCGAGCGGGCTTTGGCCTATTTGGCCGAATGTCTCGTACACGGGATCCGTCGGTCCCGGCGACGGGCAGCCGTCGACCGATCGATCCGCCCTGCTTCCGGCTCTCGGGAGAGCCGTGTGACCGGTGGCCGTTGTTCCTTTTCGGTGCAGGTCCAGATGCGTGGAACAATCATTCACGGCTGCGCCAGAACGAGGTAGAAATGGTTGCCATCCGGCAGGTCTCGGCGGATCAGAACAGCGAGTTGGCCGCCTGCGTCAGAGCCTGGCGGCACCGGCTGGTGCCCGACGACCGGCAGGTCGCCCGGCGACGCCGGGCCCGTCGGTCGACCGTCACCCAGGAGGAGATCGCGGAGATCGTCGGGGTGAGCGTCGTCTGGTACAGCAACCTCGAACGCGGGGTGCGGGCCAACTACTCGGACGCCTTCCTCGACGCCGTCGCCGAGGCGCTGCGCCTCGACCGGCACGAGCGGGAGCTGCTGTATCTCCTGGCCGTCGGCCGGATGCCGCCGCCGTCGCCGGTCGGCGCGACCGCCGTCGTCCTCGGCCCCGCCCTGCGCCAGTTCGTCGAGGGGCAGCGCTGGGCGACCTACGTGCTCGACCGCTATGCCCGGGTGGTGCTGCACAACGATGTCTGCGAGGCCTACTATCCCTGGCTGCGCAGCGATCCCAGCTATCCCCGCTGGCTGTTCACCGACGCCGACGCGCGCCGCAGGCTGGTCAACTGGGAGACCGACTGGGCGGCGCCGCTGCTCACCCAGATGCGTATCGCCCAGGCGCTGCACCCCCAGGACGCGGGGATCGCCGCCCTGGTCGACGCCTGCCTCGCGACCAACCCCGAGGCCCGCTGCCTGTGGAACGCCCACGCAGCGTACGGGTGCGCGCTGCGGTCCAGGCGCGGCATCCGGCTCTCCAGCGACCACCGGACGACGCTTGTCGACGTCGTGACCCTCACCGATCCGAGCGCGAGTGAGCTGCAGATCGTCTCGCTGATTCCGGTGGCCGACCCGGCGTAGCCGCCTTTCACCCTCCGCTTTCGCCCCGGCGAATTCCGCCGCCGGCGGCGTCCGGCTGTCCGCGTGCCCGCGCGGAAACCGTTTACACCAACTGCCACTTGGTGAAAGTGGCAATTTCTGGCCGCCGCTGCTATCGCCCGGCAGGATTCTCCCCGGCCGCTTCCGGGGGCTATGTGGACTCCCTGCGGCATCGATGTGGACCGGAGGCGGATCATGAATCCATTCGACGATGCGGACGGCACTTTCCTGGTGCTGGTGAACGCCGAGGCGCAGCACTCGCTGTGGCCGGAATTCGCCGAGGCGCCGGCGGGCTGGGCCGTGGCATGGGGGCCGGGCGGACGCGACGACGCGCTGCGCTTCGTCGAGGAGAACTGGCAGGACATGCGGCCGAAGAGCCTCGCCCTCGCCATGGAGCAGGCCGAGAGCGCCGCGTCCCATGGGTGAGGACGACCGGCGTTGGCCGTTGAGCAGCGAGCAGCAGCGGCTGTGGTTCCTCGACCGGTTGGCGCCGGCCAGCGCCGCGTACCACGTTCCGGTGTCGTGGCGGCTGCGGGACGCCGTACCGCTGCCGGAGGTCGTCGCCACCGTCGGCCGCCTGCTGGCCCGGCACGACGCGCTGTTCACGGCCTTCGAAGAGGTCGACGGCGAGCCGGTGCAGCGCCTCCTGCCGGGCCGCGAGCTGCCCCTGGAGGTCCACGACCTCACCGGCTGCCCGCCCGCCGGGCGCGACGCGCGATGCGCCGAGGTGGTGCGGGAGGTGTCCCGCCGGCCGTTCGACCTGGGCGTCGGTCCCCTGGTCCGCGCGGCGGTGTTCGCCGTCGACGGCCAGGTGCGGCTGCTCCACCTCACGTTCCACCACATCGCCGTCGACGGCCTCTCGCTGGAGATCGTCGAACGGGAGTTGGCCGCCGGGCTGGGCGGCGCTCCCGTGCCGCCCCCGGCCCAGGCCACGTACGTCGAGCACTGCGCCCGGCAGCAGCGCTGGCTGGCCGGGCCGCAGGCGCAGCGGGGACTCGACCGGCGCGTCGAGCAGTTGCGCGGCGCGCCCGAGCTGCTCGAACTCGGCCGCGACCGGCCCCGGCCCCGGGACTTCACCTATCGCGGCGAGACCCTGCGGTTCGCCGTGGAGCCCGGCGTCCGGGACCGGGTGCGGGCCCTGGCGGCGGGCAGCGGCGTCACGGCGTACGTGGTGCTGCTCGCGGCCTTCCACGTCTTCCTGCACCGGCAGACCGGGCAGACCGACCTCGTCGTCGGCTCGCCGGTCGCCGGCCGGGTGGACGGCCGGTTCCTGGACGTGGTCGGCCTGTTCGCCGGCACGATGGTGACCCGCACCGACCTGGGCGGCGAGCCGACCTTCGAGGCCGTCGTGGCGCGCACCCAGGAGTCGGTGCTGGACGCCCTGGAGCACCTCGACGTGCCGTTCGACCGGCTGGTCAACCGCCTCGTGCCGCAGCGGGCGCCCAGCCACGGCCCGCTCGTGCAGCTGCTGTTCGCGTTCCACGAGACCGGACCGTCAAGCGGGGCCGAGACCGGCCCGTCAAGCGGGGCCGAGACCGGCCCGTCGATCGGGGCCGAGACCGGCGGGTCGTTCCTGACCCGCGAGTTCGTGCCCACGGACACGGCGAAGCTGGACCTCACGTTCACCGTCTACGACGTCGGCGACCGCTTCGACATCGAGATCGAGTACTGCACGGACCTGTTCGGCCGCGACGCGGTCGAACACTTCTTCCGGCACTGGTCGCAACTGCTGGCGAGCGCGCTCGACCAGCCCCGGCTGGCGATCGGACACCTCGCGGCGATGGACGACGCCGAGCGGTCGCTGATCCGCTCCTGGTCGGCGGCCGTCGAGCCGGGGGAGCCGGATGGCCCGCTGGTGCACGAGTTGGTGGGTCGGTGGGTGGATCGGTCGCCGGGTGCGGTGGCGGTGGTGTGTGGGGAGGTGGTGTTGACGTATGGGGAGTTGGGTGCGCGGTCGGATCGGGTGGCGGGGTTGTTGCGGGGGTTGGGGGTTGGTGGGGGTTCGTTGGTGGGGGTGTGTGGTGGGCGGTCGGTGGAGTTGGTGGTGTGGTGTTTGGGGGTGTTGAAGGCTGGTGGGGCGTATGTGCCGTTGGATGTTGATTATCCGGCGGAGCGGTTGTCGTGGATGTTGGTGGATTCGGGTGTGTCGGTGGTGTTGGGGGGTGTGGGTGCGGCGGGTCGGTTGCCGTCGGGTCCGTGGCGGGTGGTGGAGGTGGATGGGGAGGCTGAGGCCGAGGTCGACGAGGTTCCACCGGTGCCGACGACAGGGGACAGCGCGGCTTATGTGATCTACACGTCGGGGTCGACCGGCCGCCCCAAGGGCGTCACCGTGACCCACCGCAACGCGGTACGGCTGTTCGCCTCGGCCGCCCGCGACTTCGACTTCGGGCCCGACGACGTCTGGTCCATGTTCCACAGCTCGTCGTTCGACGTCTGCGTCTGGGAGACGTGGGGCGCGCTGGGCACCGGCGGCCGGCTCGTCGTGGTGCCCTACTGGGTCTCCCGCAGCCCCGACGACCTGTACGCGCTCGTGCGGGACGCGGGCGTGACCGTGTTCAGCCAGACCCCGTCCGCGTTCGTCCAGTTCGAGGCCGCCGACGCCCGGCTCGCCGACCCGCACCCGCACCCGCACCCGCACCCGCAGTCGCACCCGGTGCCGCTGGCGCTGCGCTACGTCGTCTTCGCCGGCGAGGCCCTGGACCACGGTTCGGTGCGCCGGTGGACCGCCCGGCACGGCTGGGACCGGCCGCGACTGGTCAACATGTACGGGATCACCGAGACCACCGTCCACAACACCTTCCGCGAGGTCGGGCCGGACGACCTGACCCGCGCCCTCACCCAGATCGGCCGCCCGCTGGCGGACCTGGCGATCCACGTCCTCGACGGGCACCTGCGGCCCTGCCCGGTCGGCGTCATCGGCGAGATGTACGTCGGCGGGCCCGGGGTCGCCCGGGGCTACCTCGGCCAGCCCGGGCTGACCGCCGGACGCTTCGTGGCGGACCCCGTCGGCGACGAGCCGGGCGCCCGCCTCTACCGCAGCGGCGACCTCGCCCGGTGGCGTCCCGACGGGACCCTGGAGTACGCCGGCCGCGCCGACAGCCAGATCAAGATCCGGGGCTTCCGGGTGGAGCTGTCGGAGATCGAGGCCGTCGCACACCAGTTTTCCGGCGTCGCTGGCGCGGTCGTCACCGTCCGGCCCGACGACGCGGGCGCCCCGCAGCTCATCGCGTACGTGGTGCCGGAGGCCGGGTCGGCGGCACCGGTCGCCGAGCTGCGGCAGTTCCTGGCGGACCGGCTGCCCGACTACATGGTGCCGGCGCGCTTCGTGGAGCTGGCGGCGATCCCGCTGACGCCGAGCGGCAAGACCGACCACCGGCGGCTGCCCGACCCCGTCGAGGAGGCCCGCCCCGCCGGCAGCGGCGACTACGTCCCGCCGCAGGGCCCGGTGGAACGGCGGCTCGCCGAGATCTGGGTCGACGCGCTCGGGCCCGTCCAGGTGGGCCGGCACGACAACTTCTTCCACCTCGGCGGCGACTCGATCCGCAGCATCCGGGTGCTCGGCGCGGCCCGCGCCAGCGGCATCTCCTTCGAGTTGCAGGAGCTGTTCCACCGCCCCACGATCGCCGAGCTCGCCGCCGCCTGCACGGTCGTCGACGTCCCCGACGCCCCGACGCGCCGCCCGTTCGAGCTGGTCGACGCCGCCGACCGGGCCCACCTGCCGGGCGGGCTCGTCGACGCGTACCCGATGACGGCGTTGCAGGTCGGCATGGTCTACGAGATGACCCGCGACCCGGAGCGGCTGCCGTACCACAACGTCGACAGCATGAAGGTGCGCGCGCCGTTCGAGGCCGACGCCTTCTCCCGGGCGGTCGCGCACGTCGTGCGCCGGCACCCGATCCTGCGTACGGCGCTGGCGCTCACCGACTACAGCGAGCCGCTGCAGCTCGTGCACGCCGAGGCGGTCCTGCCGGTCGGCTGCGACGACCTGCGCGGCCTCGACGAGGCGGCGCAGGACGAGATCGTCCGGGCCTACCTGGAGCACCAGCGGGTCACCCCGTTCGACCACGACCGCCCGCCGCTGCTGCGGATGCACGTGCACCGCCGCACCGACGACGTGTTCCAGTGGACGCTCACCGAGCACCACGCCGTGTTCGACGGCTGGAGCCTGCACTCCACGCTCAGCGAGATCATGCGGGTCTACCAGGGCCTGCGCGACGGCGTCGAGCCGGCGGACCCGCCGCTGACCGCGCAGTACCGCGACTTCGTCGAGCTGGAACGCGCCGCCCTCGCCTCGACCGAGACCGAACGGTTCTGGCGCGAGCGGCTGGCCGAACCGCCGGACACCCGACTGCTGCGCTGGCCCGACGGCCCCGTGCCGGAGCTGGCTGGCGAGCGGCGCTTCGCGGGCGAGTGGTGGTACGCCACCGACGCCCGCCAGCGCTACGGCTCGGTGGAGACGGTGCTCAGCCCCGAGCTCTGCGCGGCGCTGGGGGACCTGGCCAACCGGTGCGGCACCCCGCTGAAGGCCCTCTTCGTCGCGGCCTGCCTGCGTACGGTCGGCTACGCCACCGGCGCGACGGACGTGCTGGTCGGCGTGACCGCCAACGGCCGGCCGGAGGAGGCCGGCGGCGACGACGTGCGGGGGCTGTTCCTCAACACGCTGCCGTTCCGGCTGGCGCTGCCCGACGGCACATGGACGGACCTGATCGCTGCGGTCTTCGCGGCCGAGCGCGACATGCTGCCGCACCGCCGCTTCCCCATGGCCGAGATGCAGCGCCGGCTCGGCATGGACCAGCCGGTCAACGTCAACTTCGTCTACAACCACTTCCACGTGATGGCCGAGATGCTCTCCGGCCGGGGCACCGAGATCCTCGACGGCAAGATCGGCAGCTTCTCCACCGTCCGCGCCGAGCCGACGAACTTCCCGCTCAACATCGGCGTCGTCCGCGACCCGGTGTCCGACCGGGTGCTGCTGGCCATGGACTTCCACACCGACGCCGTCCGGGCCGAGCAGGTCCGGCTGCTGCGCGACTGGTTCGTGGCCGCTCTGTGGGACATGGTGACCGCGCCGGACCGCCGCTACCTGCGCGAGCCGCTGGCCGGGGCGGCGGAGCGGTCCCTGCTGGCCTCCTGGTCGGCGGCGGCCCGGGAACCGGAGCCCGCCGATCGCGCGCTGCTGGTGCACGAGTTGGTGGGTCGGTGGGTGGATCGGTCGCCGGGTGCGGTGGCGGTGGTGTGTGGGGAGGTGGTGTTGACGTATGGGGAGTTGGGTGCGCGGTCGGATCGGGTGGCGGGGTTGTTGCGGGGGTTGGGGGTTGGTGGGGGTTCGTTGGTGGGGGTGTGTGGTGGGCGGTCGGTGGAGTTGGTGGTGTGGTGTTTGGGGGTGTTGAAGGCTGGTGGGGCGTATGTGCCGTTGGATGTTGATTATCCGGCGGAGCGGTTGTCGTGGATGTTGGTGGATTCGGGTGTGTCGGTGGTGTTGGGGGGTGTGGGTGCGGCGGGTCGGTTGCCGTCGGGTCCGTGGCGGGTGGTGGAGGTGGACGGGGAGGTCGCGGTCCCGGTGGCGGCGGTTCCGTCGGTGCCGACGACAGGGGACAGCGCGGCTTATGTGATCTACACGTCGGGGTCGACCGGCCGCCCCAAGGGCGTCACCGTTCCGCACTCCGCCGTCGCCCGGCTGCTGCACTGGGGCGAGGAGTTCCTGACCGCCGGCCCCGACGACGTCTGGTCCATGTTCCACAGCTCGTCGTTCGACTTCTCCGTGTGGGAGATCTGGGGCGCGCTGAGCACCGGCGGCCGGGTCGTCGTGGTGCCCTACTGGGTCTCCCGCAACCCCGAGGACTTCCACCGCCTGGTCACCGACGCCGGGGTCACCGTGCTCAACCAGACCCCCTCCTCGTTCGCCCAGTTCGAGGACGTGGACTCCCGGTCCGACCGGCCCCACTCGCTGCGCTGGGTGGTCTTCGGCGGCGAGGCCCTGGAACACGCCTCGGTGCGCCGGTGGGCCGCCCGGCACGGCTGGGACCGGCCGCGACTGGTCAACATGTACGGGATCACCGAGACCACCGTGCACGTCACCGCCCGTACCCTCGGGCCCGACGACGTCGGCGACGGCCTCAGCCGGATCGGCCGCGAGGTGGCCGGGCTGACCGCCCACGTCCTCGACCCGATGCTCGTGCCCGTGCCGCCCGGCGCGGTCGGCGAACTCTACGTCGGCGGCGCGCGGCTGGCGCGCGGGTACGTCGGGCGGCCCGGACTCACGGCGGAGCGGTTCGTCGCCGACCCGTACGCCAGCCCGCCCGGCGGGCGGCTGTACCGCACCGGGGACCGGGTGCGGCTGCGCCCCGACGGCGACCTGGAGTACGCCGGCCGCGTCGACAACATGGTCAACATCCGGGGCTTCCGGGTCGAGCCCGGCGAGGTCGAGGCGACGATCGCCCGGCACCCGGACGTCGGCGCGGCCGTCGTGGTGACCCGCCCCGACGAGGCGGGCCGCGCCGGGCTCGTCGGCTATGTCACCCCCGCCGGCTCCGCCACCCTCACCGCGGCGCAGGTACGCGAGTGGCTGCGCCACCAGCTTCCCGAGTACCTGCTGCCGGCGCGGCTCGTGGTGCTCGACGCGCTGCCGCTGACCCCGACCGGGAAGGTCGACCGGGCGGCGCTGCCCGAGCCCGCACTCGACGGGTCGGCCACCGGCCCGGCCCCCCGCACCCCGGCCGAGCGCATCCTGTGCGACCTCTTCGCCGAGCTGCTCGGCGTGCCCGAGCTGGGCATCGACGGCAGCTTCTTCGGCCTCGGCGGCGACAGCATCATGTCCATCCAGCTCGTCAGCCGGGCCCGCCGCGCCGGCCTGCGCCTCAAGCCGAAGGACGTCTACCAGCAGCGCACCGTGCGCGCCCTGGCCGCCGTGGCGACCACCGTGGACGGTGCCGACGGCGGCACCGCCGACGACGGCACCGGCGCGGTGCCGCTGACGCCCATCATGGCCTGGGCGAAGGAGGAGCTCGGCGGCCCGCTGGACGCGTTCAGCCAGTCGATGCTGGTGCGGGTGCCCGCCGGGCAGACCGTCGAGCGGGTCGGTGAGGCCGTGCAGGCGCTGCTCGACCACCACCCCGCGCTGCGGATGCGGGCCCGCACCGGGCCGGGCGACGGGCCGTGGGAGCTGGAGATCCCGCCCGCCGGGGCGGTACGCGCCGACGACTGCCTGCGCGTCGTCGACCTCGCCGACGCCGACGCGGCGGACCGGCCGGCGCTGATCGCCGCGCAGGCGCGGGCCGCCCGCGAGCGGCTGCGCCCCGCCGACGGCGTGCTCGTGCAGGCCGTCTGGTTCGCCGCCGGCCCACACGTCGGGAACCGGCTGCTGCTGGTCGTGCACCACTTCGCCGTCGACGGGGTGTCGTGGCGGATCCTGCTGTCCGACCTGCGCGCGGCCTGCGCCGCGCTCGACGCGGGGCGACCGCCGGCGCTGGAGCCGGCGGGCACCACGCTGCGCGCCTGGGCGCGGCAGGTCGCGGCGCTGGCCGGGGAGCCGACCCGCGCCGACGGGCCGACCAGCGCCGACGCGCCAAACCGCGCCGACGCGCCAACCCGCGCCGACGCGCCAAACCGCGCCGACGCGCCAAACCGCGCCGACGCGCCAAACCGCGCCGACGAGCTGGCCGCCTGGACGCGGCTGCTGGACCGGCCCGACCCGCCGCTGGGCGACCGGCCCCTCGACCGCCGCGTCGACGTGCACGGGCGGCTGCGCAGCGTCTCCCGCACCGCGTCGCCGGCCTGCACCTCCGCCGCGCTCACCACGGCGCCGGCCGCGTACCGGACGGGGGTGGACGAGATCCTGCTGAGCGCCCTGGCGCTGGCGCTGCCGCCCTGGCTGGCCCGGCGGGGCCGGGGCGGCTCCGGCGGGGTGCTGGTCGCCCTGGAGGGGCACGGCCGCGACGGGCTCGTGCCCGACGCCGACCTGTCCCGCACCGTCGGCTGGTTCACCCGCATCCACCCCGTCCGGCTCGACCCGGGCCCCGTCGACGGGGCGCAGGCGCGCACCGGCGGCCCGACCGTCAGCGCCGCCGTCAAGCGGGTCAGGGACCAGCTCACCGCCCTGCCCCCGGCCGGCGGGTACGGCGTGCTGCGCTACCTCGACCCCCGGACCGGCCCCGCGCTCGCCCGGATGCCGGCCCCGCAGGTGGCCTTCAACTATCTCGGCCGGTTCCCCGCCGCCGAGCCGGACGACTGGGGGCCGGCCGAGGAGGGCCTCGTGCTGCGGGGCGGGGCCGACCCGGGCGACCCCGTGCCGCACGCCCTGGAGATCGGCGCCGTCACCGTCGACGGCCCGGCCGGGCCGCAGTTGCGTACCACCTGGTCGTGGCCGGCGGGGCTGCTGGCCGAGACCGACGTGGCCGACCTGGCCGACGACTGGCACGCCGCCCTGGAGGCCGTCGTGGCCAGCTCGGCGACGCCGTCCGCCGGCGGTCACACGCCGGCGGACCTGCCGCTGGTCTCGCTGACCCAGGACGAGATCGACGACCTCGAGCAGGAACTCGCGGCGGAACAGGGAGCGGTGTCATGACGACGACGAACATCGAGGACATCCTGCCGCTGTCGCCGTTGCAGGCCGGGATGATGTTCCACTCCTGGCAGGGCAGCGCCGGCCCGGAGGTGCAGACCGCGCAGCTCATCCTCGACCTGCACGGCCCCCTCGACGCCGCCGCGCTGAAGGCGGCGGCGGGCGGGCTGCTGCGCCGGCACCCCAACCTGCGGGCCAGCTTCCGGGACCGCCGCTCCGGCGCGCCCGTGCAGGTGATCACCAGGGGGGCGGGCCTGTCGTGGACGGAGGTGACCGTCGAGCCGGGCGAGGACCCCGACGCCGCCCTCGCCCGGCACACCGAGGCCGACCAGGGCCGCCGCTTCGACCTGCGGCGGGCCCCGCTGATCGGGTTCCGGCTGATCCGCGTCGACGGCCACCGGCACCGGCTCGTCGTCACGTACCACCACATCCTGCTCGACGGCTGGTCCACGTCCCTGCTGATCCGCGAGCTGTGCGCCCTCTACGAGCACGGGGGCGACGGCGCGGCGCTGCCGCCGCCGGTGCCGTACCGGGACTTCCTGGCCTGGCTCGCCGCGCAGGACCGGCCGCGCGCCGAGGCGGCCTGGCGGGCGGCGCTGGCCGACCTGGACGGGCCGACCCTCGTCGCCCCCGCCGACCCGGCCCGCGCCCCCGTCTGGCCGGGCAGCCTGCCCGGCGAACTCGGGCCGCAGGAGACGGCGGACCTCGTCGCGTTCGCCCGCCGGCACGACCTCACCGTCAACACCGTCGTGCAGGCCGCGTGGGCGCTGCTCGTCGGCCAGCTCACCGGCCGCTCCGACGTGACGTTCGGCGCGGCCGTGTCCGGGCGGCCCCCCGAGCTGGCCGGCGCGGAGAGCATGGTCGGCCTGCTGATGAACGTCGTGCCGGTGCGCGTGCGGCTGCGCCGCGACGAACCGCTGTCGGCGCTGCTGACGCGGATCCAGCACGAGCAGGCGCACCTCATCGAACACCACCACCTCGGCCTCGCCGACGTGCAGAAGGTCGCCGGGACGGGCGAGCTGTTCGACACCTGCGTCGCGTTCGAGAACTTCCCCGAGTCCGGGGAGCTGCGCTGCGGGCCCCTGCGCGTCGAGGCGGGCGCGGACGACGCCGCCCACTACCCGCTGAGCCTCAACGCGGCGGCGGGCACCCGGCTGCGGCTGCGGCTGTCGTACCGGCCGGACCTGTTCCCGGCGGCCTTCGCCCGGGGACTGCTGCGCCGGTTCACCCGGCTGCTCACAGAGCTGCCCGCCGCGACGGCGACCCGCACCGGGCGGCTCGACCTGCTCGGCGTCGAGGAGCGGCACCGGCTGTCCACCCAGTCCCGCAACCCCGACCCGGTGCCCGTGGCGACCCTGCCGGCCCTGGTGGAGGCGTGGGCCGCCCGCACCCCCGACGCGGTCGCCGTGCGCTGCGGCACACGGAGGCTGACGTACGCCGAACTGAACGCCGACGCGAACCGGCTCGCCCACGCGCTCGTCGCCCGGGGCATCGGCCCGGAGCGGCTCGTCGCGCTCGCCCTGCCGCGCGGCGTCGACCTCGTCACCGCGATCCTCGCCGTCACCAAGGCCGGCGGCGGCTACCTGCCGGTCGACCCGGAATACCCGCGCCCCCGCGTCGAGCAGATGCTGGCCGACGCCGAGCCGGCCTGCGTCGTGTTCGCCGGGGCGGACGCCGCGCCGGTGGCCCGCGCCGCCGCCGAGGCCGCCGGCCTGCCCCGCCTCGACCTGCGCGACCCGGCGCTGGCGGCGGAGCTGGCCGGCCGCCCGGACCGCGACCCGACCGACCGGGACCGCCGCGCCCCCCTGCTGCCGACCCACCCCGCGTACGTGATCTTCACGTCGGGGTCCACCGGCCGCCCCAAGGGCGTCGTCGTCACCCACCGGGGCGTCAGCAGCCTCGCCGCCACCCAGGCCGCCCACCTCGGCGTCGACGGGCGGGCCCGGGTCCTCCAGTTCGCCTCGCCCAGCTTCGACGCCTCCTTCTGGGAGCTGTGCATGGCGCTGACCAACGGCGCGGCGCTGGTCGTGCCGACCGAGCGGCTGCTCGTCGGCGAGCCGCTGGCCGAGTGCGTCCGGGCGCACGGGGTCACCCACGCGACGCTGCCCCCGGCGGTGCTCACCCAGCTCGCCGTGCAGCCGCTGCCGACCCTGCGCTCCCTGGTGCTGGCCGGCGAGGCGCTGCCCGCCGAGCTGGTGACCCGCTGGGCGACCGGCCGCCGCATGGTCAACGCGTACGGCCCGACGGAGACGACGGTGTGCGCCACCATCAGCGCCGACCTGCGCGCCGACCGGGTCGAGGCCGGGGCCGCCGTGCCCATCGGCCGCCCGGTGCGCAACTGCCAGGTGTACGTCCTCGACGACAGCCTCCGGCTCGTCCCCGCCGGGGTGGCCGGCGAGCTGTACGTGTCGGGGCGGGCGCTGGCCCGCGGCTACCTGCGCCGGCCGGGGCTCACCGCGACCCGGTTCGTCGCCGACCCGTACTCGGGGCCGGGCGAGCGGATGTACCGCACCGGCGACCTGGTGCGCTGGCGTCCCGACGGGGAACTGGAGTTCGTCGGGCGGGTCGACGACCAGGTGAAGGTGCGGGGGCACCGGATCGAGCCCGGCGAGGTGGAGGCGGTGCTGACCCGCCACGACGCGGTCGCGCAGGCGGCGGTGGTCGTCCGCGAGGTCGGCACGGGCGGCCGGCAGCTCGTCGCGTACCTCGTCGGGGCGGCGGGCGGACCCGCCCCCGACCCGGCGGCCGTGCGCGCCTTCCTCGCCGCCCACCTGCCCGAGTTCATGGTGCCGAACATCTTCGTGCGGCTCGCCGCCCTGCCGCTGACCCCCAACGGGAAGGTCGACCGGCTGGCCCTGCCCGCCCCCGGCCAGGAGCCCGCCCCCGGCGACGACCTGCCGGGCACCGCCACCGAGAAGCTGCTGTGCGACCTGTTCGCCGAGGTGCTCGGGGTGCCCACCGTCGGCGTGGGGGACAGCTTCTTCGGCCTCGGCGGCGACAGCATCTCGTCGATCCAGCTCGTGAGCCGGGCGCAGAGCGCGGGGCTGGCCATCCGGCCCCGGGACGTCGTCGCCCACCCGACCGTCGCGCGGCTGGCCGCCGCCGCCGACCTCGCGGCCGACGTCGCCGCCGACCGCACCCGCGACGCCGCCGTCGCCCGCGCCGACGACGGGGCCGGCGAGCTGGACCCGACGCCGATCATGGAGTGGCTGCGGTCGGCCGGCGGGCCGGTGGACGGCTACTACCAGTCCATGGTGGTGCGCGTGCCCGCCGGGCTCACCGAGGCCGACCTGCGCGCCGCCGTGCAGGCGGTCCTCGACCGGCACGACACGCTGCGGATGCGGCTGGACCGGCCGTCCTGCCCCGACGGCCCGTGGCGGCTCGACGTGGCCGCGCCGGGCAGCGTGCCGGCCGCCTCGGTGCTGACCCGGGTGCCCGTCGACCCGGCCGAGGAGGAGCCGGCCCTGCGGGCGGTCGTGGCCGCGCACGCCCGCGCGGCGCAGGCCCGGCTCGCGCCGGCCGCGCGGGTCATGCTCCAGGCCGTCTGGTTCGACGCCGGCCCGCAGGCCCGGGGCCGGCTGCTGCTGGCCGCCCACCACCTCGCCGTCGACGCCACCTCCTGGGGGATCATCCTGCCCGACCTGGCCGCCGCGTGGGCCGCCGCGTCGGCCGGGGCCCGGCCCGAGCTGGCCCCGGTCACCACCTCGTACCGGCGGTGGTCGGCGCTGCTCGCCGAGGAGGCGACCCGGCCGGCGCGCGTCGCCGAGCTGGACCTGTGGCGCGGCGCGCTGACCGCACCCCCGCCGCCCGTCGGCACCCGCCCGGCCGACCCGGCCCGGGACACCGCCCGCACCGCCCGCAGCCTGGCCCAGACCGTGCCGGCGGAGCTGTCGGCGGCGCTGCTGCGCCGCGTCCCCGCCGCGTTCCACGCCGGGGTCGACGAGGTGCTGCTGGCCGCGCTGACCATCGCGGTCGCGTCCGCCCGGCCCGGCGGGCTGCTCGTCGACGTCGAGAGCCACGGCCGGCAGCCGCTGACCGAGCACGTCGACCTCTCCCGCACCGTCGGCTGGTTCACCAGCCTGTTCCCGCTGCGGGTGGACCCGTCCGGCGTGGACTGGGCGGACGTGTGGGCGGCCGGGGCGGGCGTCGGCGTCGTCGTCAGGGAGGTCAAGCAGCGGCTGCGGGCCGTGCCCGACAACGGCATCGGGTACGGGCTGCTGCGCTACCTCAACCCGGTCACCGGCCCCGAACTCGCCGGGCTGGGCCGCCCGCAGTTCGGCTTCAACTACCTGGGCCGGCTCGGCGGCGGCGCGGCGGAGGCCGACTGGACGCCCATCGCGCAGGATGCTCTCGGCGGCGACGTCGACGCGGACATGCCGCTGCCGCACGCCGTGTCGCTGAACGCCGTGACCACCGACGACGCCGACGGGCCCCGGCTGCGGGCCACCTGGACCTGGGCCGGCGACGCCGTGCCCGAGCACCGGGTCCGCGAGCTGGCCGCCGCGTGGCTGCGCGCGCTACAGGTGCTGGCCGACAGCGCGGCGACCCCGGCGGCGGGCCGGATCCCGTCGGACTTTCCGCTGGTCGACGTCGGGCAGGCCGAACTCGACGCGATCGGGGCCGAGTATCCCCGCCTGGCGGACCTGCTGCCGCTCGCGCCGTTGCAGGAGGGCATCCTCTACCACGCCACGTACGCCGAGGCCGGCGCGGACGTCTACACCGCCCAGCTCACCCTGGAGCTGACCGGCCGCCTCGACCCGCAGGCGCTGCGCCGCGCCGCCGGGGACCTGCTCACCCGGCACCCGCACCTCGGCGCGGCGTTCCGGCAGCGGCTCGCCGGCCCACCGGTGCAGGTTCTCGGCGACGGCGTGGAGCTGCCGTGGCAGGAGACCGACCTGTCGGCGCTGCCCGGCACGGAACGCGACGCCGAGGCCGCCCGGATCGCCGACGCCGAACGGCGGCGGCGCTTCGACCCGGCCCGGCCGCCGCTGCTGCGGTTCAGCCTGACCCGGCTCGACGCCGAGCGGCACCGCCTCGACTTCACCCACCACCACATCCTCCTCGACGGCTGGTCGCTGTCGCTGGTGGTGCGCGACCTCATCGCCGGCTACGAGCACCACCGGGGGGCCGCCGCCCCGCCACCGGCCGTGCCGTTCCGCGACTACCTGGCGTGGGTGGCCCGGCAGGACCGGTCGGCCGCCGAGGCAGCGTGGCGGGCGGCCCTGGCCGGGCTGACCGAGCCGACCCTGCTGGCCGGGCCGGGCGCGGCCCACCCGACGGCGCTGCCGCGCGACATCGACCTGGAGCTGGACGAGGAGCTGACGGCGGCGCTGACCGCCCTGGCCCGGGGACGCGGCGTCACCGTCAACACCGTGCTCCAGGGCGCCTGGGGCGTGCTGCTCGGCTACCTCACCGGCCGCGCCGACGTCGTGTTCGGCACGCCGGTGGCGGGACGCCCGCCGGACCTGCCGGGCGTCGAGCAGATGGTCGGGCTGTTCCTCAACACGCTGCCGGTGCGGGTGCGCACCGGCCCGGGGGAGACCTTCGGCGACCTGCTGACCCGGCTGCACGGCGAACAGTCGGCCCTCGTGCCGCACCAGCACCTCGGGCTGGGCGCGGTGCAGCGGCTCGCCGGCACCCAGGGCACCCTCTTCGACACCCTGTACGTCTTCGAGAACTACCCCGTCGCGCTCGACGGCGCGCCGGCCGTGGGCGAGGCCCGGATCACCGCCGTGGCGGGCCGCGACGCCACCCACTACCCGCTGGCCGTTGTCGTGCTGCCCGGCGCCCGGATGCGCGTCCGCGTCAGCCACCAGCCCGACCTGGTCGACGCGGCGACGGCGACGGCGGTGCTGGAGCGGCTGGCGGCGCTGCTGCGGGCGGTCGTCGCCGACCCGGGCGTCCCGGTGGCCCGGCTCGCCCCGCTCACCGGCGCGGAACTGCGCCTGCTCGCGGACGCCAACGACACCGCCCACCCGGCCGGGGCCGCCGACGATCCGGCCTCGCTCACCCTCGCCGGGCTGGTCGAGGCGCAGGCGCGGCGCACCCCCGACGCGGTCGCCGTCCGCTGCGGCGACGAGGAGCTGAGCTACGCCGGCCTCGACGCCGCCGCCAACCGGCTGGCCCACCTGCTGATCGCGCGCGGGGCCGGCCCGGAGCGGGTGGTGGCCGTCGGGCTGCCCCGCTCCACGGCCAGCCTCGTGGCGATCCTCGCCGCCGTGAAGGCGGGCGCGGCGTACCTGCCGGTGGACCCGGACTACCCGCCCGCGCGCCGGGCGCTGATGGTCGGCGACAGCGCGGCCGTCTGCGTCGTCGCGACCCGGGACACCGCCGGCCGGTTGGTCGCCGACGGCTGCCCCGCCGACCGCTGCCTCGCCGTCGACGACCCGGCCGTGGCGGACCTGCTCGACCGGCAACCCGCCACCGCGCCCACCGACCGGGACCGGCGCGCGCCGCTGCGCCCCGGGCACCCCGCCTACGTCATCTACACGTCCGGCTCGACCGGGCGGCCCAAGGGGGTGGTCGTCCCGCACGCCGGCATCGTCAACCGGCTGCGGTGGATGCAACAGGAGTACGGGCTGACCGCCGGCGACCGGGTCCTGCACAAGACCAGCCTCAGCTTCGACGTGTCGGTGTGGGAGATGTTCTGGCCGCTGTCCACCGGCGCGGCGGTCGTCGTCGCCGACGCGGAGGAGCAGCGCGACCCGACCCGGCTGGCCCGGCTGATCGCCCGGCAGGGCGTCACCACCGCACACTTCGTGCCGTCGGTGCTCGCCGCGTTCCTGGCCGAGCCGGTCGCCGCGTACTGCGCCGGCCTGCGCCGGGTGATCTGCAGCGGCGAGGCGCTCGACCCCGACCTGGCGCACCGCTTCCACGCCGCCTGCGGCGCGGAGCTGCACAACCTGTACGGGCCCACCGAGGCGTCCGTGGACGTGACCCACTGGCCCGTGCCGGCCGGCGCGCGCCCGGCGTACGTGCCGATCGGCCGGCCCATCTGGAACACCCGGGTCCACGTGCTCGACGGCTTCCTGCGCCCGGTCCCGCCGGGCGTGGTGGGCGACCTCTACCTCTCCGGCGTCGGCCTGGCCCGGGGCTACCTGGGCCGGCCCGCCCTGACCGCCGGGCGGTTCGTGGCCGACCCGTTCGGCGGCCCCGGGGAGCGGATGTACCGCACCGGCGACCGGGCCGCCTGGGACGCCGCCGGCCAGGTGGTGTTCCACGGGCGCGACGACCAGCAGGTGAAGGTGCGGGGCTTCCGCGTCGAGCTGGGCGAGATCGACGTCGCGCTGGCCCGCTGCGCGGGCGTGGCCGCGGCGGCGACGGCGGTCCGGGAGGACGTGCCGGGCATCCGCCGCGTCGTCGGCTACGTCGTGCCGCAGCCGGGGACCCCGTTCGACCCGGCCCGGCTGCGCGCCGAGCTGGCGGCGAGCCTGCCGGCGTACCTGGTGCCGGCGGCGCTCGTCGAGCTGGCCGCGCTGCCGCTCGCGCCCAACGGCAAGCTCGACCGCGCCGCCCTGCCCGCGCCGCCGGCACCGGCCGCCGGGGCGGACTCCGGAGCCGACGCCGACGCCGGGGCGGTCACCGCCTGGGAGGCCCGGCTGTGCGCGCTGTTCGGCGAGGTCCTCGGCGTGCCCGCCGGGGTCGACGACGACTTCTTCGACCTCGGCGGGGACTCGCTCACGGCGATGCGGCTGGTGCACGGCGTCGAGGCGCTCGGCGTCGACCTGGAGGTCCTGGAACTGATGCTGCACCCCACCCCCGGCCGGCTGGCCGCGCACCTGCCCGAACCCACCCCTGCGAACGAAGGTTGACGACAATGCTGACGCTGGGATTCAGCGGCCTCGACCGCGGCACGGCGCTCAAGCGCGCGATACTCGGCGACGGGTGGCGGCGGGAACAACGGATCGTCCAGGGCCTGGACGCCGCGGCGGCCCTGGTCGACGAGACCGGGGTGATCGCCGCCGCCGCGCAGGAACGCTACGACGGCGACAAGGGCACCGGCCGCTTCCCCCGCGACGCGATCGACGCCTGCCTGCGGGCGGCCGGGGCGACGATGCGCGACGTCGAGGTCGTCGCCCACGGCTTCCGCTACGAGCCGTCCCCCGTCTGGCAGCTCGACCACCTCGCCACCCGGTGGTACGAGGAGGTGTACGCCCAGCGCGTCCAGCGGGACACCTTCCGCGCCCACTATCCGCCCGCCGTCGCCGAGCCCCGCCTCGTCCACGTGCGGCACCACGTGGCCCACGCCGCCAGCAGCTACTACCTCAGCGGCTTCGACGAGGCGCTGGTGGTCGTGGCCGACGGCATGGGCGAGCAGGAGTCGCTGACCGTCTTCGAGGGCCGGGGCGCGTCGCTCGACCAGTGCGGCAGCTATCCGATCATGAGTTCGCTGGGCATCCTCTACAGCGTCTTCACGCACTACCTGGGCTTCCAGCCCGGCATGGACGAGTACAAGGTGATGGGGCTGGCCCCGTACGGGGACCGGCAGCGCTACCGGGGCCCGCTCGACGAGTTCGTCCGGCTCGACCCCGACGGCCGGTTCGCCGTGCCGCTGCTGTCGGCCAACAAGTCCCCGATGGAACGCGAGACGCACCAGGGCGTGCTGCGCCGGCTGGAGGAGAAGCTCGGCCCGGCCCGCGAGCCCGACTCCGAGCTGGCGCAGCACCACATGGACGTGGCCGCCGCCCTCCAGGACGCGCTGGAACGGACGCTGCTGCACGTGCTCACCGAGTACCGCCGCCGCACCGGCCTGCGCCGGCTCTGCCTGGCCGGCGGCGTCGCCCTCAACTGCTCCGCCAACGGGGTGATCCTGCGCAGCGGCCTCTTCGACGAGGTGTTCGTGCAGCCCGCCGCCGGCGACGACGGCACCGCCCTGGGCGCGGCCCTGGCCGCGCTGCGCGAGGCGCGGCCGGCGGCCCCGGCCGGCATGGACATGCCGTACTGGGGGGACGGCCTCGCCGACGCCGACGTCGCGGCGGCGCTGCGCGACCTCGGCCCCGGCTTCGCCGTCGAGCGGCACGCCGAGGAGGACCTGATCCGCGCCACCGTCGCGCTGATCGAGGGCGGTGCCACGGTGGCGCTGTGCCAGGGCCGGATGGAGTTCGGGCCGCGCGCCCTGGGCAACCGCAGCATCCTCGCCGACCCGCGCTCGCCGACGATGCGGGCCCACCTCAACACCGTGGTCAAGCAGCGCGAGGAGTTCCGCCCGTTCGCCCCGGCGGTGCCCGTGGAGGACGCCGCCACCTACTTCGACATCCCGCCGGGGACGGCGGCAGCCTTCCGGCACATGCTGATGGTCACCGGCGTGCGGGAGCCCTACCGGGACAAGCTGCCCGCCGTCACCCACGTCGACGGGTCCGCCCGGGTGCAGGTGGTGCAGCGCGAGTCCGCGCCGCTGTTCTGGGGGCTGCTGCGCGAGATGGGCCGCCGCACGGGGCTGCCGGTGCTGGTCAACACGTCGTTCAACCTGCGGGGCCAGCCCATCGTCCGCACCCCCGCCGAGGCGGTCGCCACGTTCGCCCGGTCCACCCTGGACGCGCTCGTCCTCGGCGACCACCTGGTCCGGCGCGCCGCCGCCGCTGATGGCGCGGACGACGACGCGGGTCGCGGCGCGGGTGCCGACGCGGGGAGGGCCGCGTGAGCATCGACAACGAGCCGGCGACGGCCGACGCCGCGCCGTACGCCGACATCGCGCACGCCGCCTTCGGGCAGGTGCTGCGGCGGGACCGGATCGACCCCGACGCCGACTTCTTCGACCTCGGCGGGCAGTCCCTCCAGGCCGTCGAGGTGGCCCTGGAACTGCGCCGGCGCACCGGCATCGCCGTCGACCTGGACCTGCTGTTCACCTGCCGGCGGCCCGTCGACGTGGCCGCGCACCTCGCCCGGCACGCGCCGTCGGCCCGGCAGACCCCGATGTCGCCCACCGAGGAGCGGCTGCTGTTCCTCGAGCGGCTGCACCCCGGCTCGCCGCTGTACTGCGTCCCGGTGCGCTACCGGTTCGCCGGCGACGTCGACGCCGAGGCGCTGCGCGCCGCGTTGCAGGACCTGGTGGACCGGCACGAGGCGCTGCGCACCTGCTTCACGGCCGACGGCCGGCGGCTGGTCCGGTCGGCCGCCGCGCTGCCGTGGACCGTCGTGGACCTGTCCGGGGAGGAACCCGCGCGGGCCGCCGCCGAGGCCCGCCGGCACGTCGCGGAGGAGGCCCGCCGCCCGGTGCCCACCGACGTGCCGCCCCTGGCGCGGGCCTGCCTGGTCACCGAGCCCGGGGACCGCGCTGTCCTGCTGCTCACCCTGCACCATTTGATCGCCGACCAGCACTCGCTGGACCTGCTCGACCGCCAGCTCCAGCAGTCGTACGGCGAACGGGTCGGCCTGGCCCGGGAGCTGCCGCCGCTGCGCCGCCGGGGCCTGGCCGGACGCCCCGACGCGGCGGCGGCGCGCGCCCACTGGCGGGGGCAGCTCGCCGGGCTGGGCGGCCGGATGGCGCTGCCCGCCGACCGGCCGCGCCCCGACGTGGTGGGCCCGGCCGGCGAGGTGGTGACCGCCCCCGTCGACGCCGCGCTGGTGGCCCGCCTCACCGAACTGGCGGCGGCCTGCGCGGCGTCGGAGTTCATGGTGCTGCTCGCCGCGTACGCGGCGTTCCTCGCCCGGGTCGCCGCGCCCGGGGGCGCGGACCGCGCGCCGGAGGTCGTGGTCGGCGCGCCGCTGGGCGGGCGGACGGCCGACGACGAGGACACCGTCGGCATGTTCGTCAACGTCCTGCCGATCCGGGTACGCATCGGGCCCGACACCACGTTCCGGCAGCTCGTCGCGCAGGTGCGCGGGCAGGTCAGCGCGGCGCTGGCCTACCAGTGGACGCCGTTGCAGGAACTGGTGGCCGACGCGACCGCCGCGGCCGGTCCGGCCGGGCACCCGCTGACCCAGGTGAGCATCTCGCACGTCGACGACCGCGCCTGGCACTGGGCCCCGGCCGGGGCCACCGCCGCCCGGGACGTCCTGTCGACCGGCACCGCCAAGTACGAGCTGCTGTGGACGGTCACCACCGGCGCGACGGCGGCGACGTCGGCCCTGGAGGCCGCCGCCGACCTGTTCACCCGGGGCCGGGCCGAGGAGCTGCACGGCCGGCTGCTGGCCGACCTCGCCCGGCTCAGCGAGGCCCCGGACGCCCCCGTCGCGGCGACGCCGCCCCCTGCGCAGCCGCCGGCCCCGTCGCCGGTCGCGGCGTCCCTCTCGGCCGCGCCGGGGGCGGCGGCCCCGGCGCGGCCCGCCGGCCGGGCCCCCGGCGGGTACGCCCGCCAGCCCGCCGACCGGCCGGTGCACGAGCTGGTGGCGCAGCGGGCGCGCGCCCACCCGGAGGCGGTCGCCGTCCGGCACGGCGGGGAGATCCTGCGCTACGGCGAGCTGGACGCCGCCGCCGCCGGGCTCGCCGGGCACCTGGTCGAGGCGGGGGTACGCCCGGGGGACCGGGTCGCCGTGGCCGTCGAGCGGGGCGCGGACGCGGTGACCGCGTTCCTGGCCGTGCTGCGCGCCGGGGCGGCGTACGTGCCCGTCGACGTGGCCCAGCCGACCGCTCGCAGCCGGACGATCCTGCGCGACAGCGGCGTGCGGCTCGCCCTGTGCCAGCCGGGCGCGCAGGAGCACGTGCCGGCCGGGGTGCCGGCCGTCGACCTGGCCGCCGCGCTGGCCGGGGCCGCCGACCGGCCCGCGCCGCCGCCGGTGCCGGTGACTGTCCGGCATCCCGCGTACGTCATGTACACCTCCGGCTCCACCGGCACGCCGAAGGGGGTGGTGGTCCCGCACGAGGCGATCCTGCGGCTGGTGCCGCGCTCCAACTTCCTGAGCCTGCACCCGGAGGACGTCGTCGCGCACCTGTCGAACACCGCCTTCGACGCGGCCACCCTGGAGGTCTGGGGCGCGCTGTGCGCGGGCGCGACGCTGGCGGTGGTGCCCCGCGAGGTGGCCCTGTCGCCGCACCGGATGGGGCGGTTCCTCGCCGACACCGGCGTCAGCGTCATGTTCACCACGAACGCGCTGCTCAACGCCATCGTCGCGCACGTGCCCGGCGCGTTCGCCGGCCTGCGGGCGCTGCTCATCGGCGGCGACCAGTACGCGCTGGAGCCGGTGCGGCGGATGCTGGCCGCCGGCGCGCCGCGGCACCTCGTCAACGCGTACGGGCCGACGGAGAACACCACCTTCTCCGCCGCCCACGAGGTGACCGCCGCCGACCTGGACCGGGGCGTCCTGCCGATCGGCGGGGCCATCGACGGCACGTACCTGCGGGTCCTCGACGACCGGCTGGCCCCCGTCGCGCCCGGCGGCACCGGCGAGCTGTACGTCGGCGGTCAGGGGCTGGCCGACGGCTACGTGGGCGATCCGGGGCGCACCAGCGCCGCGTTCGTCGCCGACCCGTTCGCCGTCGAGCCCGGCGCGCGGCTCTACCGCACCGGCGACCTGGTGCGGCTGCTGCCCGACGGCGGCGTGGTGTTCCTGGGCCGCCGCGACGACCAGGTCAAGGTCAGCGGGTTCCGGGTGGAGCTCGGCGAGGTGGAGCGGGTCCTCGGCGACTGCCCCGGGGTGGGCGAGTGCGCGGTGCTGGCGGTCGCCGACGCCGACGCGGTGGAGCTGGTCGCCGTGCTGACCGGCCCGGCCGACCCCGGCGAGGTGCGGGAGTTCCTGCGGGCCAACCTGCCGGCGTACATGGTGCCGGCGCGGTGCCACCGGGTGCGGCGGCTGCCGACGACGAACAACGGCAAGGTGGACCGGCCGGCGCTGCTGGGGGAGCTGGGCCGCGACGCGGCCGGCGTCCCGGCTCCGGACCCCGCCCCGGATCCGGCCGCGACACCCGGCGGGGTGCTGCCGGACGACCCGGTGGCCGCCGGGCTCGCCGACATCTGGCGGGACCTGCTGGGGGTCGCCGACGTCGACGCCGACAGCCACTTCTTCGCGCTGGGCGGCACCTCCATCAAGGCGCTGCACCTGGTCGGCGCGGTGCACCGGCGGTTCGGCGTGGACCTGCGGATCGTCACCGTGTTCCGCCGGCCCGCCTTCGCCGACCTGGCCCGCGAGATCACCGACCTGGCGGGGGAGGCCGCCGACCTGGCCGGGGAGGCCACCGACCTCACCCGAGAGGCCGCCGACCTGGCCGGGACCGAGCGGAGGGGGCACGGCGATGGACCTGGGCGACCCTGACCTCTACCTCGACCCCGGCCGGTTCGCCCGCTGGCGCGGCCACGCCGCCGCCGACGCCGTGCTGTGGAGCGAGGCCGGCACGTCGCCGGGCGGCTTCTGGTCGGTGTTCTCGCTGGCCGGCTGCCGGGCGATCCTCGCGCCGAAGGCGCCGTTCACCTCCGAGTACGGGATGATGATCGGCTTCGACCGCGACCACCCCGACAAGGCGGGCGGCGGGATGCTCGTGGTCGCCGACGGCCCCCAGCACGGCCGGCTGCGCAGCGTGATCATGCCGTTCCTGTCGCGGGCGATGGCCGAGTCCCTCGACGACGTCGTCCGGCAGGAGGTGCGCCGGCTCGTCGCCGACGCCGTCTCGGCCGGCGGCGTGGACGTCGCCGCCTCGCTCGGGCCGGTGATCCCGGCGAGCGTCGTCTGCCGGATCCTCGGCGTGCCGGCGGACGACCGCGACATGCTCATCGAGCTGACCAACCACGCCTTCGGCGGCGCGGACGACACCTTCGACCGGATGTCGCCGGAGGCCGCCCACTCGGAGATGATCCTCTACCTCGCCGACCTGGTGGCCGACCGGCGGCGCAGCCCGGGCGACGACCTGATCAGCGCCCTGGCCGCCGACAGCCGCTTCGACCTGCGCGAGGTGCTCCTCAACTGCGACAACGTCCTCGTCGGCGGCAACGAGACGACGCGCCACGCGATCGCCGGCTGCTTCCACGCGCTGGCCACGTCGCCGGGGACCCTCGCCGGCCTGCGGGCCGACCCCGGCCTCGTCGGGCCGGTCGTCGAGGAGGTCATCCGGTGGACGTCGCCCGCGATGCACGTGCTGCGGGTCGCCACCGACGACGTCGACCTGCCGGGCCAGCGGGTGTCGACCGGCGAGGCGGTCGTGGCGTGGCTGCCGGCGGCCAACCGGGACCCCCGCCACTTCGCCGCCCCCGACGAGTTCCGCCCCGGCCGCGCCGCCAACCACCTGGGCTTCGGGTACGGCCCGCACCACTGCCTGGGCGCGGCGCTGGCCCGGCTGGAACTGCGGGCGCTGCTGCTCGCCCTGGCCGAGTTCGCGGGGGCGGTGGCCGTGCTCGGGGAGCCCGTGCCGCTGCGCTCCAACCTGGTCCACGGCTATCGCCACCTTCAGGTGCGGCTGGAACCCGTCGGCCGCCCCGCCAACCACCGAGAGGCGCTGAGTTGAGTGACCGCGTTCAGGGACGGCCGGTTTCGGCGGCTGTACATCGGCGACGCACTGTCGGGCTTCGGGGACACCGCGCTGCTGCTGGCCCTCGGCATCTGGGTCAAGGACCTCACCGGCAGCAACTCCGCCGCCGGCGTGGTCTTCCTGGCCATGGGCCTGCCGGTGCTGTTCGCCCCGCTGGCCGGACGGCAGATCGACCGGGTACGCCGCAAGACGCTGCTGATGGTCACCAACGGCATCGCCGGGCTGGTGGTGCTGGCGCTGCTCGGCGTGCGCAGCGCCGAGGACACCTGGATCATCTACGCCGTCGCCATCGTGCACGGCTGCGTCGCCACGGTGCTCACGGCGGGGCGCAACGCGCTGCTCAAGGACCTGCTGCCCGACCGTGACCTGCCGTCGGCCAACGCGGCGTTCGGCACGCTGTTCGGCTTCACCCGCATCCTCGCGCCGCTGGTCGGCTCCGGCATCTACGCCGCGTTCGGCGGCCACCTGCTGGCGCTGATCGACGCGCTGACCTTCCTCGCCGCGATCACCGCGCTCGCGTCCGTACGGGTCGCCGAGTCGCCGCCGGAACCCACCGGCGAACGGTTCGGCACGGAGCTGCTCGCCGGCCTGCGCCACATCCGGTCGGTCCCGCTGCTGTCCCAGGTCACCCTGGTCAGCGCCGTCGCGTTCGGGGCGGTGGGCTTCCTGGAGCCGATCATCTTCGTGGTGGTCGAGGACGGGCTGCACCGGCCGGCGGCGTTCTTCGGGGTGGTCGTCAGCGTCCAGGGCATCGGCTCCATCGCCGCCGGGTTCACCGGCGCGTGGCTGCTGCGCCGCGTCGGCGAGGCCCGGGCCATCGGCGGGGCGCTGATCGGCCTGGGGCTCGGCTGCGCCGCCCTGGCCGTCGGCGCGACCCCGGTCGTGCTCGGCGGGGCGATCGGCATCGGGCTCGCGGTCACCTGGTTCTCGATCGGCTGGAACACCCTGCTCCAGCGGCACACCCCCTCGCGGCTGCTGGGTCGGGTCTTCACCACGGCGGGCATGCTGGTGACGGTCCCGCAGACGGCGTGCATCGGGGTGGCCGCCGTCCTCATCGGCGTCGTGGACTACCGCGTCCTGCTGGCCGCGCTGGCGCTGGTGATCCTGCTGTCCGGGCTGCGGCTGCTGACCCGCCCGAAGCCGACGCCCGTGGCCGCGCCCGTGCCCGCCGAGGAGAAGCCCGACCGGACCGAGCTGGAGGTGACGCCGTGACCACCGTCGAGACCTCGACCGCCCACCGGACGGTGCGGGTGCCCTTCGCGGGGCACCGCGCGGGCCGCTGGCCGATGCCCCACGGGCAGAGCAACGTCTTCGACTGGCTGCCGCGCGAGGGCAGCGGCGGGGTGTTCGTCCTCCACGCCGACCTGCCCGCCGGCCGCACCGTCGACGACGTGCTCGACGCGGTGGGCGCGCTGGTGTCCCGCCACGAGGGGCTGCGGACGGTCTACGAGGTCGGCCCGGGCGTCGAGCGGGCCCAGGTGGTGTGCCGGTCCGGCCACGTCGAGGTGACGCTGCTCGAACTCGGGCCGCAGGCGCGCGAGCGCACCTGGATCACCGATCCGCCCCGCGCGTTCGACCACGGCGTCGACTTCCCCGTCCGGGTGGCGGTGACGACGGACGCCGGGGCGCCCGCGCGGGCCGTCGTCGAGTTCTCCCACACCGTCGCGGACCTGGTCGGGGCGAACATCGTGCTGGACGAGCTCGTCGGGCTCGTCGCCTCGCCCGCCGGCCGCGCTGCGGCCCCGCCGGTCTGGCAGCCCGCCGACCAGGCCGAGCACGAGCGAACCCCCGAGGCCCGCCGACGGATGGCGAGGACGCTCGACTACTGGCGCAGGCAACTGCACACCCAGCCGCCCTGCCTCGTCTCCACCCCGGCCCGCCGCCAGGGGCCGCCAGAGCACCGGCTCGCGACGCTGCGCTCCACCCCCGTCGCCATGGCCCTCGCCGAGATCACCAAGCGGGCCAGGGTCACCCCGGCCAGCGTCCTCGTCGCCACCACGGCGACGCTGCTGTGCTGGTGGACCGACACCGACCGGGCGATGCTGGAGGCCCTCTACAGCAACCGGGCGCTGCCCCGCATGCAAAACTTCGTCGGCAGCATCGCGCAGAGCGCGCTGGTCCCGTTCGCGCCGGCCCCCTCGTTCCACGAGACGCTGCGGCAGACGCACCTCAACATCTTCAACGCCTTCCAGTACGCCTACTTCGACGCGACCGCCGTGGAGGAGATGGTCCAGTCGATCGGCGCGCAGCGGGGCTGCCAGCGGCACCGGGACCTGGTGATCAACGACATGAGCACCTCCCGGGGCGGCGTCTTCGACGGGCGGGCCGGGGTGCCGGTGCGGGGCACCGAGGTGGAGAGCGGCCTGGAGACGCAGACCACCGGCCCGGTGAATCTCGTCATCCTGCGTACCCGGCCCACCGTCGTGGTCGGCCTGACCCACGACGTACGGCACGTCACCACCGACGAGGCGGCGGAGCTACTGTGGTCGATGGAGCGGATCCTGCTGACCGCCGCCGAGCGGGACATCGACTACGACCGGCTCGGCGACCTCGTCGGGCTCGACCGGGTCGAGCGCGGCGACAACTGGGTGGAGATCGACTCCGCCTGGATCGACCTCGCTCTCAGCGAGCGGGTGCTCCGGGAGGCGACCGGCGACCCGACCGCCAAGGTCGTGCTGCGGGACGGGCCCGTCGGCGCCCGGTCGATCGTCGGGTACGCCGCGCCCGCCGACCCGCGCACGGGCCCGCGCGACGTGCACCGGGCGATCATGGCGGCGCTCGGCGGCCGGCACGGCGCGACCGCCCCCGACTCGTACGTCCTCTGCGCCTACCCGCCCCGTCGACCCGAGGACCCGGCCGCCTGGCAGGCGCAGCCGTTCCGCGCGGCGGGCTCCGGCAGGTAAGGGTGACGGCTGTCGAACCTTTGCCGCCCCGCGTCCGTGCCATGGGTGGGAGGTCGACACCATGGCCGTACGCCGAATGTTCGCCGCCGTCGCGGTCGCTGCCGCGACCGTGGCCCTCGCCGCGCCCCCGGCGTACGCCCACGGGGCCCCCACCGACCCGCTCAGCCGCGCCGCCGCGTGCCGGCCCGGCGGCCCCCACGCCGCGACCCCCGCCTGCCGGGCGGCCGTGTCGGCCGGCGCGGCGGTGCGCGAGTGGGACAACATCCGGGTGGCCCGCATCGACGGGCGGGACCGGCAACGCATCCCCGACGGGGAGCTGTGCAGCGGCGGGCTGTCGGCCTACCAGGGGCTGGACCTGGCGCGCTCCGACTGGCCGGCGACCGAGCTGACGGCGGGCGCGCGGTTCACCTTCCACTACCGCACGACGATCCCGCACCGGGGCACGTTCCGGCTCTACTCGACGGTCGACGACTACGACCCGAGGCGGCGGCTGACCTGGGTGGACCTGGAGGCGGAGCCGTTCCTCACGGTCACCGACCCGCCGATCCGCGACGGGGCGTACCAGATGACGGGCCGGCTGCCGGCGGGCCGCAGCGGGCGGCACCTCATCTACACGATCTGGCAGAACTCCGACACCCAGGACACCTACTACTCCTGCTCCGACGTCATCTACCGCGAGGCTGAGGGCGCTCGCGGTGGCCCGGCTGCGGAGAAGCCGGCGACCACCGCCGCCGTCCCGGCCGGGGAGCCGGAGCCGGCCGACGCCCCCGGGGTGCTGGCCGCCGACGGGGGCACGCTGGGCGAGACCGTCGAGGCTGCGCCCGGGGTGCCGGTGGCGTCGGTGAGCCGGCTCGCCCCAGGCGGGTGGCCGGTCACGGCGGGCGCGGCGGTCACGCTGATCGTGCTGCTGGCCACCCTGGTCGTACGCCTGCGCCGGCCCGCCGCCCCACCACCCGGCTTGCCGTGCAGGATCCGCAACCACCGCGCCGGCCGCCGCCGGGTCTGGTGAGCCGCCTCAGCCGAACAGGCGACGGTTGATCCCGGTCAGCTCCTCGGCGGGGACCAGGACGGTGCTGCCGGACCAGTCGATGTCCTCGCTGGCGATGGACTTGTCCGGCTCGCCGTCCTCGTCCAGGGTGGAGTAGCCGGCGTGGTAGCGGCCGAAGCCGTATTCGCCGGCCGTCAGGGTGGCCAGGGCCCAGGGCAGCAGCCTGCCGCGCAGCTTGTCCGGCGCCTGCCGGTCGACGGGCATCCGGACGACCCCGAGCAGGTCGTACCACTCGTCGGGCGTGCCCGCTTCGAGCACCCGGCAAAGCGAGAACGCGTGCCGCACCTCCGGCTCCGGGGCAAACCACCTGACCTCGTTCAACATGCTGCCTCCTCTTGCTCACCCATGCTTAGTGGTCGTAGGTGAGGTTGCACTAGATTCTTCTTGCTATCAAGAGTGGTGATGAGAATACTAAGGGTGTTCTTCGAGGGAGAGGCAGAGGCAATGCCCGCCACGTCATCGAGTGCAACGGGACCGCGCGGATCGTCGGCCCGCGTGGAGCCGTCGCCGGTCGTGCAAGCCTGGGAACTGGGACTGCGGCTGCGTCAGCGCCGCGAGGAGATCGGCTTGACCGCAGCGGCAGCCGGTCGCGCCATCGGCATCATCCAGACGTATGTCTCGGGAGTGGAGGCGGGCAGGGTGAAACTCCCCGCTGCCCGGCTGGCCCAGATCATCGATGTCTACGAGCTGGAGCCGGAGGAGGCGGCAGAGCTGGAGGAGCTGCGCATCGGCGCGAGCCGGCGCGGTTGGTGGCACGAGTATTCCCAGCTCTTCCCGGCCGAGTTCATCCGCTTCCTCGGCTACGAGGCCGGGGCCGAGGAGATCCGCTTCTACGACAGCGAGCTGGTGCCCGGCCTGTTGCAGACCGAGGGGTACGCCCGAGCGGTCATTTCTGGCGGGACCACCACCATTCGGCTCACCGAGGTGCAGCGGCGGGTGGCAGCCCGGATGGCCAGGCAGGCGCGACTCCACACCGAGCACCCCATCCGAGTAGCGGCGTTGCTCGGCGAGGGCGCGTTGCGCCAGCAGGTGGGCGGCCCGGCTGTGATGAGGGCACAGCTTGAGCACCTAATCGAGATGGCGACCGAGCGGCCTGGGCAGATCGACATCCGCGTGCTGCCCTTCGCCGCCGGGGCGCATCCTGCGCTGGGCGGCTCCTTCCAGATCCTGTCGTTCGCGTCGCCAAGGCTGCCTGACCTGGTCTGGCAGGAGGTACTGACCTCCATCGACATCATTGATCAATCCACGCGGGTGAACGACTACCAGGTGACCTTCGAGGAAGCCTGCGAGCGCGCGTTACGCTCCGAAGACTCGATTGACCTGATTCGCCAGATCGCCAAGGAGATGACGTGAGTCCGTCGTACAACTCCGGGGAGGGCTGGTTCAAGTCCTCTCGTAGCTCCAACAACGCCAACTGCGTGGAGGTGCGGTTCGTCGGCGGCGCGGTCGACGTCCGCGACACCAAGGACCGCACCGGCCCGACGCTCGCCTTCGACGGTGGCTCCTGGTCCAGCTTCCTGACGACGCTCAAGGCTGGCGCGGCGAGCTGACGAATCAGCTCCTGCCCGCACCCTGAGCCGCCCTCCCTCCAGCCCTGGCTTCTTGTCCAGGTGCGGTAAAAGGGCAGGCGGTTCCCAGGACCCGCGAGCGCGCCGACGAGCGGCAAATCGGGGTGAATCTTGGAAGAATCCGGCCCCTAGAGGGGCCCTTTGCTTCCAAGATCTCCCGTTTCCGACCGCGCCCCGCCCTCTCGACCCGGGTGGTGACGCTCAGCCGAGGTGGCCGTCGATCTCGGCCAGCTCCTCGGCGGTGAAGTCCAGGTTGTCCAGGGCGGCGATGTTCGCCTCAAGCTGGGCGACGCTGCTCGCGCCGATGATCAGACTGGTCATGCGCGGGTCGCGCAGCGCCCAGGCGAGCGCGAGCTGCGCCAGGGACTGCCCGCGCCGCGCCGCCACCCCGCCGAGCGCCCGGATCGTGGCCATCCTCTGCTCGTCGAGGTCGCTCTCGTTGAGGAAGACGCTGGTGCGCACCCGGGAGTCCTCGGGGATGCCGCCCAGGTAGCGGTCGGTGAGCAGCCCCTGGGCGAGCGGGCTGAACGCGATGCAGCCGGCACCCACCCGCTCCAGCGTGTCCAGCAGGCCGTCGCGCTCGGTCCAGCGGTCGAGCATCGAGTACGACGGCTGGTTGATCAGCAGCGGCGTGCCGAGGTCCCGCAGGATCGCGGCGGCCCGCTCGGTCTTCTCCGAATCGTAGTTGGAGATGCCGACGTAGAGGGCCTTGCCGGAGCGGACGATCGCGTCCAGCGCGCCCATCGTCTCCTCCAGCGGAGTGTCCGGGTCGAACCGGTGCGAGTAGAAGATGTCGACGTAGTCCAGCCCCATCCGGCGCAGCGACTGGTCCAGCGAGGCGATCAGGTACTTGCGGGAGCCCCACTCGCCGTACGGGCCGGGCCACATGTCGTATCCGGCCTTGCTGGAGATGACCAGCTCGTCCCGGTACGGCTTCAGGTCCGTGGCGAGCATCCGGCCGAAGTTCTCCTCCGCCGATCCGGGCGGCGGGCCGTAGTTGTTGGCCAGGTCGAAGTGGGTGACGCCGAGGTCGAAGGCGCGCCGGACGATGTCCCGCTGCCGCTCGTACGGTCGGTCCGGCCCGAAGTTGTGCCACAACCCGAGCGACACGGCCGGCAGCCGCAGCCCGCTCCGCCCGCTGCGCCGATAGGTCATCGTCTGGTAGCGCTCGTCCGAGGCAAGGTAGGTCACGGTTTCGACCCTATCCCCGCGCCGGTGGCCGGGACAGGGGCAACTTGTCGGCGCTGCCCCGGCCGCCGGGCGGCCGTCAGACGGCGATGCAGCTCAGCGTCAGACGGCGATGCAGCTCAGCGTGGGCGTCGCGGCGGGGCCCGTCCCGATCAGCCCGAAGATGGCGTCGGCCCCGGGGCCGATCCGGCCGTTCCAGCCGGTGTTGCTGATGGTGACCACGTCGTCGATGGTCGAGGAGATCGTGGCGTTCCAGATGTCGCGTACGTCTTGGCCCTCGGGGAGCGTCAGACGTACCGCCCAGCGGGCCATCGGCGAGGTGCCGGTGTTGCGCACCGTCACCTCGGCGTGGAAGGCCCCCGGCCAGTCGCTGACCAGCCGCCACGTTGCCGAGCAGCGGAGAGTGGTCGTCGGCGTGGGGCTCGGGGGGTCGGTCGGGTTGGACGACGTCGGCGTGGGGGTCGGTGAGTCGGTCGGGTGCGGCGCGGTCGAGGTCGACGTCGGCGTCGGGCCCGGGCTCATCGGCGTCGTGCTTGGTGTCGGGGGAGCCGGCGTCCAGGCCGGCGTCACTGCGGGCGGGGCGGCGGCTCCGGCTGCTCCCGCCGCCTCGGCCGCCGTGGCGGCCGGGGCGAGGCCCGGGGCGACGGGCGCGAGCAGCAGCGCGCCGGCCAGCACCAGCAGGCCGGGACGGAATCTGGGGCGCGGACGGTTCATGGCGGTGCCTCCGGGGGCGGAGTCGGTGGCTGGGAGCGCTCCAACGATCGATGTCCACCTATGGAGTTGTCAATCGCCGATCCGTCTCGTCGGGCCGGTCCCGCCATCCACGGCGGTTAGGAAGGGGCCCTTCCTCTACAGAATGCGTTAACAGGGGGCCCCTCCTTGCAACACGGCCGCGCTAGCGTGGGTCGGGTGACTGAGCCCAACCAGGTTCTCCCGGTCCCGCCCGCCGACCTGCCCGCCACCCTCGGCGCGCTGCGGGCCGCCGGGCACCGCTACCGCACGGTCAAGCAGGAACTCCGCGACAACCTCCTCGCCCGGCTGCGGGCCGGCGGGGACCGTTTCCCCGGCATCGTCGGCTACGACGACACGGTGCTGCCCGAGGTCGAGCGGGCGCTGCTCGCCGGACACGACATGGTGCTGCTCGGCGAGCGCGGCCAGGGCAAGACCCGGCTGATCCGCTCCCTGGTGGCGCTGCTCGACGAGTGGACCCCGGTCATCGCCGGCTCGGTGCTCAACGAGCACCCGATGCACCCGCTCACCCCCGCGTCCCGCGCCCTGGCCGTCGAGGCCGGCGACGACCTGCCGGTCGCCTGGCTGCACCGCAGCATGCGCTACGGCGAGAAGCTGGCCACCCCCGACACCAGCGTCGGCGACCTGATCGGCGACGTCGACCCGATCCGGATCGCCCAGGGGCGCACCCTCGGCGACCCGGAGACCATCCACTTCGGGCTGGTGCCGCGCACCAACCGGGGCATCTTCGCCGTCAACGAGCTGCCCGACCTGGCCGAGCGCATCCAGGTGGCGCTGCTCAACGTGCTGGAGGAGCGCGACATCCAGGTGCGCGGCTACCAGCTTCGGCTGCCGCTGGACCTGCTCCTGGTGGCCAGCGCCAACCCGGAGGACTACACCAACCGGGGCCGGATCATCACCCCGCTCAAGGACCGCTTCGGCGCGGAGATCCACACCCACTACCCGCTCGGCCTGGAGCTGGAGCTGGCCCTGATCCGGCAGGAGGCCGACCTGGTCGCCGAGGTGCCGCAGCACGTGCTGGAGGTGCTGGCCCGGTTCGCCCGCGCGGTGCGCGAATCCCCGTCGGTCGACCAGCGCTCCGGCGTGTCGGCCCGGTTCGCGATCGCCGCCGCCGAGACCGTCGCCGCCGCCGCGCTGCGCCGCTCCGGCCTGCTCGCGGCCGATGCCACCTCCAACGGGGTACGCGAGGAGACGCCCGTCGCCCGGGTCGGCGACGCGGTGTCGGTGACCTCCACGCTGCGCGGCAAGGTCGAGTTCGAGAGCGGCGAGGACGGGCGGGAGGTCGAGATCCTCGCCCACCTGCTGCGTACCGCGACCGCCGAGACGTTCCGGGCCCGGCTCGCCGGGCTGGACCTGTCCGGCTTCACCGCGCTGGTCGACGACGGCCGGGTCGTGGAGACCGGCGAACTGGTCTCCTCGGCCGAGCTGCTGCGGCAGGTCGGCACCGTGCCCGGGCTGGCCAAGGCCCTCGACCGGCTCGGGCTGGGCGACGCGCCGACGCCGGAGCAGGCGGCGGCCGGCGTCGAGTTCGTGCTGGAGGGGCTGCACCTGACCCGCCGGCTGGGCAAGGACGTCACCGACTCCGGGCGCACCGTCTACGGCGGCCGGGGCTGACGTGGCCGGCAACCGGTTCCGGTACGGCCAGTGGCGCGGCGGCCCCGACCCGCTCGCCCCGCCGTACGACGTGCGGGCCGCCGTCGACTCGGTCGGCGCGGAGGTGCTGGCCGGCGGCAACCTCCGCGAGGCGCTGCGCGACCTGCTGCGGCGCGGCCCGCAGGGGCGCAGCGGCCTCGACGACCTCGCCGCCCGGGCGCGGCGGCTGCGCCGCGAGGCGCTGCGCCGGGGCGACCTGGACGGGGCGGTCACGAGGGCCCGGGCGCTGCTCGACCAGGCCCTCGCCGCCGAGCGGGACGAGCTGCGCGGGCGCGACGACGAGGCGGCCCGCTTCGCCGAGGCGGTGCTGGACAACCTGCCCCGGTCCACCGCCCGCGCCGTGCGGGAGCTGGCGGGCTACGAGTGGGCCAGCGACGAGGCCCGGCAGGCGTACCGGCGGATCCTCGACGGGCTGCGGGGCGACGTGCTGGAGCAGCGCTTCGCCGGCCTGCGCGACGCGGCGCGGGCCGCCGCCGACCCGCAGGCCCAGCGGCAGCTCGCGGAGATGATGCGCGACCTCAACGAGCTGCTGGCCCGGCACGCCCGGTCGGAGGACACCACCGACGCGTTCGCCGAGTTCATGCGCCGCCACGGCGAGTTCTTCCCGGAGCAGCCGAGGGACGTCGACGAACTGGTCGACGTGCTGGCCCGGCGGGCGGCGGCCGGGGAGCGGCTGATGCGGTCGCTGTCGGACCGGCAGCGCGAGGAGCTGGCGGGGCTGATGCGCGAGTCCCTCGGCGAACGCCTGGCCGGCGAGCTGGCCGCGCTCGACGCGAACCTGCGGGCGCTGCGCCCCGACCTGCACCGGGGCGGGGGCGAACGGGTGCGCGGCGAGCAGCCGCTCGGCTACGGCGAGGCGGCCGGCGCGCTCGCCGAGATCGCCGAGCTGGACGAGCTGCTCGACGCCCTGGACCAGGAGCATCCCGGCGCGACCCTGGACGACGTGGACGTCGAGGCGGTGGCCCGGACGCTGGGCCGCGACGCCGCCGACGACGTGCGCCGGCTGCGGGAGCTGGAGCGGGAACTGCGCCGGCAGGGCTGGGTGACCCGGGACGCCGACGGGCTGACGCTGAGCCCCAAGGCGCTGCGCCGCCTCGCCGGCACCGCGCTGCGCCAGGTCTTCGCCGACCTGACGGCCGGGCCGCGCGGCCAGCACGACCTGCGTACGGCGGGCGCGGCCGGCGAGGTCAGCGGGGCGTCACGGCAGTGGGAGTACGGCGACGAGCAGCCGATCGACGTGGTGCGCACCCTGCACCGGGCGGTCCGCCGGGCGGTGCCGGCGGTGCCGGTCCAGCTCGCCGCCGAGGACTTCGAGGTGGCGGAGACGGAGCGCCGGGCCTCGGCGGCGGTCGCGCTGTGCGTGGACCTGTCGTACTCGATGATCTCGCAGGGGCGGTGGGGGCCGATGAAGCAGACGGCCCTGGCCCTGTCGCATCTGATGGCGACCCGCTTCCCGCAGGACGCGCTCCAGATCATCGGGTTCGGCCGGCAGGCGGCGCCGCTGACCCAGGCGGAGCTGGCGGCCGTCGAGCCGGACCTGCAGCAGGGCACCAACCTCCAGCACGCGTTGCGCCTGGCGGGGCGGCACCTGCGCCGGCACCCGGGCGCGGAGCCGGTGGTCCTCGTGGTCACCGACGGTGAGCCCACCGCCCACCTCGACCCCGACGACGGGGAGGCATACTTCCACTGGCCGCCGCTGTCCGAGACGATCGAGGCGACGATCCGGGAAGTGGACCGGCTGACCCGGGCCGGCGCGATGCTCAACCTGTTCATGCTCGGCGAGGATCCCGGCCTGCGCCGCTTCGTCGACGCGGTGGCCCGCCGGTCCCGGGGCCGGATGTTCACCCCCGACCTCGACGACCTCGGCGAGTACGTGGTCAGCGACTACCTGCGCGCCCGTCGGGGCCGCCGCTGAGCCCCGTCCGGGTGACCCGGGCGCGGTAGCGCTGCCCGGCCGGGCCGGCGTCGGGGTTGACTGGGACGGTGGACAGCGAGGCTTTGCGGCGGGCGTACGCCGAGGTGCTCGCCGAGTTGGCAGCCGGCGGATTCGAGCCGCCCGCCGACGGGGAGCTGAGCGCCGAGCAGATCGTGGCGCACCTGGTGGCCAACGACGAGCTGATGAGCGAGGCGACCGAGGCGGTGCTCGCCGGCTCCCCGTTCGCGTACTACGACCTGGACGCCATCCACCGCCCGCAGCTCGACGCCCTCGTCGCCGAGTACGCCGGCCCGGAGACGGGCGGCGTCGGGTCGGCGGCGTCGGAGGGCCCGGCGGTGCTGGGCGGCCCGGCGGCGCTGGGCGGCCCGGCGGCGCTGGGCGGCCCGGCGGCGCTGGGTGGGCTGGCCGACCGGCTGCGGGCGACCAGCAGCCGGTTCTGCGCGTTGGTCGACCGGCTGGGCCCGGCGGCGCAGACGCCGGTCGAGACCCGGCTACACGAGGACGTCGACCTGCGGGTCGACGAGACGCTGCCCTGGGCCCGCACCCTCGACCTGCACGCCCGGGTCCACCTGCCGAAGCATCTGGCCCAGCTCCGGGCCCTGCGCCCGCAGTTGCACGCCCACCGCGCCTGACTCGTCGACGCCGGCAGGCTTGGCAACGCCGGCAGCGCCGGCTCGGCTGGGTCAGCAGCCCGGCAGCGCCGGCTCGGCTGGCCCGCAGCCGCGTGCGAGAGCCGAGCCGGACACGCCCCCGGCCACCCACACCGCACCCTCCACACTCGCTCAGCGCCGAGAGGTGACGCACCGCAACCGCAGCCGCCGGGGCCCGCACCACCCGCGCCCACCCCTTTGCTCTGCACCCGCATACGCAACGCTCACGCAGCGCGATCGGCCCGACCTCGCCGAAGGCCCACGCCTTGCGCGTGGGCCCAGGTCGACCGCCGTGTTGCGTGAGTGGGTGCAGAGCAAAGGGGAAGGAATGGGTGGGGCGAGGCGGGAGGAGGGTGACGCAGCGTCAGACCGGCGCGGCGAGCGCGCGGCGGCGAAGGCATCACGGAAGGTAATCGGTGCGCCGCAAGACGCGCCGTCGCCGTCGCCGTCGCCGGGGCCGGTGGAATGGGAGGGCCCGTGGGGTGGTGGGGCCCCGGCGCGGCGAAGCCGCAGGGCGGGCAGGGCGCAGGGTGGCAGGGAGCAGGGCGGCAGGGGTGGTGCGGCGGGGGGCGGGTCAGGCGCGGGCTCGGAAGGCTCTGCGGTACGCCGACGGGGAGACGCCGACCCGCCCGTGCAGGCGCTGGCGCAGCGCGGTGGCGGTGCCGAAGCCGGACCGGCGGGCCACCTGCTCGACGCTGAGGTCCGTGGTCTCCAACAGCAGCCGGGCGTGGTCGGTGCGTTGCTGGAGCAGCCACTGGGCCGGGCTGAGCCCGGTCTCCGAGCGGAAGTGCCGGGTGAAGGTGCGCACGCTCATCCGGGCGTGCGCGGCCAGGTCGCGCAGGGCCACCGGCTCGTGCAGCCGCTGCCGGGCCCACTCGCGGGTGGCGGCGGTGCCGTGGGCCGGGTCGCGGGGGACGGGGCGCTCGATGTACTGGGCCTGCCCGCCGTCGCGCCACGGCGGCACCACGCAGCGCCGGGCCGCCCGGTTGGCCACGTCGCTGCCGTGGTCGGTGCGCACGACGTGCAGGCACAGGTCGATCCCGGCGGCGACCCCGGCGGAGGTGAGCACGTCGCCGGAGTCGATGAAGAGCACCTCCGGGTCCAGCTCGATCCCGGGGTGCAGCCGGCGGAACAGCCCCGCGTACGCCCAGTGGGTGGTGGCCCGCCGGCCGTCGAGCAGGCCGGCGGCGGCGAGCACGAACGCGCCGGTGCAGATCGACATGACCCGGGCGCCCCGGGCATGGGCGGCGCGCAGCGCCGCCGCCACGGCCGGGTCCACCGTGCCGTCGGTCATCGGCCCGCCGCCGTGCACCCCGGGCACGACCACCGTGTCGGCGGCGGCGACCAGCTCCAGCCCGTGGTCGGGCAGCACCTGGAAGCCGGCGGTGCTGCGGACCGGGCGTCCGCCCGCCGTGCAGGCGTCCACCGCGTACAGGGGGTCGCCGTCGGGGGTGCGGGCTGCGCCGAGGACCTGGGCGGGGGTGCCGAGGTCGAGCCCGACCACTGCGTCCACGGCGAGCACCGCGACCCGGTGCGGGACGAACGTCATGGCCCGATTATTGCGCACCATGGCATTCTGGCCACTCGTCGTCGGGCGGTCGGGGCCCGAGACTCGGTTCGTGACCCGTACCCGTCGTCTCCACCCGGCCTGGGCCGTGGCGGCCGTCGCCTTCGTCGCGCTGGTCGGCGCGGCCGGCTTCCGCGCCACCCCGTCGGTGCTGCTGCACCCGCTGCACGCCGAGTTCGGCTGGCCGCTGGCCACCGTCTCCGCCGCTGTCTCGGTCAACCTGCTGCTCTACGGGCTCACCGCCCCCTTCGCCGCCGCCCTGATGGACCGCTTCGGCATCCGCCGGGTGGTGGCCGCCGCGCTGGTGCTGGTGGCCCTGGGCAGCGGGCTGACGGTCTTCATGACGGCGAGCTGGCAGCTCGTCCTGTGCTGGGGCGTGCTGGTCGGGCTGGGCACCGGGTCGATGGCCCTGGCCTTCGTGGCGACCGTCACCGGGCGCTGGTTCGTCGCGCGGCGGGGCCTGGTGACCGGGGTGCTGACGGCAGGCGGGGCCGCCGGCCAGCTCGTCTTCCTCCCGCTGGTCGCCGTGCTCGTCCGCGACCACGGCTGGCGCACGGCGGCGCTCGTCGTCGCCGGGGCCGCGCTGGCGGTCGTACCCCTGGTGGGGTGGCTGCTGCGGGAGCACCCGGCGGATCTCGGCGTGCCCGCCTACGGCGCGGCGGAGGTGGTCGCGCCCGCGCCGCCCACCGGCGGCGCGGCGGCCCGCGCGGTCGGCGTGCTGGCCGCCGCCGCGCGGACCCGGCCGTTCTGGCTGCTCGCCGGCGGGTTCGCGATCTGCGGCGCGACCACCAACGGCCTGGTCGGCACCCACTTCGTGCCGGCGGCGCACGACCACGGCATGGCCGAGACCACCGCCGCCGGGCTGCTCGCCCTGGTCGGGCTCTTCGACATCGTCGGCACGATCGCCTCCGGCTGGCTCACCGACCGGTTCGACGCGCGGCTGCTGCTCGGCGCCTACTACGCGCTGCGCGGCGCGTCGCTGCTGGTGCTGCCCAGCCTCTTCGCGGGCACCGCCGAGCCGAGCATGCTGGTCTTCGTCGTGTTCTACGGCCTGGACTGGGTGGCCACCGTCCCGCCGACGGTGGCGTTGTGCCGGGAGTGGTTCGGCGCGTCCGGCGCGGTGGTCTTCGGCTGGGTCTTCGCCGCCCACCAGCTCGGCGCGGCCCTCGCCGCGACCGGGGCGGGCCTGGTCCGCGACCGGCTCGGCGACTATGCCGCGGCCTGGTACGTCGCGGGCGCGCTGTCGATCGGCGCGGCCGGGCTCTCCCTGCTGCTGCGCCGGCGCGCGGCGGCTCAGCCGACGACCGAGACGTCCTTCCAGAACGCCACCCGGTCGCGCACCATCTCGGCCGCCGGCAACGGGTCCGGGTAGTACCAGACGGCGTCGGCGCTGCTGCGCCCGTCGTGCTCCAGGGAGTAGTAGGAGGCGGTGCCCTTCCACGGGCAGAACGTGTGCGTCGCGGAGTCGCGGAGCACGTCGTCGCGCAGGGCGGCGCGCGGGAAGTAGTGGTTGCCCTCGACCACCACCGTGTCGTCGCTGTCGGCGATCACCAGGTCGTTCCAGACGGCTTTCGGCATGCGCCCCACGGTAGCGTCCCCACCGGAACGATCGTTCGCGCGTACAGTGATCTCATGCGCGCAGGCCGTGTGGATCATGCAGTTGACCACGACGGAGCGGTGGAACTGCTGCGGCGCTCGTATGCCGCGGTGCCCGCCGGCGAGACCGTCCGACTGGCCAAACGCACCTCCAACCTGTTCCGCCCGCGATCCGCCCCGAGCGTCCCCGGCCTGGACGTCAGCGGCCTCGGCGGGGTGATCGACGTCGACCCGGTCGCCCGCACCGCCGACGTGCAGGGCATGTGCACCTACGAGCGGCTGGTCGCCGCGACCCTGCCGCACGGGCTGATGCCGCTGGTGGTGCCGCAGTTGCGCACCATCACCCTGGGCGGCGCGGTCACCGGGCTCGGCATCGAGTCCACCTCGTTCCGGCACGGCCTGCCGCACGAGTCCGTCCTGGAGCTGGACGTCCTCACCGGCGCGGGCGAGATCGTCACCGCCCGGCCCGACGGGGAGCACGCCGACCTCTTCGCCGCCTTCCCCAACTCGCTGGGCAGCCTCGGCTACGCCACCCGGCTGCGCATCGAGCTCGCCCCGGTGCGCACGTACGTGGCCCTGCGCAACGTCCGCTTCACCGACCTCGACGCGCTGACCGACGCGATCGGCGAGGTGACCGCCACCGGCTCCTGGGCCGGCGAGCCGGTCGACGCGATGGACGGGGTGATGTTCAGCCCCGGCGAGGCGTACCTCGTGCTGGCGACCTTCACCGACGACGCGCCGCGGGTAAGCGACTACACCGGCCAGGGCATCTATTACCGCTCGCTGCCCCGGCGCACCCGCGACTGGCTGACCACCCACGACTACCTGTGGCGCTGGGACACCGACTGGTTCTGGTGTTCGGCGGCGTTCGGCGCGCAGCACCCGGTCGTGCGGAGGCTCTGGCCTGCCCGGTTGCGGCGCAGCGACGTCTACCACCGCCTCGTCCGGCTGGAGCACCGGCACCAGGTGGCGGCCCGCATCGACCGGCTGCGCGGCCAGCCGGCCCGCGAGCGGGTGGTGCAGGACGTGGAGATCCCCCTGGAGGGCACGGCCGGCTTCCTGCGCTGGTTCGCCCGCGAGGTGCGGATGTCCCCGGTCTGGCTCTGCCCGCTGCGGCTGCGCGAGCCGACCGGCCCCGGTTCGGCGCGGGCCTGGCCGCTATATCCGCTGCGGCCCGGCCAGAACTACGTCAACATCGGCTTCTGGGGGACCGTGCCGATCACCGGGGGCGCCGCCGACGGCGACGTCAACCGGCTGGTCGAGCGCGCGGTGTCCGACGCGGGCGGCCACAAGTCGCTCTACTCGGACGCGTACTACGACCGCGAGGCGTTCGACCGGCTCTACGGCGGGGACACCTGGCGCGCGGTGAAGGACCGTTACGACCCGGACCACCGGCTCACCGGACTTTACGAGAAGGCGGTAGCGCGAAAATGAGCCTGATTGACCGAGAACAGGGGGCGGCCGACGTCCCGTCCGTCCCGCCGGCCGGGGGCCGGCGCGCGACCCCGACCGTGGCCGATGTGGTCCGTGCCGTCACGGCCGGGGCCCTACCGGTGCGGATCACGGGGTACGACGGCAGCGCCGTCGGCCCGGCCGACGCCGGCATCACCCTGGCCGTCCGCTCCGAGCGGGGCCTGTCCTACCTGCTGACCGCCCCGGGCGACCTGGGCATGGCGCGGGCCTACGTCAGCGGCGACCTGGAGCTGGGCGGCGTGCACCCCGGCGACCCGTACGAGGCGCTGCGGGTGCTCAAGGACGAGCTGAAGCTGCGCCCGCCGTCGCTGGCCGAGGGGCTGGCCCTGGTGCGCGGGCTGGGCTGGGAGCGGCTGATGCCCCCGCCGCCCCCGCCGCAGGAGGCCGCGCCGCGCTGGAAGCGGGTGGTGAACGGGCTGCGGCACTCCCGCACCCGGGACAGCACCGCCATCTCCCACCACTACGACGTGTCGAACGCCTTCTACGAGCTGGTGCTCGGGCCCTCGATGACGTACACGTGCGCCGTGTTCCGCAGCCCCGACGACACGCTGGAGCAGGCCCAGGCGGCGAAGTACGACCTGGTCGCCGGGAAGCTCGGGCTGAAGCCGGGGATGCGGCTGCTCGACGTCGGCTGCGGCTGGGGCGGCATGGTCCGGCACGCGGCCCGGGAATACGGCGTGCAGGCGCTGGGCGTGACCCTGTCCCGGGCGCAGGCGCAGTGGGCGCAGGCGGCCATCGAGCGGGAGGGGCTGTCGGAGCTGGCCGAGGTGCGGCACCTGGACTACCGGGACGCCCCGCGCGAGCAGTTCGACGTGATCTCCTCGATCGGCCTGACCGAGCACATCGGGGTCCGCAACTACCCGGCCTACTTCCGGGCGCTGGGCGGCCGGTTGCGCCCCGGCGGGCGGCTGCTCAACCACTGCATCACCCGGGCCGACAACCGGGCCCCGCACCGCTCGGGCGCGTTCATCGACCGGTACGTCTTCCCCGACGGCGAGCTGGCCGGGCCGGGCCGGCTGATCAGCGAGATCCACGACGCGGGGCTGGAGGTGCACCACGAGGAGAACCTGCGCCAGCACTACGCGCTGACCCTCGCCGGCTGGTGCCGCAACCTGGTCGAGCACTGGGACGAGTGCGTGGCCGAGGTGGGCCTGGGCACCGCCCGGGTGTGGGGACTCTACATGGCAGGGTCGCGGCTGGCGTTCGAGCGCAACGAGATCCAGCTCCATCAGGTGCTGGCCACCCGCAACGGCCCGCGCGGGGTGAACGGCTACCCGCTGCGGCCGGACTGGTCGGCCTGACCGGCGGGCGCTGACGAGAGGGGACGGCCGCGTCGGCCGTCCCCTCTCGTCGAACCTATTGACAAGAAGTTTTTGTACGTACAAACTGGTTTTGCCATGAGAGACGTCCTGTACCTCGAAGAGATGTCGCAGGCCGAGACCCTGCTCAAGCCGCAGCGGATCGAGGTGCTGCGGCAGCTCGCCGAGCCCGGCACCTGCACCGAGGTCGCCGCCCGGCTCGGCCAGACCCCGCAGCGGGTCTACTACCACGTCAAGCAGCTCGTCGCGGCCGGCCTGGCCGAGCAGGTGTCCGAGCGCAGGGTGCGCGGCATCAGCGAGGGCATCTACCAGGCCGCCGCCCGCTCCTACTGGCTCTCGCCCCGGCTCGTCGGCCGCATCGGCGGGCTGCGCCGGGCCCGCGACGAGCTGAGCCTCGGCCACCTGCTCGACCTCATGGAGGAGGTCCAGGCCGACGTCGCGGCGCTGGACCGGGCGGCCCCCGAGCTGCCGTCGATCGGCGTCTCCGGGGAGATCCGGGTGCCGGCCGAGCGCCGGCAGGAGTTCCTGGCCGACCTGCGCGCCGCACTGGAAGACCTGTTCACCCGCTACGGGGGCGCCGAGGGAGACGCCTTCAAGCTCGCCGTGGCCTGCTATCCCAAGGGAGAAGATCATGACTGAACCGATGACCCTGCGCGCCCGCCTCGCCGCGCCCGTCGAGACCGTCCACCGGGCGCTCACCGACCCGGCCGAGCTGCGCGTGTGGCTGGCCGAGCACGCCGAGGTGGAGCTGCCCCAGCGGTACGCGTTCTGGGGGCGCCACACCCCCGAGGGCGACGCCCCGCACCAGCGGCTGCTGCACGCCGACGAGCGGACGCTGCGCTTCGGCTGGCTGCTCGACGGGGTGGAGACCACCACCGAGTTCACCCTGGAGCCGGACGGTGACGCGACGATCCTCACCCTCCGGCAGAGCCACTTCGACTTCGCCGAGGCGATGAGCGGCAGCACGATCCGGGGCGTGCTCCAGACGTACTGGGCGCTGGCGATCGCCAACCTGGCCGCCCACCTGGAGGGCCGCCAGCTCCTGCCGCGCACCGACTTCACGTCCGCCGACCTGCGCGGGGAACTGCTCATCGCCGCCCCGCTGGCCAAGGTGTACGAGTCGCTGACCGACTCGGCGCAGGCCAGCGCCTGGTTCGGCTACCCGATCGGCATCGAGCCCTGGGTCGGCGGCCGGTACGCCATGGGCGGCTTCGAGGCCGGCTACGCGGCGAAGATCATCGACCTGGAGCCGGGCCGCCGGATGTCGGTCGACTGGGGCCCGACGGGCGTCACCACCTGGGAGCTGGCCGAGTCGCAGGGCAGGACCAAGCTCACCTTCGTGCAGAGCGGCTTCGACGAGCAGAACCCGCCGTACGGGGCGTGGAGCGGCACGGTCTCGGGGCTCGGCGAGCTGGTCCGGTTCCACGAGCTGCCCGACTGGCAGCCGATCTGGCTCCCGGAGCCGACCCCGGTCTCCTGAGGTGCCCGATCCGGTGGCGGCGTCGACCGAGGCGTAGGTCGAAGATCGTGCTCGATCGCGGATCGAGTGGCCTCCGACTCGGAGCGACACCACTCTTTCCCTGATCGAGCACGATCTTGTCGCCCGTTCGCAGGGGTCTGCGGCGCGTGGACGGATCATGAGGCATCGGCAGGTGCAGAAGCGGGCGCGGCTGGGTACTGCGGGGCGATGTTCTTCATCTTCGGGCTCCGCACCAGGGTCGACCGGTCGGGCGTGGCGCAGCAGGTGTGCCGCAACTGCGGCAACCACGCCGCCCAGGTGATCAGCCGTCGGTCGACGAAGTTCACCCTCTTCTTCGTCCCGCTGATCCCGATCCGCACCCGCCACGTCCAGCAGTGCACCTTTTGCGGCGTCCAGCACGAGATCTCCGCCGCCGAGGCCGCGCGCCTCCCGGTCGGCTGACCCGCCGATGGCCCGCTTCCTCTGCTGGCTGATCGGCCGCCGTCCCCTGACCGGCGACCAGCCCGAGACCGTGCCCCAGCCCGTGACCGGTCCCCAGCCCGTGACCGAGCCCGTGCCCGAGCCGGATACGACCGCGCGCGCCGCCTCCCGCGCGTCCTGCACCCCGGGCCGCCGGCCCCGCCGCCGCCCGCTGGCCGGCACCGCCCTGCCCCGCTCGCCCTGGAACCGCTCCGCCGACCGCTGACCCCTGACCGGCCCGCCTGACTCCTGACCGGCCCGCCTGACCCCTGACCGGCCCGCCGACCGCTGTCCGCCTTGGGCCTGCGGCGACGCGCTGTGATCTCCGCCCCAACCCGGCACCGCCCCGCCCACGACACCTAGGCTGGGGCCGCCGCGAAGAACGGGGAGAATCGTGCGCAACCATCCGGCGGTCGTGCTGGTCGCCGTCCTGCTGTCCACCATCTCGTTGCCGATCTCGCTGACCGGCGCCTCGGTCGCGTTGCCGGACATCGGCCGCGACCTCGACGCCGGGCTGGCCGGGGTGCAGTGGGTGGTGAACGGCTACAACGCCACCTTCGCCAGCTTCATGCTCGCCACCGGCGCGCTCGCCGACCTGCTCGGCCGCCGCCGCGTCTACGCCACCGGCCTGGCGCTCTTCGCCGCCGCCGGGCTGGCCGGCGCGTTCGTCGACGACATCGTGCTGCTCGATGCCGCCCGGGTGCTCGCCGGCATCGGCGCGGCTGCCGCCGCGACCAGCGCCGCCGCCCTGCTGGCCGGCGCGTTCCCGGGGGCGGGGCAGGCCCGCGCGTTCAGCCTCTTCGGCACGGCCATCGGCGCCGGCCTCGCGTTCGGCCCGTCGATCGCGGGGCTGCTGATCGAGGCGTTCGGCTGGCGGGCCGTGTTCGTCGTCCCGGCGCTGGTCGCCTGCGCGGTCCTCGGCATCGTGCCGCTGCTGCCGGAGTCCCGCCAGCCGCACGCCGGGCGGGTCGACTGGCCCGGCACCGTGTCGTTCACGGCCGCGCTGCTGCTGCTCATCTTCGGCTTCGTGCAGGGCCCCGAGCTCGGCTGGTCCGCCCCGGTGATCGTGGTGGCCTTCGTCGCGGCGGTGGCCCTGCTGGCCGTCTTCGTGCGGGTGGAGCGCCGTCGCGCCGCGCCGATGTTCGACCTGGCCCTGCTGGCGAACCCCCGGTTCGTCGGCGTCTGCCTGGCGGCGGCCACCATCGTCGCGGTGCTGGTGCCGCTGCTGGTCTACCTGCCGTCGTACCTGACGACCGTCGTCGGGCTGAGCCCCGGCGCGGCCGGCGGCACGCTGATCCTGCTCACCGCGCCGACCCTGGTGCTGCCCCTGCTCAGCGGCGCGTTGACCCGGCTGGTGCCGGCCCCGGCGGTGATCGTGTGCTCCGTGGCGGTGGTCGCGGTGGGGGCGGCCTGGGCCACCGTCATCGCCCCGGGCAGCGGCACCGCGGCGCTGGCCGGGCCCCTGCTGACGATGGGGGTGGGCATCGGCCTGTCGATCGGGCTGCTGGACGCGATCGCGATCGGCAGCGTCGAGCCGGGCCGGGCGGCCACCGGCTCCGGGATGATCAACACCGCCCGGTTGGCCAGCGAGACGATCGCCATCGCGGTGGTCGGGGCGGTGTTGGCCAGCACCACCGCCGGCCGGCTCGCCGACCCGGGCTTCACCTCGGGGCTGCGTACGGTGCTCTGGGCGATGGCCGGGGCGGCGCTGGTCGCCACGGTCGCGGTGGCCTTGTTGGTCCGGCGCGGCGCGGCCCGCGCCGAACCGGCGCGGACCGCCTAAGGTGGCGTGTCGTGACGAGCACCGCGCGGCGACTGGCCGAGATCCGGGGCGGCGGTGCGCCGCGCCGGCACAACGCCCGGACGATCGCCGCGCTGACCGGCAACCCCGGCTGCGACCGCCGGGCCGTGCTGGACAGCGCGGGGGCCGACAAGCCGGGGCTGGCGGAGCGGGTCGGGTTTCCGGCCCGGTTCGGGCAGTCCCGCTTCGCGATCACCCGGGGCAACGCCTTCGAGGCGCAGGTCAAGGCCGACGGCGGGGCCGAGTTGCTGCGGCTGGTCGCCGAGCGGCTGGGCGTGGACCCGACCGGCCCGGCGACCTGGACGGACCTGGGCGCGGAGGACCGGGGCGACCAGCCCGGTGAGCAGGAGCCCGGGCAGCCCGGCCGGGCCGCGCGGTCCCGGGCGGCGCTGGCCGCCGCCGCGCCGGCCGGCGTCGACGACCCGGCCGCCCTGTTCGACCACCCGCTGCTCGGCCTGGACGTCGCCGGCCAGCGGGTGCACCTGGAACCGGACCTGGTGGCGGCCCGGCTCGCCGGCCGGTTCCACGTCGTGGAGATCAAGTCGTTCCCGGTGATCGACGGGCAGGCCGACCCGGGCAAGGTGGCCGCCGCCGCGATCCAGTCCGCCGTCTACGTGCTCGCGCTGCGCGAACTGCTCGCCGCCGAGGGGCACGCCCCGGAGCTGGTCTCCTCCGACGTGGTGCTCGTCTGCCCGCGCGACTTCGCCAACCGGCCCGTCGCCAGCCTGGTCGACGTGCGCAAGCAACTGCTGGTGTTGCGCCGCCAGCTCGACCGGATGGCCCGCGTCGACGACCTGCTGGCCCGGCTGCCCGCCGACTTCACCGCCGACCCGTCGGCCGACCCGCAGCGGCTGCGCCGGTCGCTGTCGTCGGTGCCGGCCCGCTACGCGCCGGACTGCCTGGCGGCCTGCGAGCTGGCCTACTTCTGCCGCGACGAGAACCGCGCCGAGACGGCCGCGCTGGGCCGGCCCGTCCGCGAGGCGCTCGGCGGGGTCGCGACGGTGGCCGAGGTCCTGGCGCTGGCCTCCGGCGCCGACCCCGGCGCGCCCGAGCAGGCGGAGGCCGCCGCGCTGCTGCGGGCCGCGGCCCGGTTGCGCGCCGACGCCCTGGCCGGCCAGCCCGCATGAGTACGCTGCGCGCGCTCGCGAAGGCCCAGGCGCTCGCCGCCGGGGTGGCGCAGCCGGTGGCCACCGTCCGGCACCTGCACCTGTCGGACCGGCCGCTGGTGCTGGTGCCGCTGACCATGGCGGGCGAGGCGAACGCACCCCTCGCGGCGCTGGTCGGCGACGCCCCCGACGCGCCCCGGCTGCTGATCGTGCCGCAGCCGCGCAACCGCGACCAGCGGTTCGCGTTCGCCGCCGAGCTGGCCGGGATCGTGCTGCCCCACCTGGAGTCGTTCCGGGGCGACACGGAGCCGGTCGCGGTCGACCGGGGCCGCGACGTGCGGCACCGGTACGTCGACGCGCCGCAGCTCGTCGTGCCGAACCCGGGCGGGGTGATGTTCCTGCGGCTGTTCGGCCGCTCCACCCGGTTCCGCCGCACCGACGGCGACTACCCGGTGCACCCGTCGGTGTCGCTGCTCGGGCGCTGGCTGACGTTCTTCGCCGAGCGGGCCGAGCACCCCGGCTCGTCGGCGCTGCTGGCGCTGACCGACGCGCTGACCCTGCACTGGGCCACCGGGCAGAGCGCGGTGGAGGACCAGCACCTGCCGGCGGTGCTGGGCTGGCTCGACCCGCCGCCGGGGCTCACCGGCGCGCAGGCGGCGGCCCGCGCCGAGGACCCGGCGCGCTGCCCGCCCGCCGGCCCGGCCACCGACCCGGAGTTCGACAACCGGGTGCTCGCCCCGGCCATCGCCGCGTACGCCGATGCGGCCGACGACGAGGCGACGCGGCGGTCCGCGTACGCGGAGCTGGAGGTGGCGCTGCGCGGCCAGCTCGCGCCCACCTGGGACCTGGTGTGGCGCGGCCTGGGGCTGCTGGCCGCCCTGCCGCCAGGGGCGCGGGTGGCGGGGCGCTGGGCCGGCGACCGGGACGCCTTCACCGGCCACGCGGAGCACGTCGACGCGGGCGGCGGCCCGCAGCCGCGCCGCGACGGCGCGGTGGCGGCGGCCGTGCGCCTGCACCGGCTGGAGCGGGCCGCGGCCTCCTACGCGGTGCAGCGCGCCTACGACGACCCGCTGGTGATGGCCGAGCACCGGCTCACCGGGGAGGCGTTCGTCGGCGACGTGACGCTCGCCGACCCGGCGCGGGTGGACGACACCGGCAAGCGCCCGGTGCTGCGCCCCCGCATCCAGGTGGTGACCACCGAGCCGGTGGCGGTGCCGGTCGGCGCGACGCTGTGCTCGCCGGCCCGGCCGGGGCAGAAGGCGCGGGTGGTCTTCCTGACCCCGGCGGCCGACGGCAAGACCGAGGTGGTGCTGGAGCTCTCCGGCGGGATGGGCCGGGGGCTGACCGCCCCGCCGGGCACGGTGCCGGAGGTGGGGGAGCGGCTCTGCCTCACCACCCTGTCGGACGGGTTCCTGCCGGCGGGGTCGTTCCCCGCCCCGGAGGAGACCCCGTGGACGCACGGCGGCCCGCCGGCCGCCTCCGTCCCCACCGATCCAGCCCCCGGCCCCGCCGCCGGGCCGGGAGACGGCGACCCGGCGGAGGAGTGGGCCTGACCCGTCGCCCCGGTCCGGGGCCGCGCCACCGTCCTCTGTGCACCGGCCTGGCGGCCCGCCCGGTGGCTGGCTACGCTTTCGTGGTTCGCCGTGCGCGCAGGAGAGAGAGCCGGACGACACTGTGCTGCCCCACGACGCACGTCCCGCCCGTGCGGCTCCCGCCCGGGCGGCCCGGCCCGCCCGGGTCGGGCTCGCGGTGGCCGCGGCGATCCTGCTCGTCGAGCTGACCTGGCTGGTCGCCGCCCTGCCCGGCGCGGCCCTGGCCAGCGACCTCACCGCGATCGCCGTGGCGGGCTGGGCCAGCCACGCCTGCGTCCGGGCCGCCCGCCGGCACCCGACGCCGCTGCGCCGGTTCTGGGTGCTGCTCGCGGTCACCATGGGCCTCGCCGCCCTCGGCCGCACCGTGTGGACGGTGCAGCGGCTCGGCGACGACGCCCTGCCGCACACGATGCTCATCGGCGCGCTGTTCACCCTCGGCATCGGCACCGGCACCGCCGCGCTGCTCTGCTGCGCCGCCGCGTCGCGCAACGCCGTCGGCCGGGCCCGCACCGTGCTCGACGGGGTGATCGTCGGGCTCGCCCTCATCCCGATCGGCTGGGTGGTGGTGTTCCGGGACATCGCCGACGCCGACCTGGCCGACCCGCTGCGCACCTTCGGGCTGCTCTACCCGATGCTCGACCTGATGCAGCTGACCATCCTCGTCGCGGTGGCCGGCCCGGCCCGTTCGATGTGGCGGCCCCTCGCCGCGATCGGGGCGAGCCTGGGCACCCGGGCGGTCGCCGACGCCGCGTACGTCTCCCTGTTCGCCCAGGGCAGCTACGCCCCCGGCCATCCGATCGACGTGTGCTGGCCGCTGAGCTACCTGCTGATCGGCGTCGCCGCCCACTATCCGCCGCCCTCGCCCTGGGGCCCTGCCGAGGAGGCCGCCGAGCCGCCGCTGCCGCCGTGGTGGCGCGTCGCCCTGCCGTACCTGCCGGTGGGCGGCGCGATCGTGGCGGTGGTGCTGGCCCGCCGGCCCAACGGGCAGACCCCCCACCTGGTCTTCGTCGGCATGATGGCCCTGCTCGGGGTGCTCGCGCTGCGGCAGGGGCTGGCCGCCAACGAGAACCTGCGGCTCGTCGCCCGGCTGCGTCGGCTCGCCTACACCGACCAGCTCACCGGCCTGCCGAACCGGTTGACCTTCACCCGCCGGCTGCGCCGGGCGCTGCGCGACGGGCCCCCGGTCGCCGTGCTGCTGCTCGACCTGGACGGCTTCAAGCAGGTCAACGACCGGTTCGGGCACGTCACCGGCGACGACCTGCTGAACAGCATCGCCGCCCGGATGAAGGCGGCCGTGGCCGACGACGGCACCGTCGCCCGGCTCGGCGGCGACGAGTTCGCAGTCCTCGTCGACGGCGACCGGGAGGTCCGCCCGGAGCGCCTGGCCGAACGGCTGCTCGACGCCCTGCAACCCTCGCCCGGCGAGGAGGAGGCCGGCGTGCACCCCTCGGCCAGCATCGGCATCGCCGAGTACGGCCCGCAGCACGCCTCCCACACCGACCTGCTCCGCGACGCCGACATCGCCATGTACGCGGCCAAGGCGGCCGGCAAGTCCGCGTACCGTACGTGCACCGATGCGCTGCGGGAGGCGGCGGTGGGCCGCGCCGAGCTGATCGCCGACCTGCGCCGCGCCGTCGACGAGGAACAACTGCACCTGGAGTACCAGCCGATCGTCGACCTGGCCACCGGCGAGGTGCGCAGCGCGGAGGCGCTGGTGCGCTGGCGGCACCCCCGGCTGGGGCTGCTCACCCCCGCCCGGTTCCTGCCGCTGGCCGAGGAGACCGGGCTGATCCTGCCGATCGACCGCTGGGTGATCCACGAGGCGTGCCGGGCAGCCGCCACCTGGCGGGACCGTTGCCCGGACGCCACCGTCGCGGTCAACATCGCCGCCGCCCACCTGCGGCGGCCCGACCTGATCGCCACCGTCACCGCGGCCACCGCCGGCGCCGGCCTCGCCCCCCGCGCGCTCACCCTGGAGCTGACCGAGTCGGCCCTCATCGAGGGCAGCGACGCGGTCCTGGACCGGCTGCGCCAGCTCCGCGACCTGGGCATCCGCATCGCCATCGACGACTTCGGCACCGGATACTCGTCGCTGAGCTACCTGCACCGCATCCCCGCCACGGAGCTGAAGATCGACCGGTCGTTCGTGGCCCGGCTCGGCGAGGACGCCCGCGCGTACGCCACGGTCGAGATGGTGACCCGGCTCGCCGACGCGTTCGACCTGACGGTGGTGGCCGAGGGGGTGGAGACCGACCAGCAGCACGAGGCGGTCACCGCGATCGGCTGCGTGCACGGCCAGGGCTGGCGGTACGGCCGCCCCACCGGCCTCGCCGGCCTGCACGCCGCCCTCACTCCGGCGGCCCGCAACCGGGCCTGACCCCGCCCGGCCCGTGTGTTCTCCCGGCCCGCGTGCTCTCCCGGCCCGTGTGCTTTCCCGGCCCGCGTGGTCTCCCGGCCTGTGTGCTCTTCCGGCCCGTGCCGACGGCCGGCCCGCGGTGGCGGTCCGGCACCGGACCTACAGCACCGGCTCGCCGGCACCGGTCCTTCCGGCCCCTATGGAGCTGAGTCGTCTGCGACATCACGGCCGGGCGCCCGGCGCGCCCGAGGCGTCCTCCCGGGGAGCGCTGCGTCGTCCAGGCCATCCGGCCGGGGGAGCGTCGCGCCGGCCAGGCCATCCGGCCGGGGGAGCGCCGCGCCGGCCAGGCCATCCGGCCCGAGTCGTCCACGACATCAGCTCCCCAGGGAGCGCGACAACCATCCCGCCTCCGGCCGACACCCCGCGAGCAGGCCATCCGGCGGCAGCAAGTCGCCCGCCGCAGCAGCTCACCACAGCAGCTCACAGCAGCAACTCACAGCAGCAGGTCGAGCAGCAGCACGCCCGCGAAGCCGACCACCGAGATGATCGTCTCCAGCACCGACCAGCTCTTGATGGTCTGCCCGACGGTCAGCCCGAAGTACTCCTTCACCAGCCAGAACCCGGCGTCGTTCACGTGCGAGAAGAACAGCGACCCGCAGCCGATCGCCAGGGCCAGCAGGGCCACCCCCGGGCGGTCCATGGTCGCGGCGAGCGGGGCGACGATGCCGGCGGCGGTGATCGTGGCGACCGTCGCCGAGCCCGTGGCGACCCGGATGCCGACGGCGACCAGCCAGCCCAGCAGCAGCGGCGACAGGCTGGCGTCCTTGGCCGCGTCGGCCACCAGGTTGCCCACCCCGGCGTCCACCAGCACCTGCTTGAAGCCGCCGCCGGCCGCGACGATCAGCAGGATGCCCGCGATCGGCGGCAGCGATCCGCCGAGCACCGACGAGACCTGCTTGCGGCTGAACCCGGCCTGGAAGCCGAGGGTGAACATGGCCACGATCACCCCGGCCAGCAGCGCCACGATCGGGGTGCCGACGATGTCGAGGACCCGGCGGCCGGCGGTGCCCTCGGCCAGGGTCAGCTCGCCGATGGCGCGCAGCAGCATCAGCACCACCGGCAGCAGCACGGTGATCACCGCCGGCCAGAACTTCGGTGCCCGCCGGGCGGTCTCGGTGCCCGTGTCGTCCACCGGCGCGCCGGGCCGGCCGGTGCCCGGGTTGACCAGGTCGTCCTCGGTGAGCAGCTCGCCGTCCACGTCGGCCTGCCGCCGCTCGGCCGCCCCCCGCTCGGCCGCCCCCCGCTCGGCCGCCCCCCGCCCGGCCGCTCCCCGCTCCGCCCCGCCGACGGCGGCCGGCGTGCGGGTCGGCAACAGCGCCTCGGGGATGGTCGCGGGCACGTACCGGGAGATCATGTTGCCGAAGACCGGCCCGGCGACGATCACCGTCGGGATGGCGACCAGCAGGCCCAGCCCCAGCGTGAGGCCCAGGTCGGCGTTGAGCGACGAGATCGCCACCAGCGGCCCCGGGTGCGGCGGGACCAGGCCGTGCAGCACCGACAGGCCGGCCAGCGCCGGGATGCCGACCTTCATCAGCGACACGCCGGTACGCTTCGCGACCAGCAGCACGATCGGCACCAGCAACACCACGCCGACCTCGAAGAACAGCGGCAGGCCGATCAGGGCGGCCACCCCGGCCATCGCCCACGGCAGGGCCGGGCCGGAGACCCGGTCGACGATGCGGGAGACGATGCCGTCCGCGCCGCCGGACTCGGCGAGCAGGCCGCCGATCATCGCCCCCAGGGCGATCAGCAGGCCGACCCCGCCGACGGTGGAGCCGACGCCGCCGCTGAACGAGGTGACGATCGCCTCGGCCCCCACCCCGGCGGTGACGCCGAGCACGGCCGCGCCGAGGATCAGCGCCAGGAACGGATGGACCTTGCCCCAGGCGATCAGGACCACCACCGCGGCGATGCCCAGCACGGCCGCGACGATCAGTTGGGCGTCACCGGCGTCGGTGAGGGGTTCCGCCGGTGCGGCGAGCAGTGTGACCACGGTTATCACGACCTTCGGACGGCGTCCGCGCCGGCAGCGGCACGGGCGATCACATGGGTGAGGCGGTGGGGGGTGGCTCCGGCGGGAGGCTCGGGGCCAGCCGCCGCAGGGACGTGAACGTCGGAACGAGCGCGTCGTACAGCTCCGCGTGCAGCGGGAGCAGCGCGGCGTACGTGGCGGCGGCGGCCGGGTCGGGGCGTACCGTCTCGTCGATGCGGACCAGGTCGGCGGCGACGTCGACGGACGCGATCAGGCCGAGGGCCTGCATGCCCAGCAGCGCCGCGCCGAAGCTCGACCCCTCGTGCCCGGCGGGGAAACGCACCGGCATGCCGAGGGCGTCGGCGAGCAGCTGCCGCCACAGCGGGCTGCGGGCGAACCCGCCGCTGGCCCGCACCTCCCGCACCTCGTTGCCGGCGGCCCGCACCGACGCCAGCACCAGGGCGAGCTGCTGGCAGACCCCCTCCAGCGCCGCCCGGACCAGGTGCTCGCGGCGGTGGCCGTGGGTCAGCCCCACGTACGCCCCGCGCGGCAGCGCGCTCCAGTGCGGCGCGCGCTCGCTGAGCAGGTACGGCAGCATGATCAGCCCGCCGGAGCCGGCGGGGGCGCGGGCGGCCAGCGCGAGCAGCTCCTCCTCGGAGTCCTCGCCCAGCTCGGGGGCGAGCGCGTCGCCGGCCCACTGCAGGACGATCCCGCCGTTGTTGATCGCGCCCCCGACCACCCAACGGTCCTCGGTCAGCGCATAGCAGAACACCCCGCCGAGCGGGTCCACGGCGGGGCGCTCGACCATCACCCGCATCGCCCCGCTGGTGCCGATCGAGCAGGCCACCACGCCCGGGCGCACCGCGCCGAGCCCCAGGTTGGCCAGCGGCCCGTCACCGGCGCCGACCACGATCGGGGTGTCCGCCGGCAGCCCGGTGGCGGCGGCGCACTCGGCGGTGAGCCCCGGCAGGACCCTGGTGGTCGCCACGAGCTGCGGCAACTGCTCCTCGGTGATTCCCGCGATCCGCAGCGCCTCGGCGTCCCAGGCCCGGGTCTGGATGTCCATCAGGCCGCTGGCGGACGCCACCGAGTGGTCGGTGACCAGCGTCTCGCACAGCCGCAGCAGCACGTAGTCCTTGATGCCGACCCAGTGCGCGACCCGCTCGAACAGCTTCGGCTCCTGCTCGGCGAACCAGACCAGCTTCGGCAGCGGCGCCATCGGGTGCACCGGGGTCCCGGTGCGCCGGTGCAGCGCCAGCCCCGACCGGGCGGCGCGCAGCCGTTCGGCCTGCCGGCTGGCGCGGGAGTCCGCCCACGTCACCGACGGGGTGAGCGGCTGGCCGTCGGCGTCCAGCCCGATCAGGCTGTGCATCGCGGTGCTGAACGACAGCCCCGCGACCGGGCCGGGCAGCTCGGCCACCACCGCGCGGACCGTCTCCACGACCGCGTCGAAGATCAGCAGCGGGTCCTGCTCGGCGTAGCCGGGGCTCGGCTCGTCCAGCGGGTACCCCACCGAGTGGCTGGCGAGCTGCCGCCCGTCGGTGTCGTACGCGACGCTCTTCGTGCTGGTGGTGCCGATGTCGACCCCGATCACCACGCGCGGGTGCTGGTCCGGGTCGGCCACGGCTCCTCCTCGGCGTCGGCGGGGCCGGCACGCCCGCCGCGCCCGGCTGTGGAAGGCGATACCCAGTGATCCACCTCCCCACACGGTTCGCGGCGGGGAACGTGTTCGCGGCGGGGAACGTGAACCGGCGCGCTGCCATCCGCCTACGGTGCGGTTTGTTCCACCGATCGGGTGATTAGCCCGTTTCGGCGGGTACGTCGGGTTCGTCGGCGCCGTTGATCCGGGTGACACCCCGGTTGGTGGCTCGCGCGGCGAAGGAGTCGGCGTGGCGAAGACTGATTCGACGGGTTCCACCTGGCGGCCTTCGACGGCTTCCACGTGGCGGTACCGGTGGGCGCACCGGCAGAACGAGCGGCGGCAGCGGACGTACCGCGACGCCGAGCGGGCCTGGCGGCGACGCGACGACGAGCTGCGGCGGCTGCGCGCGGCGGCGGCCGACTTCGGCCGGCAGGCCACCGCCGGAGCCGGCCTGCCCCTGGAGCTCGCCCCCGGCGAGCGGGTGTTCTGGGCGCTGCCCGCCGTGCAACTGGTCGAGCTGCGGCACACCGCCGTGCTCCCCGCCCCCGACCTGTGCGTCGACCCCGGCCGGTCCGCGCTGCACCACCGACGCCCCGACGGGGTCAAGGTCACCGACGCCGGCCTCGCCGTGCTCACCGACCGCCGCCTCGTCCTGCTCGGCGGGCGGGGCCGGCGCGACTGGGCGTACGGGAGGATGACCGGCCTGGCCCACGACCCGGCGGCGCCGGTCACGCTGATCCAGGTCCTCGACCGGCGGCGCACCTCCGGCCTGCTGCTGCCCGCCGACGCCGCCGCCGAGTTCCGGTTCACCCTCACCCTGGCATTCGCCGAGGCCATCGAGCAGCGGGGCGCGGTGCTCGCCCAGCTCGACGAGCTGATCGCCGAACACGACCAGACCCGGCCGTTCCGCCCCGCCATCGCCACCCCCGCCCAGGCCCGGATCACCTCCCTCGTGCCCGGCGGCCGGCGTACCGTCGCGGTGGCCGCCGCCGCGGCGCTGCTGGTGCCCGCGGCGCTGTTCGAGTCGGACCCGCCGGTGCGGCCCGGCTCGGACGTCGCCGCCGCCGCCACCGCCGCGCCCACCCCCGGGTCGGCCGTGCTCCCCACCGCCCGCGCCGCCTCGACGCCGGCGTCGAAGCCGCGGCGGCAGGGCGCACCGTCCGCCGGCCCGCCGGCCGCGAAGCGCGACCCGCTCTGCGGCGCGCCGGCCAACCCCTTCGGGTACGACTACTGCGGCGGCTCCCGCATCCGCCGGCCCGACGTGCGGGTGTGCGACTACTTCGACTGCGGGCAGGACTTCTGGGCCGGGACGGGGTACCTGGTGCAGTGCCGCGACGGCGCGCTCACCCTCACCGGCGGGCGGGCCGACGTCTGCGCCGCCCACGACGGCCTGCGCCGTACCGTCTGGACCTGACTCCTCCGTTCGGTCAGGTGGCGCGCGTGTCGCACCATCGTCGGCATGCTCAACCTCAAGCGGGACCGCCACCGCAAGAAGAAGCGGCGCGGCGGGGACTCCTGCACCGACTGCGACTGCGACGGCCCGGACTGCTGCGACTTCGGGCTCTTCTCGTTCCTGCTCACCCTCGGCTCGGTGGCCGCCGGGGCGACCCGCGCGCCGGTCGTCGACCGGGCCGGCCGGGCCGCGATCCTCGGCTACCGGCGGTGGCTGTCGCACCGCTGGCCGGGCCAGTGCCGCTACACCCCCACGTGCAGCGCGTACGGGTTGGCCGCCGTCGAGCGGCACGGCCTGGCCGTGGGCGGGCGGATGGCCGCCGAGCGGCTGCGCCGCTGCAAGCCGCACGTGCCCCGGGGTACCCACGACCCGGTCCGCTGACCGCCCTCTGCTGGACCTTGGACAGTTGTCGTCCGCTGGCGACTGTCCGCTGGCGACGACAACTGTCCAAGAATGCGTTGCTGCTCCGGGGCGCTCGGGCCGTCGGGGAGGGAAGGGCCGCACCGCGACTTTCTGACATTTCGCTCCTACGCTTCGCGCGACGACATCGAAGCCAATTCCCGGCTGGCTCGGCCGAGTCGGCGTCGCGGGCGCGGTCACCGTGCTCGTCGCGGCCACGCTGGCCGGTACCGCTCAGCAGCTCATGGCCGCGAAACCGGTCCCGACGCCAAGCCCGGTTTCGCCGCCAGGCCCGGTTCCGTCGCCACCCACGCCGTGGCCGTTACGACGTGCCCGGCGCGCGGGTGGTGCACCAGTTCGGCTACCCCGGTCCAGCTCGGACAAGGCCCGCCAAGGGCTGCCCGAGTACACCGGTGAACGCCTTGCCCTCTACACGGGCCCAGCGGTGAAGCAGCAGGCGACCGAGGATTGGCCGGCGCCGCCCGGCCAGTGGGGCGTCGAGTGCGTGATGGGCGGTGGCTCCAGCGGCGGCCCGCTGTCGGTGCGGTCGCAGGGCAGCAACGCGTTCACCCTCACCCGCCCTGCGCCACCACCACCAATCGCACTATCAGGGGTACGTCTGCGGCCAGCCCCCGCGCCCCTTGGTGACGGCAGCCCGCCGGCTGCGTCTTCCGCCTCGGTGATCAAGAGAAAAGTGTCAGAGTTGATCTCGACGATGACGCAAACCTCTTGATCACCGAGGCGAGGCGAGGCGGGCCCGGTGCAGCACCGGGGCCAGCACCGGGGCGAGGGCGGGGGCGGGCTGGGCGTGTGGTTGGGCGGCGACGCTCTACAGTCGACGAGTCCCGTTGATCTTGCGGCGAGAGGGTTTGGATGCGGATCGGCATCAACACGTGGGCGTGGGTGGCGCCGCTGACCGACGAGGCGCTTGCCCGGCTGGCCCCACGGATCAGGGCGTGGGGCTTCGACGCCGTCGAGCTGACCGTCCAGGCGCCCGGCGACTGGGATCCCGCGTCGGCGGCCGACCTGCTCGCCGGGCTGGAGCTGGCTCCCGCCGTCTGCGCCGGCCTGCTGCCCGGGCACGACCTGCTCGCCGACGACGAGGAGGTCGTGCGGCGTACGGAGGAGTTCGTGCGGCACTGCGTGCAGGTCGCGGGCCGGGTGGGCGCCGCCGTGGTGGCGGGCCCGCTCTACGCCCCGGCCGGCCGGCGGTGGCTGCTCGACGCGGACGCCCGGCGGGCCGCCACCGCCCGCCTCGTGGCGCGGCTCCGGCCGCTGGCCGACGAGGCCGCCGGGCAGGGCGTGACGATCGCCCTCGAACCGCTCAACCGGTTCGAGACGAGCCTGATCAACACCGTCGAGCAGGCGCTGGAGGTGGTGGACGGCGTCCCCGGCCTGGGCCTCGCCCTGGACACCTTCCACCTGAACATCGAGGAACGCGACCTGCCGGCCGCCATCCGGCTGGCCGGCGACCACCTCGCGCACGTCCAGGTGTGCGGCAACGACCGGGGGACGCCCGGCGGCGACCACCTCGACTGGCCGGGGATGTTCGACGCGCTGACCGGCATCGGCTACTGCGGCCAGGTGAGCATCGAGTCGTTCACCGCCGAGGCACTGGCCGTGCCGATGTCCGTGTGGCGGCCCCTCGCCGCCGGCCCCGACGCCCTCGCCGTCGAGGGGTTGGCGTTCCTGCGCGGCCTGACCGGGCGTAATCTCCGGTGACCAGGGGGGAGAGTCGATGCTCGGGCTGGAGGTGCCGCCGTCCGTCGAGGCGGAGCGGGTCGTCACGGCGGTGCTGGATGACCTGCGTTCCGGTGACCACCGGGGCGTCGTCGTCGACTCGCCGCCCGGCGCCGGCAAGTCGACCCTCGTCGTCCGCGCCGCGGTCGAGCTGGCCGCCGCCGGCGAGCCGCTGATCATCGTCGCGCAGACCAACGAGCAGGTCGACGACCTCATCGACCGGCTCGCCCGCAGGGCCCCCGGGCTGCGCATCGGCCGGCTCTCCGCCACGGAGTACAGGCCGACCGACCGGGTGAAGGGCCACCCGACGGTCCGGGTGGCCGCGAAGGTCGCCGACCTCGGCGAGCCGGCCGTCGTCATCGGTACGGCCGCCAAGTGGGCCATGGTCACCGAGGGCTGCTGGCCGTGGGCGATCGTCGACGAGGCGTACCAGATGCGGTCTGACGCATTGTTGCGCGTGGCCGGCAGGTTCGAGCGGGCGTTGTTCGTGGGGGATCCCGGGCAGCTCGACCCGTTCTCCACGGTCGAGACCGTGCGCTGGACGGGCCTGACCTGGGATCCGATGCAGTCGGCGGTGGCGGTGCTGCTGCGGCACAACCCGCAGTTGCCGGTGCACCGGCTGCCGGTGTCGTGGCGGCTGCCCGCGTCGGCGGCGCCGGTGGTCGCGGCGGCGTTCTACCCGTTCACCGGGTTCCGGGCGGGCACCGGCCGCGACGACCGGGTGCTCGCGTTCACCGACGCCGGGCCGGGGGACGCCGTCGACGCGGCGGTGGAGCTGGCGGCGGCGACGGGCTGGGCGCTGTACGAGCTGCCGGAGCGGCACACCCCGCGTACCGACTCGGAGGCCGCCGCCGCGTGCGCCGCGCTGGCGCTGCGGGTGCTGGCGCGCGGCGCGGTCGCCGTCTCCGAGCACGCGCCGGCCGGCGCGCCGGTCACCGCCGACCGGATCGCCGTCGGGGCCGCGCACCGCGACCAGGTCGCGGCCATCCGCGCGCACCTGGGCGCGGCCGGGGCGGACGTCACCGTGGACACCGCCAACCGGCTCCAGGGCCGCGAGTACGACGTGACGATCGTGCTGCACCCGCTGTCGGGCCGGCGGGACGCGACCGCGTTCCACCTGGAGTCGGGGCGGCTGTGCGTGCTGACGTCCCGGCACCGGCACGCGTGCGTGGTGGTGGCGCGGGCGGGCATCGTGGAGCTGCTTGACGCGCACCCGTCGACCGAGCCGGTGCACCTCGACGTGCCGGTGAAGTTCCCCGACGGCTGGCAGGCCAACCAGGCGATCCTCGACCACCTGCACGGGAGGTTGGGGTAGATCTTGGAAGTTCTGGGCCCCTGGAGGGGCCGTTCGCTTCCAAGATCTATCAGGTGTGGCCCGGGGCGAGCGCCCATGCTGTGACGCCTGCCAGGGCTAGCAGCGCTGCCGCGAGCGCGCACCACAGAAGCAAATGGCGCGCTGACGCTCCCGTCCGCGCCGCCGGGACGGCGGGAGCAACGGCGTTCGGCGGGCTCACCGGCCACCTGCCCACGGCGGTGACCGGAGCGGCCGGATCAGCGGGCGGTGCCGCCGCGGCGGCGTACCCGACAGGGTTCTCGTCGAGGTGGGCCTGCATGGCGCGGGCCGCCAGCCGGAGGCACCACAGGCCCCGGTCGGGCCGCAGGTCCTCGAAGGTGGTGCAGGTCAGGGCCTGGGCGATCAGGGAGAGGCGGGCCTGCCTGCGCCAGGTCGCCGGCCCCGCGAGCGGCTGGGCGTACGCGGCGCCCACCTCGTCGGCGATCCGGACGAGCTCCGCCACGGGCCCGGCCAGCGTGCCCGGCCGTCCCCGCTGAGGGTGGACCAGATAGTCGATCAGCGCCTCGGACTCGTCCCGGCTGAGGCTCGGGACGTACCGGAGCACGGTGGCCAGCAGCAGGGCGGCGACGTCGCGGGTCAGCGGGGCCTCCGCGTCGACGGCGCTCAACCCGACCAGCGAGAACCGCTCGGGGCGCGGCCGGCCGTCGGCCCCGCAGGGCACGAGCACGTTGCCGCCGTGCAGGTCACCGTGGGCGAAGCCGGCATGGAAGCGGACCGGCTGGCGGTGGTGCGGCGACGTGGGGCCGACGGCCCGCAGCGGGTTCGGCAGGGGCCGCGAGTCGATGATCAGCGACTCGGCGTCACTGTGGAACCCGAAGATGCTCATCGCGTGATGAATCTTCTCCCACGCGCCGGCGGCCCGCAGCTCCCGTTCGAGGTACGGGCCGAGGGTGGTCTCCCGGGTCGGCGGGCCGGTCCTTCCGGGGGCCGGCACGACGCCGTTCCACTCGTGCAGCACCGCCTCCAGCACGGCCCGGAACGCGGCGAGCAGGTCCTCGCCGTCCAGCTCGTCCAGGCCCCGCACCCGGGCGTCGTCGTCGGTCGTCTCCTGGAAGTCGCTGGTCGGTTCCTGGAACATCAGCCGCCGGCCGTCGCGCAGGTCGATCGGCGGGAAGATCTGCTCGGCCAGGTGCTGCCGGGCGAAGTCGCCCAGGGCGGCCCTCGGCCGCTGTTGGCCCCGCACCTCCCGGTGCCGCGAGCGGGCCGGCAGGACCTTGACGAAGACCTTCCGGGCGGGCTCCCGGCCCGGCGGCGCCGGCTCGCCGAGCCTCGCGACGAAGAGTGTGCCGCCTCCGTAGCCCCGGTCGAGGCGCGTCTGCGGCGGGACGCTGATCTCCCGGTCGCACTGCTGCCCGAAGTCCTCCAGCGCCGCCCTGAGCGTGGGGTCGGGTACGTAAGGTTCGAGGGGTTCGCCCATGTCCGCCGTCGGGCCCTTCACGAGGGAAAGTGAATGTGGACGATCGGGATTGCGTCGTCCAAGAAGGGTGTCGCGCGCGGAGTAGAAGCTACCTCAGGGCGGGGCGAATCAGGGGCATACGCGCAGCGGCCCGCCAACCTACTTAAAGGTAGTTCCCGCCGGGTTCAGCCGGCGTACTGGTCGCCGAACTCGCGGACGCCGTCGACGTCGAGGGTGATCCGGCTGTTGTCGGCCCAGGCCCCGGTGGCGGCCCGCCAACTCGGGTCGTCCCGCTCGTCGATGGCGGTCCAGTTCTGCTGGTGGAACCGGAGCTGGATCGGCCCGCTCGACTCGCCGGGGGCGAGGGTGCCGCCGGTGAAGGTGAGCCGGACGTGGCCGGGCACGGGCGTTCCCGGCACCGGGTACCGCGTTGCGGTGGGGACCGGCGTGGGGCTGCTGCCCGGGGGCGGGGGCGGCGGCGCGGGCGGCAGGTAGTAGAAGAGCTGCCGTTGGATCCGGTCGCAGCCCAGCGCCGCCCAGTCGCACTGCGTCACCAGGGACGTGTTGCCGCCCTCGAAGGTCAGGTGGTAGTCGACCCGGACGGTGCGCAGGTCGAGCGGCTGCGCGCCGGTGTTGACGACCTGGGTGACGAAGCTGACCTGGTTGTCCGTCGGGGCCCAGTCGAGGTTGAGGTAGCTGACCTTCGCCCGGCCGTACGCGGTGCGCAGGTCGGTGGCCGCCGACGTGCCGGAGTATCCGCCGAGGGTGTGGGCCTGGATGGCGACCCGGTACTCGGTGCCCGGCGGCAGGGCGGTCAGCGTGATCGAGGGCGTCTGCGTGCTGCCCAGACCCCGGTACGTGTTGGGGCCCAGCGGCATCAGCACCTCGTACGTGATGGGTTCGGTGCCGCCCGGCTCGCCCACCCACGCCGACGGCGCCCAGGCGAGGGTGAGCTGGTGCGGCTCGTTGGCCACGACGACCGGCGCGCCGGGCGTGGTGAGGGCCGGGCCGTCGTCGGCGCGGGCGGCGGTGACGGCGAGCAGGCTCAGCAGGCCGGCGACGGCGGCTGCGGCGGTGACGCGGCGGGCACGCATGACCGCCAGCCTATTGCTCGATGGTTGTCGATGGATATGGCCGACCGGCCCGATGCGGCCGGCCGAGCGTCCAGGGGCGGCGGGACCGCGCCGAGGCCCCTACGATCGGCCGATGTTCCGTCCGACCTATCCGATCCGCACCCCGCGGCTGGCCCTGCGCCCGGTCACGCCGGACGACCTCGACGACGTGCACGCCTACCAGAGCCGGCCCGACGTCACCCGCTGGATGCTCGACGCCGGGCCGCGCACCCGCGCGCAGGCGCGGGCCTCGGTGGCCGCCATGACGGGCGAGGACGCGCTGCGCGCCGAGGGCGACTGCCTCACCCTGGCCGTGGTCGCCGCCGCGCGGGTGATCGGGACCGTCGAGCTGGTCTGGCGCAGCGCGGCCGACCGCACGGCCGAGCTCGGGTACGTCCTGCACCCCGACCACCAGGGGCGCGGGCTGGCCGCGGAGGCCGCCACGGCCCTGCTGGACTGGGGCTTCGACGGGTTCGGGCTGCACCGGGTCTACGCGCGGTGCCACGCCCGCAACGAGGCGTCCGCCCGGCTGATGGCCCGGCTCGGCATGCGCCAGGAGGCCCGCCACGTCGAGAGCTACCGGTTCCGGGGGGAGTGGGCCGACCGGCTCGTCTTCGCGATCCTGGCCCGCGAGTGGCAGGCCCGTCGGCGGCCGTAGGAGTCATCGACACGTCACCCTCGGTCAACGGGATGAACCGTCGATGGTCACCGTCCGTACCCATGGCCGTGGAGACGACGGAGCTGCGTGCGGGGCCGACGGTCAGGGTGGCGGAGACGATCCGGGCGGTGAGCGCCGACCTCGGGCCGTCCTGGGCGGCGACCGCCGCCGCCGTCGACCGGGCCGCCGCCAACTTCCTGGACACCGTGAGTGACCGCCTCCCCGGGCGGCTGCCCGAGCGGGACCACACCGTGGTCTTCGCCACGCTGGGCCGGCTGGCCGCCGGCGGCACCGGGCTGGCGCCGCTGCGCGCCCTCGTCGAGCAGCTCGCCGCCGCCCCCGACGGCCGGCGGGTGACCCTGGTCGCCGGGGCCCGCACCCCGGCCGACCTGTACGACCGGGCCACCCTGGCGGAGCTGGAGGCCGCCCACGAGTGGCTGACCGTGGTGCCCGCGTACTCCCACGACCCGGCGGCCGGCCCCGCCGAGCGGGGCGACGCGCTCACCGTCGCCCTGCGCCACCTCTCGGGTGACCAGGAGGTGCACCTGTGCGGGCCGCCGCCGATGGTGGCCGGCGCGCGGCTGCGGCTGCTCGCCGCCGGGGTGCCCGCCGACCGCATCCACCTGCCGGACACCTTCGACCGCTGGCGGCCCGCCGCGGACGCGCCGGCGGCGGGCCTGCCGTAGCAGCCCGCCGCCGGGGTCGCCCGCTCAGGCGGGCACGTAGTCGAAGGTGTCCGGGTTGGGGCCCTGCCGGCCGGCCTCGCCCCGGTCCAGGCTGGTGATCCGCTCCATCGTCGCGTCGTCCAGCTCGAAGTCGAAGATCTGGAAGTTCTCCGCCATCCGCTTCGGGTCGACCGACTTGGGGAAGACGATGTCGCCGCGCTGCACGTGCCAGCGCAGCACCACCTGGGCGACGGTGCGCCCGAGTTCCTCGGCGATGTCGACGAGGGTCGGATCGTCGAGCACCGCGCCCTGGGCGATCGGCGACCACGCCTGGGTGAGGATGTTGTGCGCGTGGCCGTACGCGCGCACCTCCTCGTTGCCGAGGTAGGGATGCACCTCGATCTGGTTGACCGCGGGCACCACGTCGGCCTCGGCGGCCAGCCGCTCCAGGTGCGGCACCTGGAAGTTCGACACGCCGATCGAGCGGGCCCGGCCGTCGCGCCGGAACTCCTCCAGGACCTTCCAGGTGGAGACGAAGTCGCCGTCGTAGAGGGTGGGCAGCGGCCAGTGGATCAGGAACAGGTCGATGTGGTCCATCTTCAGCGCGGCGAGCGTGGAGTCGAACGCGCGGCGGGCGTCGTCGGGCCGGTGGAAGCTGTTGTTCAGCTTGCTGGTGACGAAGACCTCGCCCCGGTCCAGGCCGGAGGCGCGCACCGCCTGGCCCACCTCGGCCTCGTTGCCGTACATCTCGGCGGTGTCGATGTGCCGGTAGCCGATCTCCAGGGCCCGGCCGACGGCCTCGGCGGTGTCCTGCGGCGGGATCTGGTAGACCCCGAAGCCGAGCTGGGGGATGGTGTTGCCGTCGTTGAGCGCGATGTCGGGAACCGTGTTCGCCATGTCGGCCGTCTCTCCCATCGTCAGGGGCCCGGGCCGCGCGGGGGCCGCGCGGCCCGGGCCGTGCCACCCGGTTGGTCCTACCCCGTCCCGGTCGTCTCCGCACGACCGGGACGGGGTGATCCGCGACAACCGGGTGGCCCCGGGCGGGGTCAGCCCCAGATGGCGGTGGCCCACTCCGGGTGGTCGACGAACGGGTTGCGGTTGCCCTGCCAGCGATCGTAGATGACCTGGTTGCGGCGCTTCTCGAAGGCGTCCGGCGGGTCGGCCAGGTTCCAGGCGAGCAGCACCGACAGCTTCCCGTGGTACGGGGACGTGCCGTTGGACACCGAGTTGTTGATCTCCAGGTTCGGCCAGCCGTCGTCGCCCTCGTACCGGATCGCCATATACATGATCATCCGGGCGACGTCACCCTTGACCGCGTTGCGCGGCTCGAACGAGTCGGCGTCGGAGTAGCAGCCGGCGCACTCGGACACGCCGCTGCCGCCGGTGTCGAAGTCCTTGTTGCCGCGCGTCGAGTTGACCGAGACGTCCTCGGGGCGCAGGTGGTGCACGTCGGTGCCGGGGCCGGTGGCGGTGCCGAAGTCGCCGTGCGACTTGGCCCAGACGTGCTCGCGGTTCCAGTCGTTCGCCCCGCCGCCGTTGCTGGCCTTGCTCTGCGACCGGCCGCTGTAGAGCAGCAGCACGTTGTTGGCGTTGGCCGGATCCTGGTCGGTGTCCTTCAGCGCCTCCCACACCTGGTCGTAGTTGAGCTTCGTCTGCGTCCTGATGATGGCGTGCAGCGAGCTGCGCAGCGCGCTGCCGGTCTTGCCGACGGCGCTGGCGTAGTACGTCGAGTCGTACGGGCCGCTGCCGGTCGGGCTGGGCGACGGGTGGGGCGACGCGGTGGGCGTCGGCGACGGGCTCGGGGTGCCGCCGCCGAGGCTCAGCGCGGTCGGGTTCTTCAGCCCGCCGTGGCTGAAGTACGCGGTCAGCGCCCCGGTGGCGGTGACCTGCCTGCCGCGCAGCCCCGGGTTGGTCAGCAGCCCGAAGGCGCTGCGGTACGCGGCCGTCACCTGGACGTAGAGCATCCTGCTCGTGCTGGTCTCGGCGGCGGTGTCGGCGATGGCGATCGCCGTGTCCGCCGTGTAGCCGGAGGTGATCACCGTGGTCGTCGCCGTCGGCTGGCCGATGACGAACCCGGTGACGGTGGCCGTGCGCCCGTCCTGGGCGGCCAGCGCCTGTGCCACGGTCAGCGTGGTGGCCGCCGACGCGGTGGTGCTCGCCACGACGGGTGTCAGCACCGTGACGGCCAGTGCGAACGCCGTGATCAACCGCCCGGATCGCGAGCGGGTGACGCTCTTTGTATTCATGGTCAGCGATGCTATCGGCGCTGGCGTGAACAGCGGGAGAGCGCCGGGGAACTTTACGGGGGTGAAACCCCTGCCCACGGCCGAGTGCTTGATCGACTCCAGGTCGGCGACCTGGCGTGATCATCCGCCCCGGATACCGCCACGAGCCCGTCATGACCTTGGTCGGGTGACCGCCTACCGCGATTGAACTCCTCGCCGCTGCGCGCCGTACCACTGCGCGAGGATGTGGTGCGGCGGGTCGGCCGCACCGCTGCCGAGCTGCGGGAGGCCTGCCGTGCGAGTTGGTGAGCAGTCGACGGATCCCATCGACCAAGTGCTGGGTGAGGTGCCGGTCCCGGCGTCCCTGACACCCGAGGACGTCCGGCTCGCGGTCCGGGCGGTGGTGGTGCACACCGCGGAGGAGTGGCCGTCGGGGCCGCTGTGCCGTAACGACGGCGCGTCGTATCCCTGCCGGCTGCACCGGTGGGGCCGGCGGGTGCTGGAGGCCCACGGCCTCAACGGGCGTCAGATCGACGCCCTGATCCGGCACGGGAACCCGTTCGTGCACGTGCCGTTCCCGTTCACGGCGACCGGTCCGTCGCGCGCCGACCGGCCCGCCGCCCACCCGGCGGCTGCGCAGTCCGGGCGCGGCCCGACACCCCCGGGGCGGGCCGCCAACCCGGCCGGGCGGACGCCCATGCCGCCGGGCCGGGTCTCCGCGGCCGGCGGACGGATGCCTGCTCCGCCGGGACGGCTGCCGACGCCTCCCGGGCGGGTCGCCGTGCCCACCGGGCGGCCCGTGGTCCGGCCCGGCCTTCCCGGCCGGCCGGCGCCGCCGCCCGGCGTCGCCGCGCCGCGCTGGCCACGGGCGAGCTGACGGGCGAGCGTGCCCCGCCGGCCCGGTCGTGGGTGACATCCCGCGACCGGGCCGGCGCGGTCCGGGCAAGGTCCTGCTCGATCACGGATCGAGTGGCCTCCTGCGCCCCGCGAGGCCACTCGGTCCGTGATCGAGCGCGATCTTGCGCCGCGACGACGCGACGACGCGACGACGGGACGGGGCGGCGGGCTCGCAGCCGGCCCGCACGGAGGGTGATCCCCGAGGTGGCGGCGGCTGGCGGTAACGTCAGCGGGGGCTCGGGGAGGTGGCTGGTGGCGCGCGGTGGTGTCTTCTGTGTCGAGGGGCAGTGGCACCGCGACCTTAACGAACGCGGGTCCGTCCTGCCGACCCTGGAACTCCTCGAACGGCTGGGCAAGATCCGGTTCATCCACAAGGACGCGGCGACCCGCGACGAGCTGTTCTACTTCCTCGACCGCTGGCTGCTCAAGCAGTACGCCGACTACCGGGTGGGCTTCTTCGCCATGCACGGCGAGCCGAGCCGCCTCTGCCTCACCGACTGGGACTCGGTCGACCTCTCCGACGTCGCCGAGCGGATGGCCGGCCGTTGCGACGGCCGCCGGCTCTACTTCGGCAGCTGCTCGGTGCTGCGGGCGTCCGACGCCGCGCTGCGCGACTTCCTCGACGAGACCGGCGCGGCGCTGATCTGCGGGTTCACCCGGGAGGTCGACTGGGTGGAGTCGGCGGCGTTCGAGACGGTGCTGCTCGACGTGCTGGCCAACGGGCAGCGGCACAACGCCGCCGAGCTGCGGATGGGCTCGGCGCACTGGGCGCCGCTGGCGGCGTACCTGGGCTTCCGGGTGATCTACGCCAACGGCCGGGCCTGGCGGCCCACGGTCCGGCCCCGGGTGCCCGCCCAGCCCACGGCGGGGCGCGGCACCGCCCGGCCCCGCTGACGGTGCTGCTGGTAGAAACGGGTATGGCACGCAGCATCGCGAGCAGCACCCGGGTCGACCGGGCCGCCCTGCTCGACTTCGTCCGTCCCCGGCACCGGGTCCTGCTGATGACCACCCGGTCCGACGGCCGGCCCCAGTCCTCCCCGGTGGCCTGCGGCGTGGACCCCGAGGGCCGGCTGGTGATCTCCACCTATCCCGAACGGGCCAAGGCCCGCAACATCCGGCGGGACCCGCGCGTGTCGGCCTGCGTCCTCTCCGACGACTGGGACGGGCCCTGGGTGCAGGTGGACGGCACCGCCGAGGTGCTCGACCTGCCCGAGGCGCTGGAGCCCCTGGTCGAATACTTCCGCAGCATCTCCGGCGAGCACCCCGACTGGGACGAGTACCGGGCGGCGATGGTCCGGCAGGGCAAGTCGCTCATCCGGGTCACCATCGACGGCTGGGGCCCGATCGCCACCGGTGGCTTCCCGGCCCGCCTCGCCGACTGAGCGGTGCGCACGGGGCCCCGCTCAGTAGCCGGCGGTGAAGCGCATGTTCTCGAAGCGCGGGTTCTCGATCTCGTCGACGACGGCGACGGCCAGGTCCTCGTAGCTCAGCGCCGCGCGTCCCCGCTCGTCGGTGACCGGCTCGTCGAGGCCGGTGCGGTAGCGGCCGGTGCGCTCACCGGGGTGGAACTCCAGCGGCGGCGGGGAGACGTACGTCCACCGCACCCCGTCGGCCGCCGAGCGGTACCAGGCCAGGGCATCGGCCTGGCCCAGGGCGGAGTCCCGGTACTCCTCGGGGAAGTCCGGCTCCTCCAGGTACGGGGTGCCGCCCGGCGTCAGCAGGGTCGCCCCGCCGCCGACGTGGATGATCCGGGGCGGGTTCGGCACGTCCCGCAGCACCGTGACGAGGTTCTCGGCCGCGTCCCGCCACAGCGCCCGGCCTTCGTCGCCGCCCACGGCGACGACCATGACGTCGGCGGCCGGGGCCAGCTCCCGCACGCTGTGCGCCGAGGTGACGTCCCCGGTGACCAGGTCGACCCCGGACGGCAGGTAGCCGGTCGCCTCGGGGCGGCGCACGGCCGCGGTCACCCGGTGGCCCCGGGCGACCGCCTCGGCGGTGATCCGCGAACCCGCCGTGCCCCCGGCGCCGAACACCACGACGTTGCTCATGGCCCCAGGCTAGGAGCCCGCCGGGCCCGGCGGCGTCGTTCCGGCGATCCCGGCCGGCGGCGGGACCACCGGCCCGGCTCGGTTCAGTCGACCAGGGCGGAGTAGACGAGCTGGCGCAGCTGGGGCCGCAGCGGGTGGGTGCTCGACGGCATGAGCTGGGTGAACAGCATCGCCGTGACCTCCTCCACCGGGTCGACCCAGAACGCGGTGCTGGCCATCCCGCCCCAGTAGTATTCGCCGACGCTGCTCGGCACCCGGGACGGGACCGGGTCCTGGACCACGGCGAAGCCGAGGCCGAAGCCGATGCCGTCGAGAACGGTCTCGGCGAAGCCGGCCGGCGAGTATGAGGCCAGGTCGCGGCCGTCGGGCAGGTGGTTGCGGGTCATGAAGCGCACCGTGCGGGGCCCGAGCAGGCGTACGCCGTCCAGTTCCCCGCCGCGCAGCAGGCACTGGGTGAACCGGTGGTAGTCGGCGGCGGTGGAGACCAGCCCGCCGCCCCCGGAGAGGAAGTCGGGCGCGGCCAGCGCGAGCCGGCCGAGCGCGTCGGCCCGGATGGCCTGCCCGGTCGCGGGGTGCGGGAAGTAGAGCGCGGCGAGCCGCTTGGCGTCGGCCTCCTCGACCCACCAGCCGGTGTCGGCCATGCCCAGCGGCCGGAAGATCCGTGCGGCGAGGAACTCGTCGAGCCGCTGCCCGGAGACGACCTCGATCAGCCGGCCGAGCACGTCGGTGGAGACCCCGTAGTTCCAGCCGGCGCCGGGCTGGAACAGCAGCGGCAGCCGGGCCAGCCCCCGGCTGGCGGCGGCCAGGTCGGCCCCGGCGGGCACGCCGAGGTCGAAGCCGGCCGCCCGGTACAGGCCGTCGACGACGGAGACCTGGGCGAAGCCGTACGTCAGGCCGGACATGTGGGTCAGCAGGTGCCAGATCCGGATCGGCTCGACCGCCGGCACCGTGTACGGCTTGGTCACCGGCCCCTTGTCGTAGACCCGGACGTCGGCGAACTCGGGCAGCCAGCGGCCGATCGGGTCGGTGAGCTCGAAGCGGCCCTCCTCCCACAGCATCATCGCCGCCACGGAGGTGATCGGCTTGGTCATCGAGTAGACGCGCCAGATGGTGTCCGGCTCGACGGGCAGGCCGGCCTCCCGGTCGCGCATGCCGTAGGTGGCGGAGTGGGCGATCTCGCCCCGGCGGGTGACGACGATCTGCCAGCCGGCGAGGCGGCCGTCGTCGACGTACCTGCCGAAGTGCTCGTCGATGCGCGCGAGCCGCGCGGGATCGAAGCCGATGCGGTCGGGGTCGGTGCGGGGGACCAGGCTCACCCACCGAACCTACTAGCCGGTACGCGGTGCGCGGAAGACGTCGGTGGCCGCCGTTAGGCTGGCCGGGTGCCGGAGCCCACCGAGGACGCGACCTTCCGCCACGACGACTGGTACGCCGAGGACCTGGCCGACCGGTGCTTCGTGCGCTGCGAGTTCTTTCACGTCGACCTGACCGAGGCGGTCAGCCGGGGCGCGGTCTTCACCGAGTGCGTCTTCGGCAACGTGGCGTTCAACGCCTCCCGCCACGCCGACTCGGCCTTCACCCGCTGCGTCTTCAAGCGGTGCAACCTGTTCGAGGCCGAGTTCACCGGCTGCAAGCTGGTCGGCAGCAGCTTCGAGCAGTGCGACCTGCGGCCGTTGCGGGTCGACGGCGGCGACTGGTCGTTCGTGGCGCTGCCCGGCGCAGACCTGCGCGGGGTGCGCCTGACCGACGTCCGGATGCGCGAGGCCGACCTGACCGGCGTCGACCTGACCGCCGCCACGGTCACCGGCGTCGACCTCTCCGGCGCCCAGCTGCACGGCGCCCGCCTGCTGCGCGCCGACCTGCGGGGCAGCGACCTGTCGGCGCTGGATCCGACGACGGTGCAGCGGGCCGGCGCGCTGATCGACGCCGAGCAGGCGGTGCTGCTGGCGCGGGCCCTCGGCTTCCAGGTGGGCTGACCGGCTGCCCGGCCGGGGCCCGCCCCGGTTCGTGGACTTCGCCGCTTTCGCGCTTAACGTGACCTCCAGTACGCTCAGCGCAGCCGGCGGCGCACCACCGCCTCGGCGCGTCGCGGTGCGCCCTGCCTGTCTCGCCGCGACGTCGGCGCCCGCCCGGCTGACCCCCGCCGACGTTCCCGCGCCCGTCCGGCGAGCCGGTGCCGTGGCGCAGCCCGCCCGGTCGCCGGTGGGCTGGTCGCGCGCCGGTTCCCTACCGGACGGTAACGAAGTGGAAACGCCCGGCGGGACACCCCTGGCGTCGGGCCGGGGGTGGTGCCAACGTGATACGGCTCACGCCGGTGCGCGGCGGTCGCCGGGACCGGGACACCGGGTGGGGAGTGGAGGCCAGGTGGCGCAGGAAGACCTCACGCGGGACGTCGGCCCTGGTGGGCGGGGGACGACCGGCCCGCTGCACCGGGCCGGGGAACTGGCCGACTGCCGGACGCGCTTGGAGCAGCGCCGGCTGGCGCGGGCCCGGCAGCGCCGGCGGTGGGCGGTCGAGGGCCTGGTGGTGCTCGCCTGTCTCGTCGCCCTCGGGGCGTACGCCGCCGCCCCGGACGATCCGGTCGCCGGGCCGGACGACGAGGCGGTGCTGCCGGCCCCCGCCGGCCGGCCCAGCGGCGGGTTCCCGGTGGTGGACCGGCCGGGCTCGCCGGCCGACGCGGCCACGCCCGGCCTGCGCCCCCGGCAGCGGACCCCGACCGCCCCGCCGCCGTCGCCGTCGAGCCCGGTGGCGCCGCAGCCGGCGGCGGTCCAGCTCGACGTCGCCCAGGCCGACGTGCCGGCCGATGTCGACCTGACCGCGGCGGGCGCCCGGGACTGGGTCCACTGGGGACTGCGGGGCGCCGGCTCGACGGTCCGCAAGCGCGGCGGCTCGGGGGAGATCGCCGACGAGGGCGGCCACGGCGACCGGGTCGGCCACGACGTCAGCCCGGAGACGTTCAGTTGGCGCGACGGTTCCCCCGTGACGTCGTCCACGGCGACGACGACCGGCGTCTCCGCCTGCGGCGTCGGCAGCGGCTTCGCGCTCGCCGTGAACGGCGGGGGCGAGGCCCGCACCGTGCGCCTGTACGCCGGCCTGTGGATGGCGCGGGGCCGGCTGGAGGCGCGGCTGTCCACCGGTGGCGCCACCACGGTCCGCCGGCTGGAGGACCCGCACACCACGCACACCGTCGAGTTCACCGTGCGGTTCCGGGCCCCGAAGGGGGAGAAGCTGCTGCTCACCTGGACGGTCGAGGCCACCTTCGGCGGGTGCGGCAACGTCAACCTGCAGGCCGTGGCGCTGCGCTGAGCCGGTTCCGGGCGGTCGGGGCCTGCCGCGGGTCGGGACAGTTTGTCCGTCGTGCCGCCTCTCGACGGTCGTAGGTTGTCCGCTGACCTGGTCCGTCCGTCCTTTGTGGAGGCTTGCCCGATGAGCAGCACCGCCGCCCGCGCCGCCGCCCGTGCCGCCCGTGCCGCCGCCGTTCCCGCTGCCCGCGAGGAGTCCGGGGACGGGCTGTGGGACATTCCGCTGCCGCCGTACGTCACGGGGGAGGACGCCCAGTTCGCGGTGCGGGCGGTCGTGGTGCACGCGCCCCGACGCTGGTCCGGCGGCACGGTCTGCCGTAACGACGCCAGCCCGCACCCCTGCCGGCTGCACCGCTGGGGCCGGCGGGTGCTCGCCCTGCGCGGCCTGCGGGCCGCCGAGATAGACCTGCTGATCGAGCGCGGCGACCCGGCCGCCACGGTCCGCCCGCCGGACCGGCCGGGTGCCTGACGCGTCCGCCGACCCGTCGGACGCCCGTGGGCCCGGGCCCCTTCCTCCGCACCCGGAAGGGGCCCGGGCCGTTCCGACAGGTGACGCCTGCACCCGCTCGGGGCCCGTGGCGCAACGCTGCATGCGCTGATGCTGCCATGGAGGATTCTGCCGGCCAACCCCATCGGGCGAAGGTTAGTGCCGAATCGGCAGGTGGTCGGGGTTCGGGCGCGCCCGCCGGCCGCGTCAGGCGGTGCTGGCCGCGGGGCCGGTGGGCTCCTCCGGTTCGGCGCGGTAGTGCGGGTTGCGGCGCACGACGAGCGGGGCCGCGAGGGCGGCCAGCGCGGCGCCGAGCAGCGGGAAGACGACGAACACCCAGAGCTGCCGCAGGGCCGCGCCGCCCTCGAACACCGCCGGGCCGAACGACCGGGCCGGGTTGACCGAGGCGCCGTCGAGGGTCAGGCCGACGGCGATGCAGGCCGCGAGGGCCAGCCCGATCGCCAGCCCCGCGAACCCGGCATGCTCGGCCCGGCTGGTCACCACCAGCACGACGAGGACGAACAGGAAGGTCAGCACCGTCTCCAGCACCGCCGTGCCGCCCAGGTTGATGTGCGCGCCGTAGCCGTTGGCGCCGAGCGCGCCGGTCTGGTCCACCACGCCGCCCCACCGGGTCAGCCCCCACAGGAGCAGGGCGGCCACCGTGGCCCCGGCGAACTGCGTGATCCAGTACGCCACCGCGCCGACCGGGGAGATCTTTCCCGACAGCAGCACCCCCAGGGTCACCGCCGGGTTGACGTGGCAGCCCGAGAGCGGGCCGATGGTGTAGACCAGCGCCAGCACGATGAAGCCGAAGGTCAGCGCGACCACCACCACGCCGCCCTGGACGCGGGCGAAGACCGCGCTGCCCACGCCGAAGAAGACCAGCAGCAGGGTGCCGACGAATTCGGCCGCGTACCGCCTCGCGTCGTCCATGTGCTCCAGCGTAGGGAGCATCCGGGCAGCTCGGAGCCGGTTCGGCCGCACGGTCTGATCGAACTCGTTCCATTTGACGGATGCGACCGCAGCGGGCACGGTGGGTGCAGGGGCGCGTTCCGAGCAGCCCCGTTCCGCCCGGTGACGGCCCTGCCGTCACCCGAGCTCCCCCGTGTGATCGTCCGCGGGCTGAGCCCGGTCTGCACCGACAGCGACCGAGAATCCACGAGGAGTGCCCCATGCTCACCATGACCGACAACGCCGTGCTGGTGATCCGCGACCTGGCCGCCCAGGAGGACGTCGCCGAGGGCGGCGGCCTGCGCATCGCCGCCGACGCCGACGCGGGCTCGCTCAGCATCGAGCTGGTGCCCGAGCCCGTGCAGGGCGACCAGGTGGTCGACCACCAGGGCGCCCGGATCTTCCTCGACTCCGACGCCGCCGACCTGCTCACCGACACCTCGGTCGACGCCACCGTGGACGACGAGGGGGTCGTGCAGTTCGGCTTCACCGAAAAGTAGCGGGCCCCTCGCCGCGCCGGCCCGTCGCGCGGGCGGGCCGTGCGGTGGGGTGGCGTTCGCCGCCGTGCCGGAGCTGGTGCAGCACGTGGGCCAGGTGGTGCGAGGTGCTCCAGGCCGCCCAGTTCGTCGTCGAGCCGGCCCCGGCCACCCGCCGGGCCCGACGCAGGATCTCGTGGTCTCCCCACGAGAAGGCCGCCCCGGCCGCCGGCCAGTGCGCCGCCGACACCAGCGTCCGGCACAGGTCGGCCACCCGCTCGTCGCCCCGGCCGCCCCGCCGCGACCAGCGGTAGAGCCACCATGCGTGGTCGGTGGCGTAGCGGACCGTGGGCAGGCGGTCGGAGGGCGCCTCGCCGCCGGGCACCGCGCAGCCGACCGCGTAGTCGCCGTACCGGACGCCGAGGTCGGCCAGCCGACGCCAGAGCAGCCAGTCCCAGCGTTCGAGCCGGACCGGCTCGTCGGTGGGGAATCCGGACAACGTCGGTGGCAGTCCACCGGCCGCCACCGTCACCGTCCGCCAGGCGTGCCGCCGCGCCCAGTCCACGAGCCGCCGGACGCGCGGCTCGGCCAGCCGCACGTCCGCCGGGCAGCAGACGTCCCCGGCGTCGACGAGGAGTTCGCACTGCTCGGGCACGAGCCGGGTGAGCCGCCAGATCCGTTCCACCGCGGCCGTCGTCGCGTCCGGGCCGGACCGGTCGCTGCGGGCCCGCAGCCGCACCACCAACCTCCCGGCGTACGCCCGGGCCGCCACGCCGTGCGCGGCCAGCCGCGCGTCGCTGTCCGCGAGCCCGGCCGCCGGCACCAGCGGCACGTTCCACCGGGCCAGCTCGGCGTCGGGCCCGTCGGGCAGGGCGGTCACGTCGACCACCGGCAGCAGCCCGGGCGGGAGCCGGGCGAACGCCTCCGCGAGGGCGCGGTCCACGATGGACACGTCGAGGACCGGGGCGATCAGGGCGGTCGCGGCGCTGTCGAGGTGGCGGAGCGCCTCCAGCTCGCCGCGGCGGCAGGCGAGAATGGGATGGTAGACCGGTTCCGCCGCCCGGCCCCCGTGGGCGGACGCCATACTTCAATGTAGCGAGGCGTCGGCGCCCGCCACAGGGCCTGCGACAAATGCCGGGCGTCCGGCCAGGGGCGCTCGTACGATCCCCGGATGCCCGACGTGCCCTTCCGTTACCGATCGTCCGAAGAGGACAGCGCCCGCTGGGCCGGATTCCCGTTCCGCGACGGCGACATCGTCATCAGCACCCGGTCCAAGAGCGGCACCACCTGGATGCAGATGATCTGCGCCCTGCTGGTGTTCGGCGCGCCCGACCCGCCGGCCCCGCTGTCGCGGCTCTCGCCCTGGCTGGACTGGCTGGCCGAGCCCCGCGACGAGGTGTACGCCCGGCTCGCCGCCCAGCCGCACCGCCGGTTCGTCAAGACCCACACCCCGCTCGACGGGGTGCCCCTGGACGACCGGGCGCACTACGTGGTGGTGGCCCGGCACCCGCTGGACATGGCGGTCTCGCTCTGGCACCAGAGCGGCAACCTCGACCGGGCGCGGCTGGCGGAGCTGACCGGCCGGCCCGCCCCGACGGGGCCGCGCGCCCCGCGTACCCCGTTGGTGGAGTCGTTGCGGCGCTGGGTGGACCGCGAGGTCGACCCGCGCGCGGAGCTGGACTCGCTCCAGGGGGTGTTGTGGCACCTGGGCGACGCCTGGGGCCGCCGCGACCGGCCCAACGTGACCCTCGTGCACTACGACGACCTGGTGGCCGACCTGGCGGGGCAGATGCGCGCCCTGGCCGGGCGGCTCGGCGTCGAGGTGCCCGAGGCGCGCTGGCCGGAGCTGGTCGAGGCGGCCACCTTCGACCGGATGCGCGAGCGGGCGGACCTGCTGGTGCCGGATCCGGCGGGGGTGCTGAAGGACCGCAACGCCTTCTTCCGGCGTGGCCGTTCCGGGCAGGGGCGGGAGCTGCTCGACGAGGCGACGCTGGCCCGCTACCGGGCGCGGACCGCCGCCCTCGCCCCGCCGGACCTGCTGGCCTGGCTGCACCGCGACCGTTGAGCCGGGCCGGTCGGCGGGCGCGGGCCGGTCGGCGGGCGCGGGCCGGCGCGCCGTGCGTCCGGCCGCCGGCCCCGGGCAGGAGCGCACGGCGCCGCCGCGACCCGGGGGTCGTAACGTCGCCGCGCTCCGGCCGTCTCCCGCCACCGCAGCCCTACGGCGGTACGCCGGCGGGGACCTGGCTCGACCGACCGGGTGCGTCGGTCGAGGAGTCGATGCCCCGTCCGGCCGGGTCCAAACCTCGGATCAGTGGGAAAGTCCACGATCCGTCGTTCCCGGCGTGACGCGGGGCGGAACCGGGTATGTGCGGGCCATGGAGCATTTCACGATCGCGACCGTCGCCGAGAAGAGCCCGGACTTCCGGCGGGTGCTGTGGACCGGCGGGCACACCCAACTGGTGATCATGACGATCCCGCCGGGCGGCGAGATCGGCGAGGAGGTCCACGAGGGCATCGACCAGATCCTCACCTTCGTCAGCGGCACCGGCGAGGCCCGGGTCGCCGGGGAGAAGAAGGAGGTCGCCCAGGGCGACCTGGTGGTGGTGCCGGCCGGCACGAAGCACAACTTCGTCAACACCGGACCCAACCCGCTGGTGCTCTACACCGTCTACGGCCCACCCGAGCACGCCGACCAGGCCGTCCACCACACCAAGGAGGAGGCCGACGCGGCGGAGGCGGCCGGCGAGGACGAGCCGCCCACCTCCTGAGCCCCGCCGGGGGAGGGCCGGGCCGCCCGCACGCCGGGCCGGCCCCGCCGCCCCGTCCGCGCCGGCCGCCTGATCCGGTTCCGCCGCCTGATCCGGCCCGGCGCGGGTACCCCGGCCGGGTGGAACAGCCGCCCATCTCCGACTACGCGTTCCTGTCCGACTGCCGCTCCGGTGCGCTGGTGGGCCGGGACGGCTCGGTCGACTGGTGGTGCCCGGACCGGTTCGACGGCTCCGCCGTCCTCGCCCGGGTGCTGGACCCGGCGGCCGGGCACTGGCGGCTCGCCCCGCTCGCGCCGTCGCGGGTCGAGCGGGCGTACCGGCCGGACACGCTGGTGCTGCGCACCGTCCACCACACCCCCTCCGGCAGCGTCGCGGTCACCGACGCGCTCGCCGCCGAGGCCGGCGCGCGGGGCCACCAACTGGGCATGAACTCCCCGGCCGTGCTGCTGCGGGTCGTCGAGGGGCTCACCGGTCGGGTCCGGATGGGCCTGGACCTCGCCCCGCGGCCGGAGCACGGCCTGCTCACGCCGTACCTGCACGAGCAGGCCGACGGCAGCGTGCTGGCCGCCGCCGGCCCGACGGTGCTGGTGCTGGCCGGCACCGGGCCCGCCCTGCGCGCGGACCGCGACCGGGCCCGGCAGGAATTCGCGGTCGAGGCCGGTCAAACCTTCGGCTTCACCCTCGCGTACGCCCCGGCGTACGGCGACCCGCCGGTGCGCCTCGACCCGGTCGCCGCGCTTGCCGACACGACCCGGGCATGGCAGGCGTTCCGCGAGTCCCACCACTACGACGGCGAGTACGCCCCGCAGGTCCGGCACAGCGCGGTGGTGCTCACCGGCCTCACGTACGCCCGCAGCGGCGCGGTCGCCGCGGCCCTGACCACGTCGTTGCCGGAACGCATCGGCGGCGACCGCAACTACGACTACCGGTTCTCCTGGCTGCGCGACTTCGCGGCGACGATGCGCGCCCTCTGGGTGGCGGCCTGCCCGGAGGAGGCGTCCCGGCTGTTCGCCTGGGTGGCCCGCTCGATCGGCCGCGTCGGCGACGCGCCGGTGCCCGTGCTGTTCGGGCTGGAGGGTGAGCGGGACCTCTCCGAGCACGACTGCACCCACCTGCGGGGATACGCCGACAGCCGGCCCGTCCGCGTCGGCAACGACGCCTGGCGGCAGCGGCAGCTCGACGTGCCGGGCGAGGTGATCTCGGCGGTCTGGCGGCTGCACGAACAGCTCGGTGACCCGCTCGCCGGCGAGCTGGCGGAGATGGTGGTCGGCCTCGCCGACCAGGTGGCCGCGACGTGGCGGCTGCCGGACCGGGGGATGTGGGAGACCCGGGACGCGGACCGGCACTACCTGTCGTCCAAGGTGCTCTGCTGGGTGGCGCTGGACCAGGCGGTGGCGCTGGCCCCACGGCTCGGCGGGCGGGCCGACCCGCGCCGCTGGGCGGCGACCCGCGACGAGATCCGCGCGACCGTGCTCCGGGAGGGCTGGAACGAGCGGGTCGGCGCGTACACGGGAGCCTTCGGCTCGCCGGAGCTGGACGCCTCGGTGCTGCTGCTGCCGGTGGTGCGCTTCGTCGACGCGACCGATCCCCGGATGCGCGCCACGATCGAGGCGGTCGAGCGCGGGCTGGGCGCCGGCAACGGCCTGGTGCGGCGCTGGTCCGCCGACCCCGCCGGCTTCCTGCTGTGCTCGTTCTGGCTGGTGGAGTGCCTGGTGCTGGCCGGCGAGCGGGCTCGGGCCCGGCGGTTGTTCGAGCGGGTTCTCGGGCACGCCAACGACGTGGGGCTGCTGCCCGAGCAGATCGACCCGGGCACCGGCGCCCACCTCGGCAACACGCCGCAGGCGCTGTCGCACATCGGGCTGGTCAACGCCGCGTGGCGGCTGACCGACCCGGCCACGACCTGACCCGGCGCGCTGCGCCCGGCCGGTCAGGCCACGACCGGGGCCGCCGAGACGTCCACCGTCTCCGGGTACTTCAGCCCGGCGCCCGTGTTGAGCACCACCACCCGCTCCCCGGCCCGGATCCAGCCGCCCTCGCGCAGGTGCCGGGCGGCGGTCAGGCAGGCCGCCCCCTCCGGGCAGAGCAGCAGCCCCTCGTCGACGCCGAAACGCCGCAGGTCGGCCAGCAGCTCCGCGTCGTCCACCGCGATCGCGGTGCCGGCGCTGGCCCGCAGCGCGCCGAGGATCAGCTCGTCGCCGAGCGGCGCCGGCACGGTGATGCCGTACGCGACGGTGCGCGCGTCGGCCCACGGCCGTGCCCGATCCTCCCCGGCGGCGAAGGCGCGCACGATCGGCGCGCAGCCGGTCGACTGCACGGCCACCAGCCGGGGCGGCCGGTCGGTGATCCAGCCCAGCCCGTGCAGCTCCTGCATCGCCTTGTGGATGCCGATCAGCCCCACCCCGCCGCCCGTCGGGTAGACGATCACGTCCGGCACCTGCCAGCCGAGCTGCTCGACGATCTCGTACCCCATGGTCTTCTTGCCCTCCAGCCGGTAGGGCTCGCGCAACGTGCCGGCGTCGAAGACCGCGCCGCCGGCCGACGCCACGAGCGCGGCCACGTGCCGGCCGGCGTCGCCGATCAGCCCGTCGACCAGCCGCAGGTCGCCCCCGGCGGCCAGCACCTCCCGCCGGCAGATGGCCGGCGCGTCCAGCGGCATCACGATGGTCGACGCGAGGCCGGCGCGGGCCGCGTACGTCGCCCAGGCCGCGCCCGCGTTGCCGTTGGTGGGCAGGGCGACCCGCCGTACGCCCAGCTCCCGGGCCCGGCTCACGCCGACCGCCGCGCCGCGCGCCTTGAACGACCCGGTCGGGGTGAGCCCCTCGTCCTTCACGATCAGGTCGGGGATGCCGATCCGGGCCCCGTACGTCGGGGCGCGCAGCAGCGGCGTCCAGCCCTCGCCCAGCGTGGTGACGTGCCGGGGGTCGGCCACGGGCAGCAGCTCCCGGTAGCGCCACAGGTCGGCCGGGCGCAGCGTGAACCGCTCCGGGGTGACCGCGGCGGCCACGGCCGCGAGGTCGTAGCGGGCCAGCAGGGGCGAGCCGCAGGCGCACAGGTTCTGCGGCTCCGTGGCCGGGTGCGCCCGCCCGCAGCGCGGGCACTCCAGGTGCGTCAGGTACACGATGCGTTCTCCCGCTGTCGGCCCGCGGCGCTCACGTCGCCTCGGTGGTGACGTCGATGCTCAGCCAGCGCCGGCTGCGCCGCCCCGGCTCGTAGGCCGAGTCCAGGCGCTTGGCCACCACCCCGGGCAGCCCCTGCTCGCGGGCCGCCCGCAGGGCCTCGACCCCGGCGCCGGGAAACCACGGCGGGGTCTGCCAGCGCGCGCCGACCAGGGCCAGGCCGTCGAGCAGTTCGCGGCGGCGCGCGTACGGCAGCTCGGCGCTCGGCGCGCCCTCCAGCCAGAGCAGGTCGAACAGCAGGTACTGGCCCGCCGGGTCGGAGCGCCGGCCGCCGCCGGGCCGAGCCGGCCGGACCCGCCCGCGCCGGTCGATGTCGACCAGCACGCCGTCGAGGACCGCCTCCGTCGGCGCCAGCTCCTCGGCCAGCTCCCGCAGCCACGGGTACGCCCCGGCGACGTCCGCGCCCGAGTCGTCGCGCAGCCGCAGCCGGCCGCCGGAGACGTACGCCGCCGCCCGCACGCCGTCCCAGCGGGGCTCGTACCCCCACTCGGCGGCGTCGCGCGGGAGCCCGGCGGCCCGGGTGGGGCGCATGGGGCGGACCAGCTCGGGCATGCTGCTCCAGCCCGGCGGCGCGGGGTCGGTGCGGCGGACCAGCCAGTCCCGCCCGCCCGTGGCGAACAGCACGTACCGGCCGCTGGTGCGCCGCCCGTCGAGCACGACGACCACCTCGTCGTCGCGCCACTTCTCGCTGCGGTACGTCCCGGCGTCGTGGATGATCATCTTGCCGCCGCCGTACTCGCCGGCCGGGATCTCGCCGTGGAAGTCGAGGTATTCCATCGGGTGGTCCTCGGTGTGCACGGCCAGGTGGTTGCGGCCCGGCTCCCGGGGCAGGCCGCGCGGCACCGCCCAGGAGGCGAGCACGCCCTCGTGCTCCAGCCGCAGGTCCCAGTGCAGCCGGCGGGCGTGGTGCTGCTGGATCACGAACCGGGCCCGCCGCCCGTCGCCGCCGCCCCGGCGGCGCGGGGGACGCTGCGGCACCGGCTCGGGGGTCCGCTTCGCGTCCCGCCGGCGGCGGTACTCCTCCAGGCGGTCGGCCACCCCCGCATTCTCCGTCGGACCGGGCGGGCGCGCAGGCCGGTGCGGGACACCGCGCGTGCCGCGGCGGGCATGGCCGGCGCGATCAGGGGTACGACAGCGGCCATGGACACCCTCGACCAGCCCACGGCCCTGCTCCCCGGCGACGTGCGGATGCCGCTGCTCGGCTTCGGCACCTGGCAGGCCACCGGCGAGGCCGGGCACGCGGCGGTGCTCGCGGCCCTCGACGCCGGCTACCGGCACGTCGACACCGCCACCATGTACGGCAACGAGGCGGAGGTGGGCCGGGCGGTCCGCGACAGCGGCCTGCGCCGGGAGGACGTCTTCGTCACCACGAAGCTGCCGCCCGACCGGGTGGGTCGCGAGCGCGAGACGATCGAGTCCAGCCTGCGCGCCCTCGGCCTCGACCACGTCGACCTCTGGCTGGTCCACTGGCCGCCGTCGGCGGCGTCGGACAGCATCCCGGTGTGGCGGGAGCTGATCGCCGCGCGGGACGAGGGCCTGACCCGCGCCGTCGGGGTGAGCAACTACGGCACCGCGCAGCTCGACGAGCTGATCCAGGCCACCGGGGAGGTCCCGGCGGTCAACCAGATCCGCTGGGGCCCTTCGCTGTACGACCGGCGGCGGCACGCCGAGCACCGGGACCGGGGCGTGGTGCTGGAGGGCTACAGCCCGTTCAAGACCACCGACCTGTCCGACCCGGTGCTGACCCGGATCGCCGCCGCGCACGACGTGTCGCCGGCCCAGGTGGTGCTGCGCTGGCACGTCGACCACGGGATCGTGGTGATCCCGAAGTCGGTCACCCCGGAGCGGATCCGCGCCAACGCCGACATCTGGGGCTTCTCGCTGACCGCCGAGGAGATGCGCGACATCGACGCCCTCGGCGGCTGACGTCCACGCGGCGGCGGGGCTCGACCCGCGGCGCGGGGGCGGCCCGGGACCGGGCCGCCCCCGCCGTGCGTGCGGTGGCTAGGAGCGGGTGCAGGTCATGCCGTTGAGGGTGAAGCTGCTCGGCGACGAGTACGCGCCGCTCAGCGTGCCCTGGTAGCCGAAGGTGGCCGTGCCGCCCGGGGCGAGCGTGCCGTTGTGGCTGATGTTGCGGGCCGTCACGGCCGAGCCGCTCTGGGACACGGTGGCGTTCCACGAGCTGGTGATCTGCTGGCCGCCCGGCAGGTTGTAGTTCAGCGTCCAGCCGTTGAGCGTCGCCGTGCCCGTGTTGGTGATCTGCACGTCGGCGGTGAAGCCGTTGTTCCACGAGTTCGCCGTGTACTTCACCGCGCAGCCGCCGACGCCCGGAGGCGGGGTCGGGTTGGTGGTGGGCGGGGTGCCGCCGGTGTTGACGCTCTGCGAGAAGTTCGTCACGGCCAGCCCGGCGCCGCCCTGCCAGGGCTCGAAGCCGGCCTGGATGCTGGTCAGGTACCAGGAGTTGGTGATCGCCCCGCGGTTGCGCGTGTCGTTGATGAAGTGCAGCACGTCGAAGCTCAGGCTGGGGATCGCCGACGACGCGACGTAGGAGATCACGTTGTTGCCGCCGTTGTTGCCGCGCCAGACCTCCCAGGTGCGTCCGGCGATGTTGGCGTTGCCCACGGGGGAGCCGATCGGCTGGATCGGGCCCTGCCGGTTGAGCCAGATCATGATCTCCATCTGGTTCACCCCGTCCCGCTTCGGGCTCGGGTCGAGCCAGATGTCGTACGAGGCGTTGTAGATGGCCCCGCTGACGTAGCGGTAGTTGATGCTGCCGGGGGCGCTGCTGATCTGGCTGACCTGCACCGGCAGGTTGGTGCCGGGCGAGCAGTTCGTGTAGTGGCAGCCGACGAAGATCGACGGGTACGCGGTGGGCGCGCCGTTGGTCGGGCTGCTGCCGTTGAGGGTGGTGATCTCGAAGCCCGTGCTGGTGGCGTTGATGCACTGCTGGGCGGTGGTGCCCCAGCGGTTGTTCTGCACGACGTACCTGCCGCCGATGACCGTCGAGCCGTACTGCTCGCAGATCTGGGTGTCGGCGGAGGCGGTGCCGCCGAGGGCGACGGCGACGATCGAGGCGGCCGCGAGGAGGCCGGCGGCCGCGAGGGCGCGGAGTGGACGCTTCATGATGCTCCTTGCTGCGACGGCGGAACGCTCGGGACGGGTCGGGGGTGCTGCGGTGTGGAGGTGGGTGCGGGAGCGCTCCCACGCTCCGCCGACACATTTACATGTTTGAAACCGTTGCGCAAATGAAGCGGTTAAGTTGGCGCGGGATCGCCGTTCGACCCGTCGAACGGCGGCCACGAATCACCGGCCAGCAGAAGGCGTCCCTCGCCCACCCGCCCGGCTGCCTCGACCAGTGCGGCGGCCATCCGCGCCCGGGTCTGCGGCCCCAGCCGGGCGACCGGCGCGCAGAGCGCGATCGCCTCCGTCGCCGGCCGCCGCAGCGGCACCGCCACCGCGACCGCCGCCAGCCCCGGGTCGCACTCCTGCGCCTCCGCCGCCCAGCCTCGCTCGCGCACCGCCGCCAGCTCGGCGCGCAGCCACGCCGGCCCGGTCGCCGTGCTCTCCGTCCGGGCCGGCAGCGGCCAGCTCAGCAGCCGGTCCACCGCGTCGTCCGGCCGCTGCGCGAGCAGCGCCCGGCCCGCCGCCGTGGCGTGCGCCGGCAGGCGGCAGCCGACCGGGTGGTACGCGCGCAGCGCGTGCGGCGACTCCCGCCGGGCCAACAGCACCACCGACCCGCCGTCGAGCCGGAACAGCTGCGCGGTCTCGGCGAACCGGGCCGCCAGCCGGTCGAGCACGCCGCCCAGCAGGCCCGTCGCCCCGTCGCGGCCCAGGTATGCCGCACCGACCTCAAGGGCTCGCAGGCCGAGCGCGAACCGGCCGCCGCCGTCGTCCGTCTCCACCCAGCCCCGGGCCAGCAGGGTGCGCAGGAGCGCATGCAGGCTGCTCTTGGGGATGCCGAGCGCCCGGCTCAGCTCGCCAAGCGGGCGCGGGCCGCCGGCCGCCGCGAGCGCCTCCAGCACGTCCAGGGCGCGGCCGGCCGACTTCACCGCCCGGTGCGCGTCGCCCGCCGTCACCCCAACACTTTAGCGTCCATCGATGGATTGGCCCACCGTTCGAACCACGTTCGGCCTGTGGAACAACTTTTCTGCCCGCCCGGCCGGCCCGTCGGGCGTCCCGCGGCGATCGACGCAACCCGTCGAGGGGTGACCCGCCCGAGACGAACGGCTCTGGCGTGGGTCGATCGCACCGAGTAGTGTCTTGCCTCCAACGCGTGCCGCTACCCCCCGGAGGCGTACACCACGATGGGTGGCTCCCCCCTGCGCATCCTCGTCGTCGGCGCGGGCATCGCCGGTCTGGCCGTGGCCCGGGCACTGCGGAGGGCGGGTCTGCGGCCCGACGTCACCGAGCGCCTGCCCGCGTCGGCCCTCATCGACACCGGTCTCTACCTGCCCGGCAACGCGGCCCGCGCCCTGCGCGGGCTCGACCTCGACGGCCCGGTGCGCCCCCTCGGGCAGATCATCCGCCGGCAGTGCTTCCTCGACGCCGCCGGCGACCCGCTCTGCGAGGTCGACCTGTGCTCGCTCTGGGCGGACGTCGGCGAATGCCGCGCCCTGCCCTGGTCGGAGCTGCACCGGGTGCTGCTCACCGGTGCCGGCGGCGAGGTCCGCCACGGCGTCGAGGTGCGGGAGATCGAGCTGCTGCCGGCCGCCGTCGGCATCACCTTCGCCGACGGCGTCACCGCCGAGTACGACCTGGTGATCGGCGCCGACGGTCCCCGCTCGACCGTGCGCGCCCTGGCCGCGCTCGGCGGGGCGCCCCGCCCGGCCGGGCACGTCGTCTACCAGGGCATCGTCCGGGGCGGCCCGCCGGTCGACGAGTGGACCGCGCTGCTCGGCCAGCAGGCCGGCTTCCTCGTCGTGCCGCTCGGGGCCGGCCGGCTCTACTGCTGCGCCGACGAGGTGGGCGTCACCGCCCCCGCCGACCCCCTCGCGCGGCTGGCCGAGCTGTTCGGCGCGTACGCCGGCCCGGTGCCCGAGGTGCTCGACGCGCTGGAGCAGGTGCACGTCGGCGTCACCGAGGAGGTCGAGCTGGGCCGGTGGTCCCGGGGGCGGGTGCTGCTCGTCGGCGACGCCGCGCACGCGACCGCGCCCACCCTGTCCCAGGGCACCGCCATGGCGCTGGAGGACGCCGTGGTGCTGGCCGAGTCGCTGACCACCACCGACACCGTCGAGGCGGCCCTGGTCGCGTACGAGAGCCGCCGTCGCCCGCGTACCCAGTGGGTGCGGGACCGGACCCGGGACCGCAACCGCACCCGCGACGTGCCGCCGGCCCTGCGCGACCCGTTCCTGCGGCGGCGCGGGGCGGAGATCTTCGGCGCGCACTACGGGCTGCTGGTCAAGCCGGTGTGAGCGGGGCCGTCGGCGCTCCCGGCGGGCGGACTGCCGGCCCCCGGCGCGGCCCACCCGGCCCCGGGGCCGCCGGCCGCGCCGGGCGAGCGCGACCGGGCGGGGCGTGATCGTAGCCGGCCACCCCACGCGGCACCCCCACCTGCCGGGGACTATCCTCCTTGCGGATGACGGCTCGCAGATAACCAGGGCGTGCCGAGCGGGACAACCCAGAACCGGAGGCCACTCGTGACCACCGTCGCACCCAAGCCGGTCGTGACCCGGCCCTGGCCGGTCCGAGAGCCGGTCAAGGGGTCGGCACTCGCGCGGCTGCTGCGCACCACGGACGCGAAGCAGATCGGGATCATGTACATGGTCACCGCGTTCGCGTTCTTCATGATCGGTGGCCTGATGGCGCTGATCATGCGGGCCGAGCTGGCCCGCCCCGGGTTGCAGTTCCTGTCGCCGGAGCAGTACAACCAGCTGTTCACGATGCACGGCACGATCATGCTGCTGTTCTTCGCGACGCCGATCGTGTTCGCCTTCGCGAACTACGTGGTGCCGCTGCAGATCGGCGCCCCGGACGTGTCGTTCCCGCGGCTGAACGCCTTCGCGTACTGGCTCTACCTGTTCGGCGGCACGATGGCGACCGCCGGTTTCCTCACCCCGGGCGGCGCCGCCGACTTCGGTTGGACCGCCTACACCCCGCTGAGCACCGCCGAGCACTCGCCGGGCGTCGGCGCGAACATGTGGGTCGTCGGCCTGGCCGTCTCCGGTCTGGGCACCATCCTCGGCGCGGTCAACCTGATCACCACGATCCTGACCCTGCGCGCCCCCGGCATGACGATGTTCCGGATGCCGATCTTCACCTGGAACATGCTGGTCACCAGCCTGCTGGCGATCCTGGTCTTCCCGCTGCTGGCCGCCGCGCTCTTCGCGCTCGCCGCGGACCGGCTGCTCGGCGCGCACGTCTACGACCCGGCCACCGGCGGCCCCATGCTGTGGCAGCACCTCTTCTGGTTCTTCGGCCACCCCGAGGTGTACATCATCGCGCTGCCGTTCTTCGGCATCATCACCGAGGTCATCCCGGTCTTCTCCCGCAAGCCGATCTTCGGCTACAAGGGGCTGGTCGCCGCGACCATCGCCATCGCCGCGCTGTCGATGAGCGTGTGGGCGCACCACATGTTCGCCACCGGCCAGGTGCTGCTGCCGTTCTTCAGCTTCCTGAGCTACCTGATCGCCGTGCCGACCGGCATGAAGTTCTTCAACTGGATCGGCACCATGTGGCGGGGGCAGATCACCTTCGAGACGCCGATGCTCTTCGCCATCGGCTTCCTGGTGACCTTCCTCTTCGGCGGCCTCACCGGCGTGATCCTGGCCAGCCCGCCGCTGGACTTCCACCTGCACGACTCCTACTTCGTGGTGGCGCACTTCCACTACGTGCTGTTCGGCACGATCGTGTTCGCCGTCTTCGCCGGCATCTACTTCTGGTTCCCGAAGATGTTCGGCCGGATGCTCGACGAGCGGCTGGGCAAGATCCACTTCTGGCTCACGATGATCGGCTTCCACACCACGTTCCTGGTGCAGCACTGGCTGGGCAACGAGGGCATGCCCCGCCGGTACGCCGACTACCTGCCCGACGACGGCTTCACCACGCTCAACATGATCTCCACGATCGGGGCGTTCATCACCGGCATCTCGACCCTGCCCTTCATCTGGAACTGCTGGAAGTCGTACAAGACCGGCCCGGTGGTCGAGGTCGACGACCCGTGGGGCCACGGCAACTCGCTGGAGTGGGCGACCAGCTCGCCGCCCCCGCTGCGCAACTTCGACCGGATGCCCCGGATCCGCTCCGAGCGCCCCGCGTTCGACGCGAAGTTCCCCGAGCTGGCCGCCGGCCAGAGCCTCGCCGGCCCGCCCGAGGGCGGCTCCAAGCCGCTGACGAGCGAGTCCGACAACGGCGCCAGCTACCAGGAGGACACCGCGGGCAACGTCGACCACCGCTGACCCGCCGGTCAACCCGTACGACGGGCGCCGCACCCCACCGAGGGCGCGGCGCCCGTCGCCGTCTACGCCGGCCGCCCTTACGGCCGGGCGTGCTGCCGGGCGTGCAGCCGTGCTGCCGGGCGTGCAGCCATGCGACCGGGGCGTGCGCGCGAGCCACGCAGCCGCGCAGCCATGCAGGACGAGGCGCGCACCCGTGCGGGGCGAGCGGGCGAGGCGTACGGCCATGCGGGGCGAGCGGGCGAGGCGCACGGCCGTGCGGGGCGAGCGGGCGGGGCGGGCACCCGCGCAGCCCTCCGGGCGAGGCGCGCAGCCGTCCGGGCGAGGCGCGGCCTGCCGGCCGCACGCGCCGACTCGCCCCCCTCCAAGGGGCGAGAACCAACCAGCCCCACTCCGGTGATCAAGAGATTTGCGTCATCGTCGAGATCAACTTTGACGCTTTCCTCTTGATCACCAGGGATGACCGACCTGCCGCGTAGCGGGTCGGTCATCCCTGATCCCCCGCCGTGTCGGCGACGTGGCGGGGTTGGACGGGGCTGGATACCGCTATGTCGGCGACATGGCGGGGGATCAGGCGCGGGGCCGCGGTGGGCGGTGGGCCTTCGCGGCCCGTGATCCGGGTGAACACCGACGGCCGGGGCCGACCGTGACCGGCGGAGGGATCAAGCCTGACCGCCCGGAGCCGGGCACGGTCGGCCCCGGCCCCCACCGCGCAACCGCGCGCAGCAGGTCAGCCGCGCAACTGCCCTCACCGGGCACGCCGTGTAACCGCGCACAGCAGATCAGCTGCGCGACGGCCTTCACCGCGCACGCTGTGCAACCGCCCTCAGCAGGTCCGCCGCGCAACCGTCCCCTCCGGGCACGCCGTGTAACCGCGCGCAGCAGGTCCGCCGCGCAACCGTCCCCACCGGGCACGCCGTGTAACCGCCCGCAGCGGGTCAGCCGGTGACGCCGGCGGCAGCGGAGGCCGGGGTGGTGGAGCCCGCGTCGGCGGGGGCCGGTGTGGTCGGGTGCGACGCGGTAACCGGGGCGGCAGCGGGCGGGGCGGCAGCGGGCGGGGCGGCAGCGGGCGGGGTGGCCGGGGTCGGGGCGGTGGGGCGGCGCAGCTCGGCGGGGAGCACGGCGGCGGCGACCAGCAGCCCGATCGCGCCGGTGACCACGAAGCCCCACGGCGGGGCGGAGGCGTCGATGACGGCGCCGGCCAGGGGCGCGCCGAGGGCGATGCCGACGGTCACCGCCGAGCCGTGCAGACCCATCGCCTCGCCCCGCACCTCGGCGGGGACGAGCCGGCTGACCGTGTCGGCCGTCGCGGCGAGCGTCGGCGCGCAGAGCATCCCGGCCGGGACGAGGGCGAGGCAGAGCAGCCACCAGTGCGCGCCGCCGAGCCCGACGGGGATGGTGCACAGGCTGAGCACGGTGACCAGGGCCAGGGGCGAGACCGGCCGGCTGACCGCGCCGTACGCGAAGCCGCCGACCAGCGACGCGACCGCCCACGCGGCGAGCACCGCCCCGGTCCAGCCGACCTCGCCGCCGGCGCGCAGGACGGCGACCACCGCGACGTCGGTGCCCCCGAGCACCAGGGTCGTGGCGAGGCTCACGGCGAGGACGGCGACCAGCCGGCGGGTCAGCCACTCCCGGCGGGGCACCCGCCGCCCCTGCGGGGCGGGTTCGTCGGCGGCGCGGGTGGGCGGGTCGAGCAGCCAGAGGGTGACGCCGGCGGCGACGATGCCCGCGCCGACCGCGTAGAGGGTGACCCGGGCGGACACGGCGGTGGACATCGCCACGGCGAGGGCGGGGCCGACCATGAAGGACAGCTCCACCGACATCGAGTCCAGCGCGTACGCCGGGCGGCGGTGCTCGGGCGGCGCGAGCGCGGCGATGGACTGCCGGATCACCGAGAAGATCGGCAGGGCGAGCAGGCCGGCGACGAACGCGGCTGGCAGCAGCACCGGGTACGGCAGCGCCGGCGCGGTGGACCAGAAGATCGCCTCGGCGACGGTGGTCAGCACGAGCACCGGCCGCAGGCCGCGCCGGTCGACGAGCCGGCCGAGCAGCGGGCCGCCGAGCGCCGCGCCGACGGTCATCGCCGCACCGACCAGGCCGGCCGCGCCGTAGCCCCGGCCGAGGTCGAGCACCACGTGGAAGGTGATGGTCACCCCGGTCGCGGTGAGCGGGACGCGGGCGAGCACGGACACCAGCAGCAGCGACCGAAGGCCGGGCAGGGCGAGCGCCTGGCGGTAGGGCGACATGTTCACGACGGTGGGCACCTCCGTCCGACATCCTCGGCCGGGGGTGTGACACCCGCCAGCGGTTTACCCGCTCAGGTGGCCGTGATCACCGGCGTGCCGGTCATCGCCACCCCGGCGCCCTCCATCGCCCGCAGGGCCACGTCCAGCGTCTCGGGCGCCACGGCGGCGGTGAGGTCGAGCAGGACGGTGGTGGCGAACCCCTCCCGGGCGGCGTCCAGGGCGGTGGCCCGTACGCAGTGGTCGGTGGCGACCCCGACCACGTCGACCCGGTCGACCCCGCGGGCGCGCAGCCAGTCGGCGAGGTGCTCGCCGTCCGCGGCGTGCCCCTCGAAGCCGGAGTATGCCGCCGCGTGCTCGCCCTTGTGGAAGATCGCCTCGATCCGGCCGGTGGCCAGCTCGGGGTGGAACTCCGAGCCGGGCGTGCCGACGACGCAGTGGGCGGGCCAGGAGTCGATGTAGTCGGGCGGGTTGCCGAAGTGCGCGCCGGGGTCCACGTGGTAGTCCTTCGTCGCCACCACGTGGTCCCAGCGGTCGGGCTCGGCGGCGAGCAGCCGGGAGATGCCCGCCGCGACGCCGGCGCCGCCGGCCACCGCGAGGGAGCCGCCCTCGCAGAAGTCGTTCTGCACGTCGACGATGATCAGCGCGTTCGCCATGCCGGGGGTGCTCCTTCGCGGTAGGTCGGTGGCGGGCGGTCAGCCGGCGGGGACGACGGTCACCGGGACCGCCGGGTCGCCGGCGGAGAGCTTGAGGCCCTCCCACGGGATCGAGATGAGGCACTGCCGCAGGTGCTCCCGGGACTCGTCCAGCGTCGGCGGGTCGACCGGCTCGCCGCCGGCCACGTACGTCCGCTGGAGGAGCCGGTCGTGCGGCTGCCGGTCCGGCACCCCCTGCGGGACGATGACCTCCTCGGTCGCCGTGCCGGTCGGCTTGTGCCTGCGCACCGCGACCTTCCGGCCGCCGATGGTGGCCTTGTGCTCGGAGCGCTTGACCACCGGCCGCCCCGCCACCTCGACCAGCTTGTAGACCAGCCCGGCGGTGGGCGCGCCGGAGCCGGTGACGACGGCCGTGCCCGCCCCGTACATGTCGACGGGCTCGGCGGCGAGCGCCGCGATGGCGTACTCGTCGAGGTCGCCGGAGACGATGATCTTCGTCTCGGTGGCGCCGAGCGAGTCGAGCAGCTCGCGGGACTGCTGGGCGATCACCGCGAGGTCGCCGGAGTCGATCCGGACGGCCCGCAGCTCCGGCCCGGCCACCGCGATGGCGTTGCGGATGCCCTGGCTGATGTCGTACGTGTCGACCAGCAGCGTGGTGTCCTTGCCCAGCGTGGCGACCTGCGAGGCGAACGCGGCCCGTTCGTCGTCGTGCAGCAGGGTGAACGCGTGCGCGGCGGTGCCGGCGGTCGGGATGCCGTACCGCTGGCCGGCGGCCAGGTTGGAGGTGAACCGGAACCCGGCCAGGTACGCGGCTCGCGCCGCCGCGACGGCCGCCTCCTCGTGGGCCCGCCGGGAGCCCATCTCGATCAGCGCGCGGCCCCGGGCGGCGGTGACCATCCGGGCGGCGGCAGCGGCGACCGCGCAGTCGTGGTTGAGCACCGACAGCACCAGCGTCTCCAGCACCACGCACTCGGCGAAGCCCCCGGAGACGGTGAGGATCGGCGAGCCGGGGAAGAACAGCTCGCCCTCGGCGTATCCGTCGATGTCGCCGGTGAAGCGGTAGCCGGCCAGCCACTGCGCGCCGGCGTCGTCGACGACGCCGGCGCGGCGCAGGAAGTCGACCTCGTCGGCGGAGAACCGGAAGTCGCGGATCATGTCGATCAGCCGGGCGGTGCCGGCCACCACCCCGTAGCGGCGGCCGGTGGGCAGCCGGCGGCTGAAGACCTCGAAGACGCACGGGCGGTCCGCGGTGCCGTCGGCCAGGGCGGCGCTGACCATGGTCAGCTCGTAGTGGTCGGTCAGCAGCGCGGGGCGAAAGGTGCTCACCCGCCCAGCCTAGAGTTCACCTTCCCGGCCCGCCCTCCTGGCCCGGGAAGGAGCGCCCGTCGTCGGGGCCGGAGCGGGGCCGCCCGCCGTCCGGGCCGGAGCGGGGCCGCCCGCCGTCGGGGCCGGGGAGCCAGCGCAGGGCGGAACGCAGGTCGGCCCGGCCGGTCACGCCGAGCTTGTGGTAGATCCGGTGCAGGTGGTTGTCCACGGTGCGGCTGGACAGGAAGAGCCGCTCGCCGATGGCGCGGCTGGCGACGCCCTCGGCGGCGAGCCGGGCGACCTCCCACTCCCGTTCGGTCAGGGCGGGCTCCCCGAGCCGCAGCGCGGGGGTGTCGACCTGGTCACACCGCCCGAGCAGCTCGCCGAGGCGTTCGTGCGCGGCGACCGCCGCGCCGGAGCGGCCCCCGCGCAGCCGGTGCACCGCCGTCGCGGCCGCCTCGGCGGCCCAGACCCGCAGGTCCAGCGCGGCGAGGCCGTCGGCGACCGCGAGCAGATCGTCGGCCGGGCCGGCGACGGCGGCCCGGGCGTACCGGGCCAGCAGCGGCGGCAGCGGGCCGTCGACCCGTTCGCAGAGCTCGGCCAGCCGCTGGGCGACCGTCCGCCGGCCGCCGTCGGTGCAGGTCGGCCCCACGGGCGTGGCGGCGGCGTCCAACCGCACCAGGTCGTGCAGGACGAGCAGCTCGTGGCCGGCGAGCCCGTCGTCGCGGAGCCGGTCGGCGAGGTCGGCGAGGTGCTTGGTCGCGCCGGCCACGTCGCCGCCCACGGCGAGCACCGCGCCCCGGGCCTGCTCCAGCCAGGGATAGAGCACCGCCATCCCGGGGGCGTGGGTGCGGTCCGCCTCGGCCATCGCCTCGGCGGCGTGCGCGGCGTCGCCCCGCAGCGCCGCCGCCTGCGCCCGCTCGGCGTGCGCCAGGCCCGCGTACACGCGGCTGGTGGCGAGCACCGCGCACGCCTCCAGGGCCGTCTTCAGCGCCGTGCCGCTGGCGCCGCGCAGCCGCGCCGCGTAGGCCCGCAGGATGGCCAGGTAGCCGGTGCCGAGCCGGAAGTCGCCCGCCCCGGCCAGGTCGGCGAACTCGTCGGCCACGATGGCGTCGATGCCGGCCAGGTCGCCGGCGAGCGCGAGCCGGGTGCCCCGGGCCAGCTCCAGCGCGAGCTGGAGGTAGGGCATGTCGCCGCGCCAGCGGGCCGCCTCGGCCTGCACCTGCCCGATGGCCGCGCCGCTGCGGGCGAACTGCCCCTGCGCGGCCTGAAGGTGGGCGAGGGTGCAGCGGGCCAGCTCGCGGGCGGCCACGCCGGCGGCCGGGCGGTCCAGCACCGCCTGGGCCAGCCGCACCGCCCGCGCCGTGTCCAGCCGGTGCAGCCGCATGATCGCCTCGAAGGCGTGCACCCGGGCCCGGCCGGCGGCGTCGGTCAGCTCCGCGCCGCGCGCCGCGAGCTCGTCGACGGTGGACTCCCGGCTGAGGCCCCAGTAGCTGACCATCCCGCGGACGGTCAGCCACCGGACGCACCTTCCGTGCCCCGTCGCCTCCGGCGCGACGGAGTCGAGCATCGCGAGCGCCTCCTCCGGCCGGTCGGCGAACATCAGGAGGGTGGCCAGCAGCTCCGCGGCGTCGAAGCCGCCGTCGGCGTCCAGCGCCGCCCGGGCCAGCCGGGTCGCCAGCGGTACGTCGTAACGGGCGAACGCCTGCGCGGCGGCGCCGAGCAGCAGCGCCGGGTCCTGCGCGGTGCCGGAGTCGAGCCGCCAGACCGCCACCCGCAGCAGGTCGTCGCGGCGGCGGGCGCCCACCGCCTCCAGCAGCTCGGCCAGGCGGGCCTGTAGGCGGCGGGTGCGGCTGACGGGGCAGCGACGGCGCATCACCTCCCCGTAGAGCGGGTGCGCCAGCCGCACGTCGGTCCGGCGGTCGTTGTGCTCCACCGCGATCAGCCCGCGCTCCTCGGCGGTCTCCACGTCGACCGGCTCCACCGCCTGGCCGAGCAGGTGCAGCCCGAGCGGCTCGCCGAAGGCGACCAGCTCCAGCACCGCCCGCACCTGCGGCGTGAGCCGGCCGATGCGGGTGTCGATGAGGTCGGTGAGGCTGGGGGCCAGCGCCGGCCGGCCGGTCCACCGCCAGACGCCGTACGTGCGGGTCAGCTCGTCGGCGGGCGCGGCCATGACGAGTTCGCGCAGCAGCAGCGGGTTGCCGCCGGAGAGCCGCCACAGCCGGTCGGCGGAGCCCGCGTCGACGGGGCCGCCGAGGATGGCGGCGAGCAACCCGGCGATGTCGGAGCGCCCCAGCGGGGTCAGCTCCACGTGGTCGACCAGGCCGTCCGTCCACAGTGCCCGGATGGGCAGCGGCAGTTGCTCGCCGTCGCGCAGGGTGCCGACCACGGTGGTGTTCTCGGCGCGGGCGGCCAGGTGCACCAGCGCCGCCGAGGGCGGGTCGAGCAGGTGCGCGTCGTCGACGGCCAGCACGATGCGACGCCCGGCGGCCTGGTGGTGCAACTGGTCCACCGCCCAGCGCAGCACACCGGCGGGGGAGAGCCCCTGCGGCGGCTCGGCGGGCAGCACCTGGACCATGCCGCCGAAGGGCAGGGCGGCGGTGGTGGCGCTGGCCGACACCGACCAGACGGCGTGCCCGTCGGTGGGGACGGCGGCGAGCGCCTCGCGCAGCAGCCGGCTCTTGCCGACCCCGGTGGAGCCGCTGAGGAAGAGCCCGCGTTCCTCCACCCCGGTCGCCGCGGCCAGCAGACGGTCGAGCTCGGCGCGGCGGCCGACGAAGTCCCACCGACTCATCCGGGCAGCATATCGACCGCCATCCGTCGGCGCGGGCGGCGTCACGCGGCGAAGTTGAGTAACCGGTCGATTACCGGTGAGTATCAGGCGGGCGTGGGCGAGCTGTCCCAAAGACGTAGTCTTCCCGCATCCGGCTGCCCCCGCCGGATGATCACGCGGCCGGGTCCGACGCGGCCGCCCGCACCGGGAGGCCGCTGATGAAGCCGGGCCCTCTCCCCGGGGTCGACGTGCCCGACGAGCCGGGCGGTCCCGCCGCCCCGCCGCGCTGCGCCCCGCTGCCCACCCGGCTCGGGGTGACCGAGCCGTCGGCGGGCGAGCCCATCGCCGTGGTCGCTGCCGGCCCGTCCGGCGCCGCGCGCCGGGAGGTGCTCGCCGCCCTGCTGGAGCTCGCCCCGGAGCGGCTCGCGGTGCCGCCCGGGAGCTGGCTGTTGGTCGACCACGCCCGGGTGTCGACGCGGGCCGCGTACGTGCCGGGCTACCGGCAGCCCCACGCGTACGCGCCGGACGGCTCGGCGGCGGGCCCGGCGCTGGCCCGGCCGCCGCGCCGGGTCGAGCTGACCGTCGCCGAGCCGCTGCTGCGGCGCTTCGCCGTGGTCGACACGCCCGACAGCGGGACCCTCGGCCTCGCCGGCGGGCGGCTGCTGCTCGACGCGGTCGGCCGGGCCGGGGCGCTGCTCTTCGTGATCGCCGCCGACCAGGCGTTCACCGCCGCCGAGCTGCGCCTGCTGGCCGAGGTCGCCGCCTCGCCGGTCGAGGTCTTCTTCGTCGTCACCCCGGGGCTGTCGGGCTGGGCCGCGCCGCCCGAGCTGGCTGATCCGCCCGAGCCGGCCGCGCCGCCGGACCCGCCCGAGCCGGTGGATCCGGCCGTGGTGGCGGTCGCCGCGCACCGCGCCGCGCTGCTCGCCGTCGTGCCCGGGCTGACCCGGGCGCGGTGGTACCCGGCCCGCCCGGACGACACCGAGGCGCTGCGCCGGGCCATCGTGGGGTGGGCCGCCGACGAGATGCTGCGCCGGGGGAGCGCGCAGCCGCCGGAGCCGCCCGGCGCGCACGACCGGGTGCCGGTGCTGCCCGGCGCGGAGGCGACCGACTGGGCCGGGCAGCTCGAGCGGCAGGCCCGCTCCTGCGCCCAGCGGATCCGGCAGGACGTCGCCCTGGAGTTGGCCGACACGCACCTGCGGGTGGTGCAGGAGATCGTCTTCGGGGTCGGCTGCGCGGGGCTGCCGCAGCTGCTCGACCGGGAGCTGGAGGCGCTCTGCCTGCTCGCCACGGCCCAGTGCGACCGGGCCGTGCGGGGCATCTGCGACGACGCCGCCGAGCGGGTCCTCGGCGGCCCGGTCCCCGACGGCGTACGGCGGCGGATCGTCGAGGCGGTGCGGTTCGGGCTCGACGACCATTCGGCGGGCCGGCGTCTCGACCGGGTGCTGCTGGTCACCAGCACCGCCGGGGTGGCGGAGCTGACCGGCCCCGGCGCGGCCGACGCGCTGCGCGGCTATCCGGGCGCGGAGCGCTTCGAGGTGCTCCCGCCGGTCGCCGTGGCGCTCTCCGGCGGGTGCTGGCAGCGCTGGCGCGGTCCCGGCAACGACGACCCGGGCGGTGCCCGGGCCTGGGCGCAGCGGGCGCTGCGCGAGGTCGAGCTGGAGCTGGCCCAGGAGGTGTCCCGGCGGTTCGAGGCGGTCCGCCTCTCGCTCGGCACGGTGCTGGCCGATGCGCTCGACCACGGCATCCTGCTCGCCTGACGGCGGGCCCGCCGCGCGGCGGCGACGCCCGGCCGGGCCGGCCCGATGCGCCGGCCCGGCGGCCGATCCGGGCCCGTCCGGCGTTCCGGTTCATCGCTTCGGCGGGACCGGTGGCACGATGGGGGGCATGGCGGCTCCGCAGGTTGCGCCGGTCGAGACCCCGGACACCGAAGAGGTGCCGGTCTCCGACCGGCCGTGGGTGACGATCGTGTGGGACGACCCGGTCAACCTGATGTCGTACGTGACCTGGGTCTTCCAGAAGCTGTTCGGCTACAGCCGGGAGAGGGCCGAGAAGCTCATGCTGGACGTGCACCACAAGGGGCGGGCGGTGGTCTCCAGCGGGGCCCGGGAGCGGATGGAGCACGACGCGGCGCAGCTGCACGCGTACGGGCTGTGGGCCACGGTGGAGCGGTCGTGAGCATGTTCCGTCGCCGGGGCGAGCGGTACGTCGCCACGCTGGCCGTGGACGAGGTCCGGGTGCTGCGCAAGGTGGCCTCCGAGGTGGTGGGGCTGCTCACCGAGGGCTTCGACCACACCGACCCGGTGGTCGGCCGGCTCTTCCCGGAGGTCTACCCGGACGACGCGGCGGGCACGGCGGAGTTCCGCAAGTACACCGAGGGTGACCTGAAGACCGGCAAGATCGACCAGGCCGGCGCGATCCTCGCCGCGCTGCCCGACTCCGCCGGGGGCGAGGTGCAGCTCGACGCCGAGGCGGCCGAGGCGTGGCTGCGGGCCCTCAACGACGCCCGCCTGGCGATGGGCGTCCGGCTGGAGATCAAGGACGGCACGGACCTGGGCGCGGAGCTGGACGAGGCGGTCGCCGCCGACCCGTCGTCGAGCCGGGTGTTCCAGCTTTCGGTCTACGCCTATCTCGGCTATCTCCAGGAATCCCTGCTCAACGCCATGATCGACTGACCGTGACCCGCGCCACCTCGCTGCGGGCGTCGGCGAGGGGCTAGGCTGGGCGGCGTGCTGAGCATCGACCGGTCGATCATCGACGCGATCGTCGCCCACGCGCGTCGGGACCACCCGGACGAGGCGTGCGGCGTGGTCGCCGGTCCCGCCGGCAGCGACACCCCGACCCGGCACATCCCCATGGAGAACGCCGCCCGCTCCATGACGTTCTACGAGTTCGACTCGATGGAGCACCTGCGGGTGTGGCGGGAGATGGACGACCGTGACGAGGAGCCCGTGGTGATCTACCACTCGCACACCGCCACGGAGGCATACCCCTCCCGCACCGACATCTCCTTCGCCGGCGAGCCGGGGGCGCACTACCTGCTCGTCTCCACCCGCGAGCCCGACACCGAGGAGATCCGCTCCTTCCGGATCGTCGACGGCGTGGTGACCGAGGAGCCGGTGGAGATCGTGGACGCCGCCGTGGACCCGCACGCCGTCCAGTCCTACATGTTCGGGCAGAGCCCGGCGACGGTCGACTACGAGTGTTCCGACCGCTGACCCAGCGGCCCCGCGACATTCCTTCTCTTCCCGTCACCGTGCAGACCGCACACCCGAACAAGGAGTACGACACCATGGCCATCGAGGTTCGCATCCCCACCATCCTGCGCACGTACACCGGCGGCGCGAAGGTCGTCGAGGGCGCCGGCGACACCCTGGGCGACCTGCTGACCGACCTGGACTCCCGGCACGGCGGCCTGCGGGCCCGCCTGGTCACCGACGCCGGCGCGCTGCACCGGTTCGTCAACGTCTACGTCAACGACGAGGACGTCCGCTTCCTCGGCGCGCTCGACGCCAAGCTCAACGACGGCGACAGCGTCACCATCCTGCCGGCCGTGGCCGGCGGCGCGTTCGGCTTCGCGGCGGCGGCGGCGATCGCCTCGCACGGCGCCGCCTCCGTGGCGGCGGTGGCTTCGCCTCCGGTGACCGCGCGCGCCGTCGTCCGCTGAGGCGGCCGGCGATGGCGCGCTACGACAGCCTGCTGGACGCCTGCGGCGGCACGCCCCTGGTGGGGCTGCCGAGGTTGTCGCCGGTGGTGCCCGAGGGGGCGCCGCCGGTGCGGCTGTGGGCGAAGCTGGAGGACCGGAACCCGACCGGCAGCATCAAGGACCGGGCGGCCCTGTTCATGGTCCGCCGGGCGGAGTCCGACGGCAGGCTGCGCCCCGGCGACACGATCCTGGAGCCGACCAGCGGCAACACCGGCATCTCCCTGGCCATGGTGGCCAAGCTGCGGGGATACCGGCTGGTCTGCGTCATGCCGGAGAACGTCTCGACCGAGCGGGTCCAGCTGCTCCGGATGTACGGCGCGGAGATCATCTTTTCGCCGGCCGCCGGCGGCTCGAACCAGGCCGTCGCCACCGCCAAGCAGATCTCCGCCGAGCACCCCGACTGGGTGATGCTCTACCAGTACGGCAACGAGGCGAACGCCCGGGCGCACTTCGAGACCACCGGCCCGGAGCTGCTGGAGGACCTGCCCACGATCACCCACTTCGTGGCCGGGCTCGGCACCACCGGCACGCTCATGGGCACCGGTCGCTACCTGCGGGAGAAGGTCGACGGCATCCAGATCGTCGCCGCCGAGCCGCGCTACGGCGAGCTGGTCTACGGGCTGCGCAACATCGACGAGGGGTACGTCCCGGAGCTCTACGACGCCACGGTGCTGACCCGGCGGTTCTCGGTCGGCACCCGGGACGCCGTGCTGCGCACCCGGCAGCTCGTCGAGGTGGAGGGGATCTTCGCGGGCTTCTCCACCGGGGCGATCCTGCACGCCGCCCTCGCGGTGGCGCACGAGGCGGTCCGCGACGGCCGCCGCGCCGACGTCGCGTTCGTGGTCTGCGACGGCGGCTGGAAATACCTGAGCACCGGCGCGTACGGCGGCACCCTCGCCGACGCCGAGGAGGCCCTGGACGGGCAGCTCTGGGCGTGACGACGCTGACGGGCCGTGACCGGGTGACCGGCGCGGCCCGTTCGTCGTCGCTGACCCGGAGACGGGCCGAGGGTGTCACGTTCGTGACAACTTCCAGCAGATGATTCTTGCCCCGGGGTGCGTCAGCGTAGGCTGCGCAGCGTGTCGTACGCGTCGGTAAAGATCATCGACGGAGCGGCGGCCGACGTGACGACTACGATACGTGACAGCGGGACGACTCCATGAGACTGACCGTCCTCGGCTGTGCCGGGAGCTTCCCCGGGCCCGACTCCCCGTGCTCGGCCTACCTGGTCGAGGCCGAGGGTTTCCGGCTGCTTGTCGACTTCGGCTCGGGCGCGCTCTCCACCCTCCAGCGCTACGCCGGGCTGACCGCCCCGGACGCCATCCTCCTCACCCACCTGCACTGCGACCACATGCTCGACGCCGCCTCGTACGTGGTGGTGCGGCGCTACGCCCCGGACGGCCCGTACCCGGCCCTGCCCGTGTACGCCCCCTCCGGCGCGCCGGACCGGCTCGCCCTGGCCTACGGCCAGGAGGACAGCACCGTCGAGGACGTCTACCAGTTCTACGGCCTCCAGCCCGGCACCTTCCCGATCGGCCCGTTCACCGTCACCGTCGACCGGATGAACCACCCGATCGAGACGTACGGCGTGCGGCTGGAGCACGACGGCCGGGTGCTCTGCTACTCCTCCGACACCGCGCCCTGCGAGGCGCTGCTGCGGCTGGCCCAGGACGCCGACGTCTTCCTCTGCGAGGCCAGCTACCTCGACGGGGTGGAGAACCCACCGGACCTGCACCTGACCGGCCGGGAGGCCGGCGAGGCGGCCACCAAGGCCGGCGTGGGCCGGCTGCTGCTGACCCATCTGGTCGCCGCGTGGGGCAGCGAGGCGCTCACCGTCGAGGCGGCCGGCACGGCGTACGACGGGCCGCTGGAAGTGGTCCGCGCGGGCGCCTGCTACGACGTCTGACCCGGTAAGGAAGGGCCCCTTGTTATCGCATTCTGTTGTACAGGGGGCCCTTCCTAACCCGTGCGCGCGGCGACGGCGGGACCCGCGGCGGCCCCGTCCGCCGCACCGAATAGGGTGCAGGGATGGCGCGACCTGACGGGCGGCGGCCCGACCAACTCCGACCGGTGACCCTGAGCCGGGGCTGGAGCACCCACCCCGAGGGCTCCGTGCTCGTCGAGTTCGGCGGGACGCGGGTGCTGTGCACCGCCAGCGTCACCGAGGGGGTGCCCCGCTGGCGCAAGGGTTCCGGGCTCGGCTGGGTGACCGCCGAGTACGCGATGCTGCCCCGCGCCACGAACACCCGCTCCGACCGGGAGAGCGTCCGGGGCAAGGTCGGCGGGCGCACCCACGAGATCTCCCGGCTGATCGGCCGCAGCCTGCGGGCCGCCATCGACCTCAAGGCCCTCGGCGAGAACTCCGTCGTCCTCGACTGCGACGTGCTCCAGGCCGACGGCGGCACCCGCACCGCGGCCATCACCGGCGCGTACGTGGCGCTGCACGACGCGGTGACCTGGCTGGCCGCCCGCAAGGCGCTGGCCGGCAGGCCGGAGAAGGTGATGCACCGCTCCGTGGCGGCGGTGAGTGTCGGCGTGATCGCCGGCGAGGCCCGGCTGGACCTCTGCTACGAAGAGGACGTGGCCGCCGAGGTCGACATGAACGTGGTCTGCACCGGCGACGGCGAGTTCGTCGAGGTGCAGGGCACGGGCGAGTCGGGCGTCTTCGCCCGCGACCAGCTCGACGCCCTGCTCGACCTGGCCGTCGCCGGCTGCGCGGAGTTGGCCGAGGCCCAGCGGAAGGCACTGTTCCCGTGAGCGCGAGGAGTGAGCTTGCGAGCCCCGCAGTCGCGAACAAAGGCGGTACAGCGTGAAGAAGCTCCTGCTCGCCACCCGTAACCGCAAGAAGCTCGTCGAGCTCCAGCGGATCCTCGACGGCGCGCTCGGCGCGCACCGGGTCGCCCTGCTCGGCCTCGACGACGTCGAGGAATACCCGGAGCTGCCCGAGACCGGCCTGACCTTCGGCGAGAACGCGCTGATCAAGGCGCGGGAGGGCTGCCGGCGCACGGGCCTGCCGACCATCGCCGACGACTCCGGCCTCGCCGTGGACGCGCTGAACGGCATGCCGGGGGTGTTCAGCGCCCGCTGGTCCGGCAAGCACGGCGACGACCGGGCCAACCTGGAGCTGGTGCTGGACCAGATCGCCGACCTGCCCGACGAGCACCGGGGCGCGTCCTTCGTCTGCACGGTGGCCCTGGTGCTGCCCGGCGGCAAGGAGCACCTGGTCGACGGCCGCCAGGCCGGCCGGCTGCTGCGCGCGCCGCGCGGCGAGGGTGGCTTCGGGTACGACCCGATCTTCCTCGGCGACGGCCAGGACCGCACCAACGCGGAGCTGACCCCGCAGGAGAAGGACGCGATCAGCCACCGGGGCAAGGCGCTGCGCGAGCTGGCGAAGCTGGTCGCGAAGGTGCTGCCGCCGGCGGCCTGACGGCGGGGCGGGCGGCGGCCGGCCGGGTGGCGACGTGCCTGGTGTGCTGACGGGGTTCGCCGTCATCGGCGCCGTCATCGGCGTCGGCTACCTGGTGGGCCGCCTCGGCGTGCTCGGGCCGGGGGCGTCCACCGTGCTGTCCCGGGTGGCGTTCTTCGTCGCGACGCCGGCGCTGCTGTTCGACACGGTCGCCCACGCCGACCTGCGCGAGGTCTTCTCGGCGGCCCTGGTCGTCACGGTCGCGGGCACCGCCGTCGTGGCGACGGTGTTCGTGCTGGTCGCGCGCCTGCTGTGGCGGCGTCCGGCGGCGGAGGCCACGATCGGGGCGCTCGCGTCGTCGTACGTGAACGGGGCGAACATCGGCATCCCCGTCGCCGTCTACGTCCTCGGCGACGCGTCGTTCATCGCGCCGGTCATCATGTTCCAGCTCGTCGTGATGGCGCCGGTCGCCTTCGCCGTGCTGGACACGACGGAGGGCGGGCGGCGGTCGCTGGCCCGGTCGGTGGCCGCCCCGCTGGCCAACCCGGTCACGGTGGCGTGCGCCCTGGGCCTGGCCGTCAACCTGACCGGCTGGCTCCCGCCGCAGCCGGTGCTGCGGCCGGTGGAGCTGGTGGCGGCGATGGCCGTGCCCACCGCCCTGCTGGCGTACGGGCTGTCGCTGCACGGCGCGCCCCGGCCCGGCTCCGGGGACACCCGACGGGACGTGTGGCTGGCCGTCGCGCTGAAGACCGTGGCCCAGCCCGTCGTCGCGTACCTCGTGGCGCGGCACGCGCTGGGGCTGCCGCAGCCGACGGTCCTGGCCTGCACGGTCACGGCCGCGCTGCCGACCGCGCAGAACGTCTTCGTCTACGCGGTCCGCTACGACCGGGCCGTCGTGCTGGCCCGGGACGCGGTGCTGCTGTCCACCGTGGCGGCGGTGCCGGTGCTGATCGGCGTGGCGGTCCTCGGGAGCTGAGGCGGCGCGGCGCGAGGCGGCGCGGGGCGGGGCGACCGGGCGGGACGCCGGGCCGGGCGGCCGGGCGGGACGCGGACGCTCAGCTCAGCGGACGCTCAGCTCAGCGGACGCTCAGCCCAGCGGGCCGGTCTCCCGCTCGATCGCCGCCCGCAGCTGCGGCCCGGCCACCACGGCGCGGGCGGCCTCCATCAGCGGGGCGAGGAAGACGTCCGGCCCCGGCTGGCCGGCGGCCCCGCCGAGCGCCGCGAGGGCGGCCCGCCCGGCCGGGGACGGCGTGAGCGGGGCGCGGAGCTGGAGGCCCCGCACGGCGGCCAGCAGCTCCACGGCGAGCAGGCTGGTCAGGTTGTCCAGCACGGTGCGCAGCTTCCTGGTGGCCGCCCAGCCCATCGACACGTGGTCCTCCTGCATGCCGCTGGTCGGCAGCGAGTCCACCGAGGCGGGCGCGGCGAGCCGGCGGTTCTCCGCGACGATCCCGGCGGCCGTGTACTGGGCGATCATCAGCCCCGAGTTGACCCCGGCGTCGGGGGAGAGGAACGCCGGCAGGTCCCGGTTGCGGGTGACGTCGAGCAGCCGGTCCACCCGCCGCTCGGCGATGGCCCCCACCTCGGCGGCGGCGATGGCCAGGAAGTCGGCGGCGAAGCCGAGCGGCGCGCCGTGGAAGTTGCCTGTCGACTCGACCCGGCCGTCGGGCAGCACCACCGGGTTGTCCACCACGGACACCAGCTCCCGGTCGGCCACCGCGCGGACGAAGTCCAGGGTGTCGCGGGCCGCCCCGGCTACCTGCGGCGCGCAGCGCATCGAGTACGCGTCCTGCACGGCGTGCGCCAGGTCGTCGCGGTGCGAGTCCATCACGGCGGAGCCCTGGAGCAGCCGGTGGATGTTCGCGGCCGACACGGACTGGCCGGGGTGCGGCCGGATCGCGTGCAGCTCCGGCAGGAACGGCCGCTCCGAGCCGAGCATCGCCTCGATGGCCAGCGCGGCGGTCACGTCGGCCATGGTGAACAGGTGGGCCGCGTCGCGGATCGCCAGCAGCAGCATGCCGAGCATGCCGTCGGTGCCGTTGATCAGGGCCAGCCCCTCCTTCGCGGCCAGCTCGACCGGGGCCAGCCCGGCCGCGTCGAGGGCGTCGGCGGCGGGCAGCCGTTCGCCGGCCGGGCCGAGCACCCAGCCCTCGCCGAGCAGCACCAGCGCGCAGTGCGCGAGCGGGGCCAGGTCGCCGGACGCGCCGAGCGAGCCGTGCTCCGGCACCCACGGGGTGACGTCGGCGTTGAGCAGGTCCACCAGGGCCTGCGCGACCAGCGGGCGCACCCCGGAGCGGCCCAGCGCCAGCGAGCGCACCCGCAGCAGCATCATCGCCCGGACCACCTCGCCCGGCATCGGCGCGCCCACCCCGGCGGCGTGCGAGCGGATCAGCGCGTGCTGCAACTCGGCCCGCCGATCGGGCGCGACGAACGTGTTGGCCAGCGCCCCGAACCCGGTGGAGACGCCGTAGACGGGGCGGCCGGCGGCCTCGATGCCGTCCACGATGGAGCGGCTGGTGGCCATCGCCGCCACGGTGGAGGGGTCGAGGACGACCTGCGCGCCGCCGCGTGCCACGGCGAGCACGTCGGCGGGGGAGATCCCGGTGGGCTGGACGGTCACGATCGACATTGCGGCACTCCGTTGTGCAGGACCTGGCGGATCAGGGGGACACCGGGCCGGTAGGCCAGGTGCAGGTGGGAGGGGGCGTCGAGGACGATGAGGTCGGCCCGCGCGCCGGACCGCAGCACCCCGACGTCGTCGCGGCGCAGCGCCCGCGCGCCCCCGGCGGTCGCGGCCCACACGGCCTCCGCCGGGGTCATCCGCATCTCGCGTACGGCGAGCGCGACGCAGAACGGCATAGACGAGGTGTACGACGACCCGGGGTTGCAGTCTGTGGCCAGCGCCACGGTCACGCCCGCGTCGAGCAGCCGCCGCGCGTCCGGGTACGGCGACCGCGTGGAGAACTCCGCCCCCGGCAGCAGCGTGGCCACGGTCGGCGAGCCGGCGAGCGCGTCGACGTCGGCGTCGGACAGGTGGGTGCAGTGGTCGACGCTGGCCGCGCCCAGCTCCACCCCGAGCCGCACCCCGGGCCCCGGGCCGAGCTGGTTGGCGTGCAGCCGCACCCCGAGCCCGGCGGCCTGCCCGACGGTGAGGATCGCCCGCGCGTGGTCGGCGTCGAACGCGCCCTGCTCGCAGAACACGTCGACCCAGCGGGCGTACGGCGCGGCGGCGGCGAGCATCGGCCCGCAGACCAGGCCCACGTAGTCGTCGGGGCGGCCGGCGTACTCGGCGGGGACGACGTGCGCGCCGAGGAACGTCGTCTCGCCGGTCACCTCGGCGGCGATCCGCAGGGACCGGGCCTCGTCGGCGACGGTGAGGCCGTACCCGCTCTTGGTCTCGATCGTGGTGGTGCCCTGCCGCATCGCCTCGCCGACCAGCCGGCGCACGGTGTCGCGCAGTTGGCCGTCGGTGGCGGCGCGGGTCGCGCCGACCGTGGTGCGGATGCCCCCGCCGGTGTACGGCTCGCCGGCCATCCGGGCGGCGAACTCGGCGGCCCGGTCCCCGGCGAAGACCAGGTGGGCGTGGCTGTCCACGAAGCCCGGCAGGACCGCGCCGCCCTGCGCGTCGATGCGGCGGTCGGCGGCGGGCGCGTAGCGCGCCGGCCCGACCCAGGCGACCCGCCCGTCCTCGATCAGCACGGCGGCGTCGCGGCGCAGGCCCAGCGGGCTGCCGTCGCCGGTGCCGGCCACGTTGGTGACCAGCTCGCCGATGTCGTCGACCAGCAGGCTGCCGATCACCGGGTCACCGCCCCGATCGCGGCGCGCAGCGCGGCGGGCACGTCCACGGTCAGGTGCCGCCCGTCGGCGACGACCTGCCGGCCGTCGACGACCACCGAGGCGACGTCGGCGGCGGTCGCCGCGAAGAACGCGCCCTCCGGCGGCACCCCGGCGGTGCGGGCGCTGTCCAGCCGCAGGGTCACCAGGTCGGCGCGGGCCCCGACGGCGAGCCGGCCGGCGTCGGCCCAGCCCAGCGCGGCGTGCCCGGCGGCGGTCGCGGCGGCCAGCAGCTCCGCCGGGGCGAAGTGCCCCCGGCGGCGGGTGCGCAGCCGCTCGTCCAGCTCCACCGCCCGCGCCTCCTCGAACGGGTCGACGACGGCGTGGCTGTCGCTGCCCAGGCTCAACGGAACGCCCGCGTCGGCGAGCCGCCGCGCCGGCCCGATCCCGTCGGCCAGGTCCCGCTCGGTGGTGGGGCAGAGGCAGACGCCGACGCCGGCCTCGCCGAGCAGCGTCACGTCGGCGCTGGTCAGGTGGGTCGCGTGCACGGCGGTCGTGGCCGGGGTGAGCGCCCCCCGGTCGGCCAGCAGCCGGGCCGGCGTGCAGCCGTACGCGGCCCGGCAGGCGTCGTTCTCGGCCGGCTGCTCGGAGAGGTGCACGTGCAGCGGCGCCCCCTCGTTGCGGGCGGCGAAGGGGGCGATCTGGTCGGCCGGCACCGCCCGCACCGAGTGCAGCGCGGCCCCGATCAAGGCGTGCGGCCGGCCTTGTTGCGCGGCGGTCAGCCGGTCGTGCCGGTCGGACCACCCGTCGACGTCGCCGTCGCCGAAGCGCCGCTGCGGCCCGGCGAGCGGCGCGCCGTCGACGGTGGCGGTCAGGTAGAGCGTGTCGAGCAGGGTGATCCGGATGCCGGCCTGGGCGGCGGCCTCGACCAGGGCCGCGCCCATCGCGTTCGGGTCGGCGTAGCGGGTGCCGTCGGGGCCGTGGTGCAGGTAGTGGAACTCGCCGACGCAGGTGATCCCGGCGAGGGCCATCTCGGCGTACGCGGCGCGGGCCAGGGCCAGGTAGCTGTCCGGGTCGAGGCGGGCGGCCACCTCGTACATCCGGTCGCGCCAGCTCCAGAAGTCGCCCCGCCCGCCGTCCGCGCCCTGGGTGCGCCCGCGCAGGGCGCGGTGGAACGCGTGCGAGTGGGCGTTGGCCAGGCCGGGCAGGGTCAGCCCGGGCAGCCGTACGGCGTCGGCCAGCACCTCGACCCCGGCGGTGGGCGCGCCGCCGGCCGACAGCGGGGTGACGGCGGTGATCCGGCCGCCGTCGGCCTCGATCAGCACGTCGGCGGTGGGCCCGGGCCGGTCGGGCAGCCACGCGTGCTCGGCGAGCCAGCGGGTGACGGTCATCGGCGCGGCTCCCCGGTCATCGGCGCGTCAGCTCCGGTCATCGGCACGTCAGCTCCGCCAGCACCCGGGCCAGGGCGGTCACCCCGGCGGCGCAGTCGGCGTCGGTGGCCGCCTCGGCGGGGGAGTGCGACACCCCGGTCGGGTTGCGCACGAACAGCATCGCCGTGGGCAGCCGCCCGGCGAGGACCCCGGCGTCGTGGCCCGCCCCGGTGGGCAGCACCGGCGCGTCGAGCAGCGCGGCGAGCCGCCCGCCGAGGTCGCCGGCGAAGCCGACCAGCGGCGTCGTTGACTCCTCGGTCACGGTTACCTCCGTGCCGTCGCGCCCGGCCCGCTCGGCGGCCTTCGCGCGCACCGCCTCGACCAGGCCGGCGACGGTCTCCGGGTCGGCGGCGCGGGCGTCCAGCCAGCCGGTCACCCGCGCCGGGATCGCGTTGGTGGCGTTCGGCTCGACCCGGACCCGGCCCATCGTGGCGTGCGCGCCGCGCAGCCGGGCCTCCTTGTTGGCCGCGAGCACCGTGAACGCGTACGTGAGCATGGGGTCGCGGCGGTCGGCCATCCGGGTCGTACCGGCGTGGTTGCCCTCGCCGTGGAAGTCGAAGCGCCAGCGGCCGTGTGGCCAGATGGCGCTGGCGACCGCGACGGGCGCGCCCTGGTCGACCAGCGCGCGGCCCTGCTCGACGTGCAGCTCCACGAAGCACGACCAGCCGGCGAGCAGGTCCGGTCGGGGGCCCGCCGGCCGGTCGCCCAGCGCCTCGGCCAGGCGCACCCCGTCGGCGTCGCGCAGCCCGGCCGCGCGGTCGGCGTCGAGCGCGCCGGTGAGCAGCCTCGACCCCAGGCAGGGTACGCCGAACCGGGCCCCCTCCTCCTCGGCGAACGCGGCCACCACCAGGGGCCGGGACGGGGCGACGCCGGCGGCGCGCAGCTCGTCCACGGCGAGGAACGCGCTGACGATGCCGAGCGGGCCGTCGTACGCGCCGCCGTGCGGCACCGAGTCAAAGTGGCTGCCGGTCAGCACCGCCCCGGGCGCGTCGGGCTCGCCCCAGCGGGCGAAGAGGTTGCCGTTGCCGTCGACGGTGACCGGCATGCCCCGGCGGTCGGCCTGCGCCCGGAACCAGTCGCGCAGCGCCAGCTCGGGCCCGGTGAACGCGAACCGCAGGTAGCCGCCGCTGCCGGCGTCGCGCCCGATCGGGGCGATCTCGTCCCACAGCTCGCGGAACCGGCGCTGGCTGCTGTGGTCGTTGTTAGGAAGGGGCCCTTCACCTACAGAATGCGTTAACAAGGGGCCCCTCCTTGCATCGGGACGCGGACGCCGGTGCGGGCGGCGACCTCGCGGGCGGCGTCGTAGCCGGCGTCGACGTGCCGGATGACGCCCATCGCCGGGTCGTTGGCGAGCACCCGCTCGATCTTCTGCCCGGCCAGCGCGGTGCCGTCGGCGACGCAGACCTGGCCGGCGTGGATGGACCGGCCGATGCCCACCCCGCCGCCGTGGTGGATGGACACCCAGGACGCCCCGCTGGCCGTGTTGACCAGCGCGTTGAGCAGCGGCCAGTCGGCGATGGCGTCGGAGCCGTCGGCCATCGCCTCGGTCTCCCGGTAGGGGCTGGCGACGCTGCCGCAGTCGAGGTGGTCCCGGCCGATCACCACCGGGGCGGAGAGCTCGCCGGAGGCGACCATCTCGTTGAACCGCGCCCCGGCCCGGTCCCGCTCGCCGTAGCCGAGCCAGCAGATCCGCGCCGGCAGGCCCTGGAACGCGACCCGCTCGCCGGCCAGCCGGATCCAGCGGGCCAGCGACTCGTTTTCCGGGAACAGGTCGAGGATCGCCCGGTCGGTGGCGGCGATGTCGGCCGGGTCGCCGGAGAGCGCCGCCCACCGGAACGGGCCCTTGCCCTCGCAGAACAGCGGCCGGATGTAGGCCGGCACGAAGCCGGGGAAGTCGAACGCCCGCTCGTACCCGCCGAGGCGCGCCTCGCCCCGGATCGAGTTGCCGTAGTCGAAGACCTCCGCGCCGGCGTCGAGGAAGCCGACCATCGCCTCGACGTGCCTGGCCATCGACTCCCGCGCCCGGTCGGTGAACTCGGCGGGCTTCGCCCTCGCGTAGTCCGGCGCGTCGGCCAGCTCCACCCCCTCCGGCACGTACGACAGCGGGTCGTGCGCGCTGGTCTGGTCGGTGACGACGTCGACCGCCACGCCCCTGCGCAGCAGCTCGGGGAAGACCGTGGCCGCGTTGCCGACGACGCCGACCGACAGCGCCCGGCGGTCCCGCTTCGCGGCGAGCGCCCGCTCCACGGCGTCGTCGAGGGAGTCGGCGACCTCGTCGAGGTAGCGGTCGCGCACCCGGCGGTCCAGCCGGGACCGGTCGACGTCGACGATCAGGCACACGCCGCCGTTCATGGTGACCGCGAGGGGCTGCGCCCCGCCCATCCCGCCGCAGCCGGCGGTGAGCGTCAGCGTGCCGGCGAGCGTGCCGCCTCCGTGCTGCTGCCCGTCGCCGCGGGCGCCGGCGAGCTTCGCGGCGACGGCCGCGAACGTCTCGTACGTGCCCTGGAGGATGCCCTGGGTGCCGATGTAGATCCACGAACCGGCGGTCATCTGGCCGTACATGGTCAGGCCGAGCGACTCCAGGCGGCGGAACTCCGGCCAGGTGGCCCAGTCGCCGACCAGGTTGGAGTTGGCCAGCAGCACCCGGGGGGCCCACTCGTGGGTGCGCAGGACCCCGACCGGGCGGCCGGACTGCACCAGCATCGTCTCGTCGTCGCGCAGGTCGGTGAGCGTGCGCACCAGCGCGTGGTACGACGGCCAGTCCCGGGCCGCCCGCCCGGTGCCGCCGTAGACGACCAGGTCGTCGGGGCGCTCGGCCACCTCCGGGTCGAGGTTGTTCATCAGCATCCGCAGGGCGGCCTCCTGCGGCCACCCCCGGGCGGTGAGCGCGGCCCCCCGGGCGGCGCGGACGGGCTGGGGCATCTCGTCTCTCCTCTCAGCCGAGGAACAACTGGCGGCGGGCGGCGGAGGACTCGAACGCCTCCAGCCGGCGCTGGGTCTCGGCGGGGGCGGCGTCGCAGATGGCCGACAGGACCACCATCGCCAGGGTCATCGGTGCGGTGTGCAGGTCGAATACGAGGTCGGTGCCGACGGCGGCCGGGAGCACCACCTCGGCGTGCTCGGTCGCGGGGCTGACCGGCGAGTCGGTGATCGCCACCACCGTCAGCCCGGCGGCCCGCGCCTCGGCCAGCGCGTCGAGGGTCTCCCGGGGGTAGCGGGGCAGCACGAAGGCCAGCAGGGCGGTCGCGCCGGCCGCCGCGGCCTGCTCCAGGCGGTCGGCGAGCAGGCTGCCGCCGTCGTCGAGCACCCGCACGTCGGGGTGCACCTTCGCGGCGAAGAACGCGAAGTACGCGGCCAGCGGCGCGGCGGCCCGCAGCCCGAGCACCGGCAGGGGGCGGCTCGCGGCGAGCAGCTTGCCGACGGCGGCGACCCGGCCGGTGTCGGCCAGCTCGCCGGCCAGCCGCTCCAGGTTGGCCATCTCGGTGTGCACGGCGCGTTGCAGCTCGTTGCCGCCGGAGGGCTCGCCGGTGGCGGCGGCCCCGGTCAGCTCGCGCAGCCGCCGGCGCAGCGCCGGGTAGCCGTCGTGGCCGAGCGCGACGGCGAACCGGGTCACCGACGGTTGGCTGACGCCGGCCAGCTCGGCCACCTCGGCCGCCGACAGGTACGCCGCGGCGGCGGCGTGCTGTACCAGGCTGTGCGCGATGCGCCGCTGCGTCGGGGTGAGCCGGACGCCCTGGAAGAGGTCGAGCACCCGGGCGGCGGACGCCCCAGCCGTGCCTCCTTCATTCATGGCCTGACCCTATGCATGAAGATTTTCAGAGGCAACCCGTGACGGCCTCCCGCGTCGTGCCGCCTCGGTACTATCCGCACGGCGGGTGAACAGAGGAGTGGGGCATGCAGCCGGATGGTCCGTACAGGTTCACCGAGGCGTCGGGCGTGTGTCAGGTCGGCAGCGTCTGGTGGGCGGTGGACGGCCAGGACCGGCTGATGACCGTCGCCGTGCTGGAGGGCGCCGCCGCCGCCGACCAGCCCTGGCGGGAGGCGTTCACCAACGCGGCGGACACCCTCGCGCAGACCCCGGGCGGCCCCCGCTACGTCAACGCCGACTTCGCCGCCGCCCGCCCCTGGGTGGCCTACCCGGCCGAGGTGGAGAACGCCGCCGACAAGCTCTTCGGGCTGCTCGGCATGCCGCTGCGCTCGCCCCACCTGGAGCCCGTCGGCGACCCGGCCGCCCGGGCAACGTCGGCCACCAGCCCGGTCACGCCGGCCGCGCCGGCCACGCCGACCTCGGGCGTGCCCAGCTCGGCCGTGCCCGCCTCCGGCCAGCCAACCTCTGGTGTCCCGATCTCGGGCGCACCCAGCTCGGGGATGCCCAGCTCCGGCGTGCCGGCCTCCGGGGCGCCCAGCTCGGGGGCGCCGCCGGTCTGGGCGGCGCACGCCACCGGTTCGCCGGTCGTCGCGACCGCACCGGCGGACCCGCTGGCCGCCCACCCCGGGCCGGCCGACCCCGGGCCGCCACACGACCCCTTCGCGTCGCCCGCCCGGCGCATCCAGCCGTCCCCGCCGCCCCGCCCGCGCACCGGGCTGCGGCTCGGCGTCGCGGCGCTGGCCCTGGTCGTGCTCGCCGCGGGCGGCGGGCTCGCGGCCTGGGCCGTCACCCGGGGCCCGGACGCGCCGCCGCCGGCCGGCCCCGCCGGGGCGTTCCCGACCGTCACCCCCGCCGCCGGCTTCCGCCCGTGGAGCCAGGCGGCCCCCTACAGCGCCCAGGAACGGGCGCTCGCCACCGCCGCGCCGGGGCTCGTCTTCGTCGAGGCCGTCTTCAACGGATACCTGCGCGACGGGCGGACCGGGGCGCTGCTCAACCCGACGCCCGTCACGTTCCAGCGGCGGTGCAGCGGCTTCGTGGTCGACCCCGCCGGGCACGTGCTCACCAACGGCCAGTGCGTCGCACCCGACGAGCCGGTCGCCCGGGAACGGGCCCTCTACACCCTCGGCCGGATCCTCGTCGCCGGGAAGAAGCTCACCTCGGGCGCGCTCGACGGCTGGGTCCGGTCGCGGACGGCCGGCACCCGGTTCACCGGCAAGGAGCCGGACCGTCCCCCGTCCAGCCAGGTCTTCGTGCAGCTCAACCAGGCCACCGGCGGGCTCACCGGCACCCCCGCGATCGCCGGCGAGGTGCTCCGCACCCGCGCCGCCGACGCCGGGGACCTCGCCCTGGTCAAGGTCGCCCGGCCCGACCTGCCCGGAGTCGAGCTGGGCGACGCCGCGGCGCTGACGCCGGGCGGCGCGGTGGTGGTCGCCGGCTACCACACCGTCGACGCCGACTTCCGCGACGCCACCTACACGCTGCGCTCGAAGACCGTGCAGGTCACCGCCACCGACACCGGCCAGGGCCCGGTGCCGCTGTTCCGGATCGGCGACGACATCGGCATCTACTCCCACGGCGGCGTCGCGCTCGACCCGGCCGGCCGGGTCGTCGGCGTGCTCACCAACGACCGGTCCGGGGCGGGCGGGGCCAACCGGGCCGTCGTGCCGGTCACCGCCGCCCGGGAGCTGCTGGCCGAGGCCGGGGTCACGCCCACGCTCGGCGACGCCGACCGGCTCTACCGGCGCGGGCTCGACGCGTACTTCACCGGGCGGGACGCCACGGCGGTGTCCCAACTGGACGCCGTCGCCCGGGGCGGCAACGGCAACGAGCTCGCCGAGGCGTACCGGCAGAGCGCCGCCGACCGGCAGCAGCTCACGGCGGCGGCGCCGGAGCAGTCCAACCTGCCCACGGTGCTCTTCTCGGGGCTCGGCGGCGCGCTGCTCGCCGCGCTCGCGATCGGCGTGGTGCTGCTGGCGAGGCGTCGACCGCGCCGCTGACCCCAGCCCTTCCCGGTGCGGTCAGCGGGTTGAGGCGTCGCGGCCCCACGCGCCCCGAGGGTGACGGCGGGCGCGCAGCGCGGCGGCGAGCGTGACGGCCACGTAGACCACCGCGGCCGGCGCGAGCCAGGGGCGGGGCAGCACCACGTCCCGCAGCCAGGACGACGGGGCCGACGGGCGGATCCCGGGGTGCGAGGCGCGCAGCATGGCGTTGCCGGCCCGCACCCGGGCCAGCGTGCGGACCAGGTCCCGCAGCGTCCGGGGGGTCTGCACGACCGACGCCACCGCCGACACCTCGCGCTTCTCGGCCGAGGCGAACCGGGAGTCCAGGAAGAGATCGTCGGCGATCTCGGCCGGGAACCGGTCGAAGCGCTCCCGCCCCGCCGCCGACACGCCCAGCACGCCCCGGCCGAACAGCGCGTCCGCGAAGATCGGCAACCGGGTGTTGATCGCGTAGTAGGCGCGCACGAGCAGCGGCCGGCCGGCGGTGACCATCTCCCGGCGGGGCGTCACGGCCAGCGGCGGGTCCACCGGCGCGGTCAGCGCGGCGGCCATCGCGCGCAGCGCGCCGGGGCCGAGGACCACGTCGGCGTCCAGATAGAACCGGGGGAAGCCGCGCACCACCGCGTCCCCGGCGTTCAGCGCGCCCGCCTTGCCCGCCTCGGCCAGCTCCACCACCCGTACGCCGGGCCGCGCGGCGGCCACCCGCGCCGTGTCGTCGGTGCAGCCGTTGGCCACCACGACGATGTCCAGCTCGACGCCGGCGTCGACGCCCGCGTCGGCGAGCAGCGCGTCCAGGCAGCCGCCGATGACGTTCGCCTCGTCGTGGGCGGCGATCACCACACCGATCGGGCCGGGGCGGGGCAGGGGGCTCGACACGGCTGACCAGCTTGCCGGACGGGACGCCGTGCCGGCAAGGCGGGGTCGCCTCGCCCGCGCGCCCCGCCGAACGGTCTCGGGGTCAGCGGGCGGGGCCCCGCGTTGGTATCGTCCTGGTGTTTCGCTCCTTACCGACGGTTGGACAAGGTGGACAGTCCCGCGCCGCTCACCGCCCCCGGCACCTGGATCGCGGGCGGCATGCCGGAGCGGCTCGACCGGGCCGCCGGCCACCTCGCCACCGCCGCGCTGGCGCTGATCGCGGTCAAGCCCCTGCTCGACATCGGCGAGCGGGACGCGGGCGGCGGGGTCGACCTGGGCGTCCTGCTCAGCGCCGTCGGGGCGGCGTGCATGGTGGCGGCCCTCGCGGCGGCGGTGCTCGCGGCCCGCCGGCTGCCGCCACGCCCCGTGCTGGCGATGCTGCTCGCCCTCGCCCTGCTGCTGGTCGTCTCCGGGTTCAGCTACCTGGCGGCCGGGCCGCGCGCCGACCTGCTGGCCCTGTTCGACATCCGCCGCTACCCCATCTACGGCCCACGGCTCGACCCCGCCTCGGCGATCCCCGCCGAGGCGGTGCGCCTGCTGGTCAGCTTCGCCCCGGTGGCGCTGATCGGGGCGATGCTGATGCGCCCGGCCCGGTTCCCCGCCCGCCGCCTGGCCGTGGTGGCCGCCGTCGTGCTGGCCGGCGCGGTCGTCCACTGCGCGCTGGCCTGGCTCCAGGTCGCCGGCGTCGTGCCCTACTCGTTCTACTTCGAGCTGCCCGGCCAGAAGATCGGCCGGGCGTCGGGGGGCTACTACCACCCGATGTCGCTCGGGCGGCTGCTGATGTTCTCGGTCTTCCTCTGCTACGTGCTCGGCGACCGGCTGCGGGTGGCCGGCGGCCGGCTGCGCCTGACGCCGCTGCGCCGGTACGCGCTGATCGGCCTCTTCGTGGCCACCGGCGTGGTGTCGCTGCACCGGCTCACCATCGGCTGCCTGCTGGTGATCGTGTTGGCCTTCGAGGCGCGGCGGCTGGGGGCCCTGCGGGCCGCGCTGGGCACCGGCGTCGGCCGACGACGGGTCGTGGCCGTGGCCGCGGGCCTGGTCGCGGCCGGCGGGGTCGCCGCCGCGCTCGCGGGCGACGCCGTCCGGGAACGCGCCGGGGTGGCGCTGACCGAGGTCGGCTCGCTCGACGTACGCTCCGACACGTTCATGCACGGCCGGGGCGCGATCTGGAACGACGTCGCCCGCGTCCTGCACCGGTCCACGCCGGACGTCTGGCTCTTCGGGTTCGGCTACGAGCCGTGGGACATGCACAACGACCTGCTGCGCATCCTCGTCGTCTGGGGCGTCGTCGGCCTCGTCGCGGTCGTCGGGATCGTCGCCGGCCTCTACGTCGTCGTCCGGCGGCGGTGCGCCGATCCGGCGCAGCGCTGGGCGCTCGGCGTGCTCTACGCGGTCTTCGTGCTCTTCGGGCTCACGCAGAAGCCGATGGCGTACCCGTACTTCATGTGGCTGTTCCTCTTCGGGCAGCTGGTGATCCTGTCGCTGGCCGGCGCGCCGGGCGCGTCGCCGGGCGACGCCACGGTCACGGCCGATGTCGAACGGGAGGAGGGGCGGCTCGATGGGGCATCCACTGCCGGCGTCCGTCCAGGGTGAGCACGACGCGGACGGCACCCCGCACGCGGGCGACGACGCGGCCGTGGTGCCGACGTTCTCGGTCTGCATCGTGGTCCGCGACCGCGCCGAACTGCTGGTCGACGCGGTGCGCAGCGTGCTCGCCAACCATCACCGGGACTTCGAGCTGGTCGTCGTCGACGACGGCTCGGCCGTGCCGGTCACCCGGGTGCTGGCGGAGGCGGGCGTGTCCGCCGACCGGCGGGTCCGGGTGCTCAGCCTGCCGCCGAGCGGCATCGCCCGGGCCCGCAACGTCGCCCTGCGCGCCGCGACCGGCCGGTACATCACCGTGCTGGACTCCGACGACGAGCTCTCCGTCGACGCGCTGGGCCGGCTGCACGACCTGCTGACCACCACCGGCGGCGGCTGGGTCTACGTCGACTACCACGAGGTGCGCGGCGACGCCTCCCGGCGCATCCGGCTGCCCGAATACACTTCGGCGCGCGCCATGCTGCTGGGGGTGCTGACCCGGCCCCGGCTGCCGTTCAAGCACTCCGGCACCACGATCGACCGGCGGGTGCTGGAGCGCATCGGCGGGTACGACGAGAGCTTCCGGCTCTTCGAGGACGTGGAGCTGGTGCTGCGGGCGCTGCGCGCCGGCGTGCACCCCCGGCACCTGCCCCACCCGGTGGTCCGCTTCCGCCGGCACGACGGCAACATCACCCGGGGCCGCCTCGGCGGGCTGGTCTTCTGGTTCCGGCTGGTCGACATGTACCGCCCGTCGCGGGCGCCCGGCGTGGCGCTGGGCATCAAGGCGCTGCGCACCCTCAGCGAGACGGGCAAGTGGCTTGTCAGCCTCGGCCGTTGACACCGGGCGCGGCGCGGCACCGCAGCGCGGGCGGGCGGCCACCATGCTGGCCCAGGTCGGCCTGTTGGGGCTGAGCCAGGCCGGCGTCACCGTCGCCGCGTTCGGCAGCCAGGTGCTGCTCGCCCGCACGCTCACCCGGGAGGACTTCGGCTCGTTCACCGCCGTGCTGGCCGTGGTGTCGCTGACCGCGCCGCTGGCCGTGTTCGGCGTCTCCGAGCTGTGGTTGCAGGTGTTCGGGCAGGAGGGCACGCGGGCGTACCGCTGGGTGGGGCCGTCGCTGCGGCTGGCCTGCGCGGCCTGCGCGGCGCTGCTGCTCGGCGTGCTGGCCTGGAGCGCCGCCGAGCTGCCCGACACCACGGCGGCGGCGGTGCGGGCCCTGCTCGCCACAGTCGTGGTGGCCCAGGCGGCGCTGGCGCTGACCGGGTCGGTGCGGCAACTGCGCGGCGACTACCGGGGCCTGTCCGCCCTCCAGTTGGCCCCCCACCTGGGCCGGGTGCTGGTCACCGTGGCGGTCTGGGCGGCCGGGCTGTCGGTCGTCGCCGCGGCGGCCGGGTACGCGGTCGTCGCCGTGGCGACGGTCGCCGCCTGCCTGCTGGCGTCCCGCGAGTTCCGGCGCGGCGCGATGCCGCTGGAGGGCCACCCGGCCCCCGCCGCCCACCCGGCCCCCGCCGGCGGCGTCGACGTCGGCCCCCGGCCGGGCGAGCTGCTGGGGGCGGCCACCCCGTACGTGCTCGGCAACGTCTGCTACCTGCTCGGCATCCACTTCGGCACGGTGCTCGCCGCCGAGCTGCTCGGCGGGGCGGAGGCGGCCCTGCTCGCCGTGCCGATGGCCGTGCTCACCGCCGTCTACCTGGTGCCCCGGGTCGTCTACCAGCAGTATCTGCTGGGCAAGCTGCACCGCTGGGCCGGCTCGGACGCCGAGGCGGTGCTGCTGGCGTACCGCTGGGGCAGCGCCGGGATGGTCGTGCTCGGCGTGGTCGTCGCGGCGGCGGTGGCCCTCGGCGGCCTGCTGGCCCTGCCGCTGGTGTTCGGCGCGGAATACCGTGACGCCGCGCCGGTGCTGGCGGTGCTGGCGCTGGCGGTGCCGTTCCGGTTCGGCGGCGCAGCCGTGGCCGCGCTGCTGACCAGCGGCGGGCTGCTGCGCCGCAAGGTGGTATACCAGGCCGTGGGCGCGGTGGCGCTGCTGGCGGCGCTGGCGGTGGCCGTCCCGGTGTGGGGCGTGCGCGGTGCCGCCGGGGCGACGGTGCTGGCGGAGGCGATACTCTGCTGCCTGCTCTGGGTCGCCGCCCGGCGGGGCGTCGTGGGCGACGCCCCGCTGCCCACCTGGCGCGACCTGCGCAGGCGCTTGAGCAGGGAGGCTCCCCGTGCGTCCTGAACCGGCCCCCACCCGTCCCGCGCCGGCCGCCGTGGCCCGCCGGCCCCTGGTCGTCGGCTACTACGGCATGGAGAACGTCGGCGACAACGCGTTCTGCGTCGTCATGGACTGGGCGACGCGGGTCTACTGGGGCGCCGAGGAGCCCGTCTTCGCCGCGCCGCCCATGGTGGACCTGCCGCCGGAGCGCACCGGCATGGACCCGCGCTGGTACCGCTCGCGCGGCACCGCCGACCGGGCCGGCTGGGTGCTCAACAAGGCCGCCCTGCTGCGCCGCTCCACCATGCTGGTCTTCGGCGGCGGCTCCGTGTTCCGCGAGATGGGCCCGCTGAGCGAGAAGAAGGTCTTCTCGCTGTTCTCCGGGGTGTCCGGGCATCCGATGGCCGCCGTCGGGGTCTCCGTCGGCCCGTTCGTCTCCGCCGCCTCCGAGCGCCGGTTGCTGCGCGTCCTGCGCCGGGTCGCCTTCATCGGGGTACGCGACATCGCCTCCGCCGAGGTCCTCGAACGGGCCGGCTACCCGGGCGTGCTGGTGCCCGCCGGTGACCTCGCCGGCCTGCTGCCCGAGGCGCTCGGCGAGCCGGTCCCGCCGCGCCGGCCGCGCCCCACCGGCCGGGCCCGCCTCGGCGTGACCCTGCTCGGCGTCGACCACGAGGCCGCCGACGCCGACGTGCGCCGCCGCGAGGACACCCTGATAGAGGGCGTACGCGCGCTGGTGCGCGCCGAGCCCGTCGACGTCACCGTGTTCGTGTTCAACACCCACCCGCTGCACGGCGACGAGCGGGTCGGCGAGCGGTTGCGGGCCGCCGTCGCGGGGCACTGCGACGTGCGGGTCGTCACCGCCCGCGACGGCGTGCGGGCCTGCTGGAACGAGATGAAGCGCTGCGACCTCGGGCTGCACATGCGGCTGCACGGGGCCGTCTTCGCGTACCTGGCGGGGGTACCGTTCACCCTCGTGCCGTACCAGCAGAAGTGCGACGACTTCCTCGACGAGATCGGGCAGCCGGCGGCGCTGCGCACGCCCCGGATGCCCGGCGACGCGGCGGCGGTGACCCGCACGCTGGCCGGCCTGCTCACCACCGAGGACGTGCCGGAGCTGCCCCGCGCGATCTACGCCGAGCGCGCCCGGCGCAACTTCACGGCGGCGCCCTGGGCCCGTGGGTGACGGCGGCCGGAGCCTCGATCGTGCCGTGGCCGGCCCGCGCACCCGACCCGGGCCCGTTGCGGCGGTGACCCGGCCACGCCCGCTCACCGCCGCCGGCCTGCTGGTGGCGGCGGCGCTGGTCGTCGCCACCGTCCTGCTCGCCGGCATGGCCGCCGTCGGCACCGGCCGCGCCGGTGACCCGGGCCAGGCCGCCCGGGCCGCGCCCGCCTACACCCCGTCGGCGGCCGGCACGCTGCGCGGCCTCGCCCCGGCCGGGACGCTGATCGGCACGGCCGTCGACCCGAGGGGCCTGAACCTCGACGCCGCCTACCCGGGGGTCCTCGCCGCCGAGTTCAACGCGGTCACCGCCGAGAACGCGATGAAGTGGAGCAACCTGGAGCCCTCGCCCGGCGTCTACGCGTGGGCCGGCGGCGACCAGATCGTCGACCTGGCCCGCCGCAACGGCCAGGCCGTCTACGGCCACACCCTGGTCTGGCACAACGACGTGCCGGACTGGGTCTCCCCGGACTGGCCGGCGCAGCGGCTGCGGGAGGTGCTGCGCCGGCACGTGACCGCCGTCGTCGCGCACTACCGGGGCCGGGTGTGGGCCTGGGACGTGGTCAACGAGGTGCTCGCCGAGGACGGCTCCCTGCGCGACACCCTCTGGCTGCGCAAGCTCGGCCCCGGCTACGTCGCCGACGCGTTCCGCTGGGCCCGGCAGGCCGACCCCGACGCCAGGCTGTTCGTCAACGAGTACGGCACCGAGGGGCGGACCGCGAAGGCCGACGCGCTGCTGGAGCTGGTGCGGCGGCTGCGCGCCGACGGCGTACCGGTCGACGGGGTGGGCTTCCAGGGGCACCTGGACGCCGAGCGCCCGCCCGAGGACGTCCGGGGCAACCTGCGCCGCTTCGCCGCGCTGGGCGTGCGCGTCGCCGTCACCGAGCTGGACGTGCGGGTGCGGCTCCCGGCGACGGGGGAGGGGCTGCGCCGCCAGGCGGCCGTCTACCGGGAGGTGCTGCGCGCCTGCCTGGACGTGGCGGCCTGCGCGTCGGTCACCGTGTGGGGGTTCACCGACGCCCGTAGCTGGATCCCCGGCTACCACCGCGGCTTCGGCGCGGCCTGCCTCTTCGACGCCGACTTCCGGCCGAAGCCGGCCCACGCGGCGCTGCTCGACGAGCTGGCGGCCCGGCGACGCACCGGCGGCTGACCCCGCGCGGGCGTGCTCGGGCGTGCTCGGCGGGGCGGCCACGCCGCGGTCACGAGCCGGCGGCGAGGATCTCCTTGACGGCGTCGCGGCGGACGGCGTCGTAGAGGGTGCGCGCCCGACGCTCGTCGGCGAAGACCACGCTCTCGCTGCCGACGGTGCCCGTGCCCCGGCTGGGCGAGGTGAAGAAGAACAGGTTGCCGCCGCGCAGCCCGCGTAGCTGGGTCGCCATGTCCAGCAGCGACATGCCCCGGTCGACGGAGACCGAGTCCGACGTGGCCCGCACGAACGCGTTGAGCCGGCTGGGGTTGGCGAGGATGCCGCCGGACGCGGCCCGGTCGAGGATCGCCTTGATGACCTGCTGCTGGTGCCGGATCCGGGCGAAGTCGCCGTCGGCGAACTGCTTGCGCTGCCGGGCGTAGTCCAGCGCCGTTTCGCCGTCCATGAGCTGCGGCCCCTGCCGGAAGGTGCGGAACGGGGGATGGATCGAGGTGAACGTCTTCTCCGACGTGATCTCGACCCCGCCGAGGGCGTCGATGATCTCCTGGAAGCCCGCGAAGTCGACAAGCACCACGTGGTCGATGCGGACGCCGGTGAACTGCTCCACCGTCCGCACCATCAGCGGGACGCCGCCCCAGGCGTACGCGGCGTTGATCTTCGCCTGCCGGCCGCCGTGCCGGCCGTCGGCGGAGCGGGGGACCGGGACCCAGGTGTCCCGGGGGATCGAGATCAGCTCGGCGCTCGACCGGTCCTTCGGCAGGTGCGCCACGATGATCGTGTCGGTGCGCGACCCCTGGGTGCCGTCCGGGTCCCGCGAGTCGCTGCCCAGGACCATGATGTTCAGCGCGCCCCGGGCCACCGCCGCCGGCCGCTCCTGCTCCGGCACCTCGGCGAACGCGTCGACCCGGTCGACGCCCCGCTCCACCGACCGCAGCCACAGCGCCCCGGCGACCGCGCCGCCCGCGCCCAGCAGCACCACGGCGAGCAGCGCCACCAGCGCGATCCGCCCCCACCGGCGGCGCTTCGGCGGTGCCCCGGAGCCCTCCGGCGTGGACGCTGCGGCGGACGGGCCGGACGGGCCGTCCTGGGTCGGTGCGGCGACCTGCTCGGGACGAGACATGGCGGCGATGCTATCGACGCGCCGGGCCCCGCACGTGCCCGTACCGGCCGGGCCGGGGCCGGGCGGGCGTGAAGTTCGCCACCCGTTGTTTCCCTGGACCTGATAGAACCCACCCGTGGACGCGACGAAGCTCCGGCGGGCCATCGCCCGCACCCGCCTCGCCCCGGTCGCCGCCTTCCCCAGGCGGCTCGCGCGGGTGGCCCGGCACGACGCCAAGGTGCTGCGCGCCTCCGCCCGCTGGCTGGTCACCTCCCGGGAGCACCACAACTACACGTACGAGCTGACCACGCTGAGCCGGCACCACCTGTCCTGGTTCGTCAGCGTCGTCTGCGACGTGCCGGTGGCCCGGGTGCGCGGCTGGTTCGCCGAGATCGAGGGCGACGACGAGCTGCGCCGGCACATCGAACGGGCCACCGCCGAGGCGTCCCGCCGGGGCCTGGCCGACCGCCAGGTCCGCTACGCCCGCCGGATCGGCTGGTACGCGATGGTCCGCGCCCGCCGCCCCGCGCACGTCGTCGAGACCGGCGTCGACAAGGGGCTGGGCAGCTGCGTGCTGGCGGCGGCCCTGCTGCGCAACGCCGCCGAGGGCCACCCCGGCCGGGTCACCTCGCTGGACATCAACCCCGAGGCCGGCTACCTGGCCCGCACCGCACCCTGGTCCGGGGTCGTCGACCTGGTGGTCGGCGACTCCGTCGCCTCGATCGGCGCGCTCGACCGGCCCGTCGACCTCTTCCTGCACGACAGCGACCACAGCCGCGCCCACGAGAAGCGCGAGTTCGACGCCGTCGAGCCGAGGCTCGCCCCCGGCGCGTTGCTGCTCACCGACAACGTCACCAGCACCAACGTCCTCGCCGAGCACGCCGAACGCACCGGCCGGCGGTTCCTGGCGTACCGGGAGACCCCGGCCCGGCACTGGTATCCGGGCGACGGCATCGGGGCCGCCTGGTGACGCCCGGCGTCTTAGCTTTGGCTTAGCCGGCTTGTCCCCGCCGTCGGGGGTCCGGCAGCATCGACCGGCGTGACCGACGCAAGCGTGCCCCCGGACGCCCCCCAACCCGCGGGCGGCCCCGGCCGCCGCCGCGCCCGCCGCCCCGGCCGGTCCCGCTGGCTCGCCGCCGGCGGGGTGGCCGTCCTCGCCGGCGTCCTCGGCCTGACCCTCGCGCTGCGCGCCGGCGCCACCCCCACCTGCGCGGCCCCGCCCGCCGCCGGCCCCCTCGCCGCGCCGGCCGCCGCCGCGCCGCCGGTCGGTGGGACCGTCCACAAGGGCAAGGCCACCTTCTACGACTCCAAGGGCGCCGGTGGCAACTGCTCCTACCCGAGCGCCCCGGCGAACCGGCTCTACGTGGCGCTCGGCCCGGCGGAGTACGCCGCCGGCGCGGCCTGCGGCGGCCACCTCGACGTGACGGGCCCGAAGGGCACCGTCCGGGTCCTCGTCATGGACCAGTGCCCCGAGTGCGCGCCCGGGCACCTGGACCTCTCCCGCGAGGCATTCGCGCGGATCGCCGACCCGGCGCAGGGCATCGTCTCCGTCAGCTACCGCGCGGTGGTCGACCCGCCGCTGCCGGGACCGCTCGCGTTCCGGATCAAGGAGGGCGCGTCGCGGTACTGGTTCGCCGTGCTGGTCGCCGACCACGGCAACCCGCTGCGCGCCGTCCAGGTGCGGCAGGGCGGCTCGGGCGGGTGGCGCGCCGCCGACCGGCAGGACTACAACTACTGGCTGGTCGAGTCCGGCGTCGGCCCCGGCCCGTTCTCGATCCGGGTCACCGACGTCTACGGCCACCGCGTCACCGCCGGTGGCGTCCGGCTGACGCCCGGGCAGGTCCAGCGCGGCACGGTCAGGATGTACGGCGGCGCGGCGGCCGGCGGTGGCCGGCCGGCCGCGCGCTCCGCGTCGCCCCGGCCCAGCGCCTCGCCGTCGCCCCGCGCGACGTCCCCCCGCCCGTCGCCGTCGGCCGCCCCGGCCTCGTCCAGCCCGTCGGCCCCGGACGCGCCCGTCGTGCCGCTCGCCGCCGGAGCGCCCGCCGGCTGCCGCAACTGAACCGGAGTCTCGTCGGCGTCCCCACCTGGCCGCGCCGGGATGTTTGGCCGGCTCCGCTACGCGACACGCCGACGCGATCGCACCGCAACCGGCCATTGATCGGACTACCGCGCCGCCTTCTCGTGAGCGGGGCCGCCGGCGGTGAGGTCGAGCCACATGAGGATCTCGTCGCGGTCGTCGCCCGGGGCGACCCGCAGCGCGCCGGGCAGCCGGCCCACCTCCCGGTACCCGAGCCGCGCGTAGAACCGCTCCAGCCCCAACCCGCCCCGCACGGTCACGTGCAGCGCCTCGCGGCCCAGCTTCCGGCCGAGCCGTTCCGCCTCCCGCATCAGCGCCGACCCGTACCCCAGGCCCTGCGTGCCGGGGTGCACCATCACCCGTTTCAGCACGCACCAGTGCGCCTTGAGGTCGAACCGGTTGTCGGCGAAGACCAGCACGGCCAGCGGGCGGTCGCCGTCGTAGCCGACGAGCAGCCGGTCCGGGCCGTCGACGATGCCGGCGAACGCCGCCTCGGCGACGGGTCGGACGTCGGCCGCGGTGACCGGCGGCACGAAGCCGACCGCGCCGCCGGCGTTGGTGACGTCCACCCACAGGGCGACGATCTGTTCGCGCAGTTCGGCGGTGGGGTCGGGGTCGAGGACGAAGCGCAGGCTCACCCCGTCATCCTGGCCCCGCCGCCACCCGGCGGGCGCACGATCGTGACCGGCGCAACAGCCGCGCCGGGTGCCCGCGATCCCGCCGGGATCAGGCGCAGCCCCAGCTCTCCTGGACCTTGATCGTGACAGGGACGCTCTGCGTCTGCACCCCGTCCGACGCCGTCAGCTCCGGCTGATGGACCCCGTACGAAAGCGGCGGCAGGGTCATCGCGATCATGGTGAGCGCGGTGTTGCCGTTGCTCGACCCGGGCGGGATCGGCGCCTGCGGCAGGCTCGTGGTCGTGCCGGCGGGCAGGTTCCGCGCGCCGACCTCGATGGGCGTCGACCACTGCCCGTCGATGGTGATCCAGAAGTACGTCCACCAGGACTGGCCGGCGGGGATGCAGATGCGCTGCCCGATGTCCGTCAGCCGCCAGGTGGCCGCCGTGGTGGCGGTGCCGGACGCGGCGGCCGGCTGGCCGCCGACCAGCGTCAACGCCAGCGCGGTGACCAGCCCGACCGCCAGCCGTACGGTGATGAAGATCGATCGCGACATCGAAGCCTCCCAGGGCGTGCGACGGGTAGCGGCGACCGGCCTCGTCGACGCATCGCCATCTATCAATATGGGCTGCCGGTGTCGGTTCGGCAACCCGCGGGAGGCTGGCATCGGGAGGCCGGCGCCGGAGGGCGGCGGGATGCGACGGGACCGGCCGGAGGCTCGACCGGCCCGTCGACCGCGATGGTGTGCGCGCTGGAACCCGTGGTGCGGGAGAGGGGACTCGAACCCCCACGTCCTCACGGACACAGGAACCTAAATCCTGCGTGTCTACCCAATTCCACCACTCCCGCCTGCCCGAGGAGTCTAGAGGGTTCGGCGTCCCTCGTGTTAGCACCGTCCGGCAGGCGGACCGCCCGGATCCGGGCCCGGATCAGTTGACCGGCACCGGCGCGCCGCCGCTCCCGCCGTGGGCGGGGTCGTGGGCGGGCGCGTTGATCTCGACCGGCGGCGGGAAGCGGGTCACGAAGTCGCACAGCGTGATGTGGGTCGGCCTGATGGTGATCACCGCCATGTCGGTCGTGTGCGCGCGCTTCTGCTGCTCCCAGCCCGGGGCCAGGCTCTTGTCCGCGAACATCCGCCAGGACGCCTTGACGTGCACGTCCGGCACCCCTGGGTGGACCTCGATCGACGCCGTGCCACGCACCAGCATGACGACGGGGGTGTAGTCGGAGACGGTCGGGCCGAGCTGCGCCGCGACCTTGCGCCGCACCTCCGCCGAGTACGTGTCGACGCTGAAGGAGACCTGCGGGTGCGCCGCGATCGCCCGCACCTTGTACGCGGTGGTCGGGCTGGCGAACTGGAACGCCTCGCCGTTCCACAGGTACGCGACCGGCACCGTGCGCGGGTGGCCGTCCAGGCCCACGTAGCCGAGCCGCATCGCGACCGGCGACTCCAGCAACGTCTGGGCCACCGGATCGGTGTTCACCAGGTGCACGATTTCGGCGTAGTCCACAGCTGCCCCTTCCCGCGCGGATACCGGCAGCCGCTTCGTCCCGGTGCCCACGCACGGCGGGGCCCGCGATCCCCGGCGTGACCGGCCGTAGTCTGATCGCTACCAGGAAAGTATCGGCGGCGGGCGACGCCCCGGGCATCTCGCTGCTTGCCGTCGTGGCGCGACCGCTGGGCCGCCCGGCTGGGCGACCCGCACGCCGTGCGGCTGGTCGCTCAGCCGAGCTGGTCGCTCAGCCGAGCCTGTCGCTCAGCCGAGCCTGTCGCTCAGTCGAGGCCGAGGTCGCGGCGCAGCTTGGCGACGTGGCCGGTGGCCTTGACGTTGTAGAGCGCCCGCTCGATCTTGCCGTCGGGGTCGATGACGAAGGTGGACCGGATCACGCCGGTCACCGTGCGCCCGTAGGACTGCTTCTCGCCGTACGCGCCGTAGGCGGTGAGCACCGCCCGGTCGGTGTCGGCGACCAGCGGGAAGGTGATGGCGTCCCGCTCGCGGAACTTCGCCAGCTTCTCCGGCTTGTCCGGGGAGATGCCGACCACCTCGTAGCCGGCGGACCGGAGCGAGGCGAGCGAGTCGCGGAAGTCGCACGCCTGCTTGGTGCAGCCGGGGGTCATCGCGGCGGGGTAGGCGTACAGGATCACCGTCCGGCCGCGCAGGTCGGCCAGGTTGAGGGTCTCGCCGGTGTCGGTCGGCAGGCTGAACTCGGGCGCGGGGTCACCGGGGCTGAGGCGGGCTGGCGCGGTCATGGCCGAACCCTACCGCCGCCCCGGGCTGCCGCGCCGGGCTGCCGCGCCGGGCTGCCGCGCCGGGCTGCCGCGCCGGGCTGCCGCGCCGGGCTGCCGCGCCGGGCTGCCGCGCCGGGCCGCCGCGCCGGGCCGCCGGGCCGACGCCGCCCGCCATGTCGCCGACATCGCGGGATCCCGGGCCGGTGATGGGCCCGTGTCGCCGACATGGCGGGTGTGGCCCGGCCCGGCCCGGCCCCCGCCCGGCCCCCGGCCCCGCGCGACGGCCCCGGCCGGGCCAGTCATCAAAGCCGCGGCCTTGTTGCCAGGGATTGGCAACAGCATGCCACGGCCAATAGGCTGGGCCGAGCCGGCGTGGACGCTCCCGCCGGGCCACCGGGAGGTCGAGTGGAAACCCTGGCGATGCACATTTCCAACGGCATCGTGAACGGCCCGGTCGCCGCCGTCTTCGCCGCGTTCGCCCTGGCCGTGCTGACCCTCTGCGTGCTGCGCGGCCGGCGCGACCTCGACGACCGGCTCGCCCCGATGGCCGGGCTGGTCGCCGCGTTCATCTTCGCCGTGCAGATGCTCAACTTCCCGATCTTCACCGCCGGGGTGAGCGGCCACCTGCTCGGCGGCGCGCTCGCCGCGCTGCTGGTCGGCCCGTGGGTCGGCGCGCTCTGCGTGGCGGTCGTGCTGGTCGTGCAGGCGCTGGTCTTCGGCGACGGCGGGGTGGCGATGCTCGGCCTGAACGTCACCAACATGGCGGTCCTCGGCACCGCGGCGGCGTACCTGCTGATCGCCCTGCTGCTGCGGGTGCTGCCGCGCACCCCGACCGGCCTCGCCGTGACGGCCTTCGTCTCGGCGCTGGTCAGCGTCGTGGTGGCGTCCCAGGGCTTCGTGCTCCAGTACTGGCTGGGCGGCACCACCGACCTGGGCGGCAACCTCGCCGGCCTGGCCGGCACGATGGCCGGCGTCCACCTGCTGATCGGCATCGGCGAGGGCCTGATCACCGCGACCACGGTGGTCACCGTCGCGAAGGTGCGCCCCGATCTGGTGTACGCGCTGCGCGCCCTCAAGCCGGCCGCGCCGGCTCCCGTCGTCCCGGTCGCCGGAGGTGCCCGATGAGCAAGCGTCCCTGGGGTTTCGTCGTCGGCGGGCTGCTGGTCGCCCTGCTGCTGGCCGGCGTGGTCAGCAACTACGCCTCGGCGCATCCCGACGGGCTGGACTCGTCGCTGCTCAAGGGCTGCACGGTCGACGCCGAGGGGGAGATCACGGGCGGGAGCTGCCCCGCCCAGCAGGAGCGCGACCACGAGCTGGCCAACAGCCCGCTCGCCGACTACGGCGTCCGCGGCCTCGACAACGACTTCCTCTCCACCGGCCTGTCCGGGGTGCTCGGCGTGCTGCTCACCTTCGCCGTGGGCGGCGGCGTCTTCTGGCTGCTGCGTCGACGTGGCCCGCAGCCGCCGACCGGCGGCGAGCCGGCCGCCGACCAGCCGGACGACCGGGCCGTCGGGAGCCCGGCCGGCGACGCGTCGCCCGCGACCCGGTCCCGGTAGGCGACCCGACGATGGGGGCCGGTCACGCGCACGTGCTCTACCGGGAGTCGACCTCCCCGGTGCACCGCCTGCCGCCGGAGGTGAAGATCGCCGCGATGGTGCTGTTCACCCTCGCGGTGGTGGCCACCCCCCGCACGGCGTTCTGGGCGTTCGGCGGGTACGCCCTGCTGGTCGCCGCCGTGGCCGCGCTGGCCCGGGTCGGGCCGGGCTGGCTGTTGGGCCGCGCGGCGATCGAGCTGCCGTTCGTGCTCTTCGCCGTCGCGCTGCCGTTCCTCGGCGCGGGCGAGCGGGTCGAGGTGGCGGGGCTGGCCCTGTCCGTCGACGGGCTGCTCGGCGGCTGGAACATCCTGGCCAAGGGCACGCTCGGCGTGCTCGCGTCGCTCCTGCTGGCCGCGACCACGACGACGCGGGACCTGATCGTCGGCCTGGACCGGCTGCGCTGCCCGCAGATCGTCACCCAGATCGCCACGTTCATGCTCCGCTACCTGGACGTGCTGGTCGGCGAGGCCCGCCGGATGCGGGTGGCCCGGGTCTCCCGGGGCGACGACCCGCGCTTCCTGTGGCAGCTGCGCGGCTTCGCCGCCGGGGTCGGCGCGCTGTTCCTGCGCGCGTTCGAGCGCGGCGAGCGGGTCTACCTGGCGATGCTGTCGCGCGGCTACTCCGGCCGGATGCCGGCGGTGTGGCAGGGCGCGGGCGCGGCGAGCGCGGGGCAGTGGCTGGTCGGGGCGACGGTGCCGCTGGTCGCGGCCGGGATCGCCGCGACCGCCGTCGCCCTGACATGATCGGGGACGTGCAGAACCCGGCTCCCCCCTCCCTGGACGTGCGCGGCGTCCGGTACGCGTACCCGGACGGGCACGTCGCCCTGCACGGCGTGGACCTGACCGTGGCGCGCGGCGAACGGGTGGCGCTGCTCGGGCCCAACGGCGCGGGCAAGACGACCCTGGTGCTGCACCTCAACGGCATCCTCACCGCCGCCGAGGGCTCGGTGAGCGTCGGCGGGCTGCCGGTGAGCCGCGACCGGGACACCCTCGCGGAGATCCGCCGCCGGGTCGGGATCGTCTTCCAGGACCCGGACGACCAGCTCTTCCTGCCCACGGTCGCCGAGGACGTGGCGTTCGGCCCGGCCAACCTGGGGCTGCGCGGGGCCGAGCTGGCCGCCCGGGTCGACGAGGCCCTCGCGGCGGTGGGGATGGGCGAGCACCGCGACCGGGCCCCGCACCACCTGTCGTTCGGGCAGCGCCGCCGGGTGGCGGTGGCCACCGTGCTGGCCATGCACCCGGAGATCCTGGTGCTGGACGAGCCGTCGTCCAACCTCGACCCGGCGGCCCGCCGGGAGCTGGCCGAGATCCTGCGCGGCCTGCCGGTGACCCTGCTGATGGTCACGCACGACCTGCCGTACGCGCTGGAGCTGTGCGACCGCTCGGTGATCCTCGACGGCGGGCGCATCGTCGCCGACGCCGACACCCGGGAGCTGCTGGCCGACCGGGAGCTGCTGGCGGCGCACCGCCTGGAGCTGCCCTACGGCTTCACCCCCTGACCGCCTCCGTCACGCCGGGGGCGGGGCGGGGACTCCCCGGGTGGGCGGCGGCGCGGAGGCGGAGCAGGCCCGCCGCCGTGGCGCCGGCCCCCGTGGCCAGGATCAGCACGAGCAGGGCGCGGGCCAGCCCGCCGGGCCAGGGCAGCGGGGGCACCGAGCGGGCGAGGACGGCGACGTTGGTGACCCCGGCGAACAGGGCGAGGCACGCACCGGCCAGCGCGAGGGCGAAGTCGGCGGCCGGGCGGCGGGCCAGCGCGTACCCGCCCGCCGCGAGCGCGCCGAGGCCGGTGAGCAGCGCCCAGATCTGCCCGCCGAGCAGGCCCAGCAGCACCCCGCCGACGCCCGTGGCGCCCGCGTCCAGCTCCCGCCCCACGGTGAACACGACCGCGGCGACCCCGCCCACGGCCAGCGCCGCGCCGGCCACGGCCAGCGCCCGCGCCCCGAGCGGGGTGCCGGCCGCCAGCAGCCCGGCCGAGCCGACGAGCAGGAAGCCGAGCGTGGCCGCCACCCACCAGGGGTAGGCGTCGGGCGGCGGCACCCAGTCGAGGGTGCCCCGGATCTCCACCGGCTCGACGCCGTCGCGCAGCGGCACCGCCCAGTCCCGGACCCGCTGCTCACGGGTCGGGTCGGCGCGCACCACGGCCGGCGGGGCCGACTCCTGCCAGCGGGCCCGCCGGTCGTGCCAGCGGGCCGTCGGCCCGTCGCCGACGCGCCGCCAGTCCGGTGCGGCGGCCGGGTCCGCCTGGGCGGGCAGGGCCGTGTCCCCGGCGAGGGTCCGGTTGAGGTACGTCGCCGGGGAGCGGGCGTTCTCGTAGACCCCGTCCGGCCCGACGCGCAGGTACGGCTCGCCGGTGTAGCCGATCACCTCGATCGGCCGCCCGGTGCGGTTGACCAGCTCCAGCCGCGCCCCGCCCTCCACGACGCGGGCGGTCAGCCCGGGCCGGGCCGGCGCGACGCCGGTCACCTCGGCCCGGTAGTCCGTGCCGTCGGGCGACTCCCCGCCGTGCGCGGCGGCCGGCGTCGCCGTGGCGAGGACGGCGGCCAGCCCGGCGAGCACGCCGACGAGCCGGGCGACGACGGCCGGCCCGGCCGGGCGGCCCGGCCCGGTGCGGCGGGGCGGGGCGGGGGTCACTTGCCGGCCGCCGCCACCGCCGCGGTGAGGCCCGCGGGCGACCGGTCGGCGACCTCCGTGCCGTTGACCTTGACGGTGGGCGTGCCGGTGACGCCCGCCCGGCTCGCGTCGTCGGTGACGTGCTCGGTCCACGCCTTGTACGTCCCGTCGGAGACGCAGGAGGCGAAGTCGTCCCGGTTCAGCCCGACGCCCGCCCCGATGTCGACCAGCTCGTCGTCGCTCAGCCCCGCGCCGCCCTCGGGCGGCTGCTTGGCGAACAGCGCCTTCGCGTACTCCTGGAACTTGCCGCCCTTCGCGGCGCAGCCGGAGGCGGCGGAGGAGCGGGTGGAGTATTCGGTCGTGGAGAACCGGTTGAGGTAGGCCACGGGGTGGAACACCACCCGCGCCTTGCCCTCGCTGACGAGCTGGTCGATCGTCGCGCCGCTGGTCTGCTGGAACTGGTTGCAGGCGGGGCAGAGAAAGTCCTCGTACAGGTCGATGGTGACCGGGCCCGTCCCGTACGCGATGCCGGTGCCGGCCTCGGTCGCGCCCGGCGGGGCGGTGAAGGTGTCGGAGCGCTGGCTGGACCAGACGGCCCAGCCGATCCCGCCGGCGATGACCAGGACGGCGACCGCCACCAGCGACGTCCAGAGGGTGCGCTTGCGCCGGCGCTCCCGGGCGAGCTGCTCGCGGACCACGCGGGCGGCGTTGCGCTGCCCCTTGCGACTACTCATCATCGTCCTCCACCGGTGGGCCCGCGAGCCAGCCGTCGACGGAGACGGGGGTGCGGGGCCAGGTCAGCAGGAACCCGGCCAGGGCCAGGAATCCCAGGTCCCGGAGGATCTCCGGGAGGTAGCTCGGCGTCTGCCCGGCGGCGAGCTGCCCGCCGCTGCCGAAGCAGCCGCAGTCGATGGCCAGGCCGCGCGACCAGGCCGAGGCGATGCCGGCGACGAAGACCACCAGCAGGGCCGCCGAGATCCCGGCCGCCAGGCGGGTGGCCAGGCCGACCAGCAGCAGCGCCCCGAGGGCCAGCTCGACGAAGGGCAGCGCCGCGCCGATCACGGTCGCGACGTCGTACGGCATGACCTGGTAGGCGTTGACGGCGCGCCCGGAGGCGGCCAGGTCACCGACCTTGGCCCCGCCGGCGACCAGCCAGACGGCGGCCAGGCCGAGCCGGGCGGCGACGCCGAGCCAGGGCCGGAGGGCGGCCCAGCGGGCGCCCCCGGTGTGCGATGCGGTCACGGTCATTGGTCGTCCCGGCCCCGGCTGCGGTTCCCCGTCGCGCGGGAGTTCCCGGTCATGCCTGGCGTCTCCGGTCATCCGGCCAGCGCGTCGCCGGCCGACTCGACCAGGTCGTGGCGGGCCCGGGCCACCCGGGAACGGATGGTGCCGACCGGCACCCCCTCCACGGCGGCGGCCTCGGCGTACGACAGGCCGAGCAGCTGGGTGAGCACGAACGCCCCCCGCCGCTCGGCGGGCAGCCGGCGCACCAGGTCGGCGACGCCGAGCTGCCCGGCGGGGTCCGGGTGCGGAAGGTCGGTGTGGGCGTGGCTCGCCAGCCGCTGGGCGAGCCGCCGCCGGCGGACCACGACGCGCAGGTGGTCGGCGCAGGCGCGGCGGGCGATGCCGAGCAGCCAGGTGCGGGCGCTGGACCGCCCCGCGAAGGCGGGCAGCGCCCGGAACGCCCGCAGATAGGTCTCCTGGGTGAGGTCGTCGGCGGTGTCGGGGTCGACGAGCGCGGCGGCGAACCGCCACACGTCGGCCTGGGTGGCCCGGACGAACGCCGCCTGGGCGGCCGGGTCGCCGTCGCGGGCGGCCAGCGCCCAGCCGGTCGCCGGGTCGGGCTCGCGCCCGGCCACCGGGTCGGGGGCACGACCACGCGCCGGGTCGGTGGGACCGTCGGCGGCGGGCTCGCGCGGCGCGGGGATCACGTCAGACCACGGTACGCGGCGTGCCGGCGGCCGGCAGGGTCCTTCGGCCCTTCCAATGACCTGGCACACTCCGGGAACTTTTCCGGTGCGCTGCCCGACCACCCGCTTATGACTTGCGACGACGACGGCGTGGCGCTGTCGGCGCGGCCCGACGGCGAGGACCCGCAGGCGTCCTCGGCGGCGCGCGGGCGGGACGGGCTCGCCGATCGGCCCGTTCATCGGCGAGCATGGCCGGCATGACTGCTGCCAACCTCCGGCCCCCCCGCCGGCTCGCGCGCCTCGGCGCGCTCGCCGGACTGCTGGTCACCGTCGTCGCCCTGCTGCTGGCCCCGGCCACCCCCGCGAGCGCCCACGCGGTGCTGGTGAGCAGCAGCCCGGCCGCCTCCGCCGTGGTGCCGAGCGCGCCGTCCGAGGTGGTGCTGACGTTCAGCGAGCCGGTGCGCAAGGTGGCCGGGAAGATCCGGGTGATCGCCCCGGACGGGGCGCGGGCCGACCGGGGCGAGCCGGCGTTCTCCGACACCGTGGTGACCATCCCGGTGGACCCGTCGGCGGGGCGCGGGACGTACCTGATCAGTTACCGGGTGATCTCGGCGGACAACCACCCGATCTCCGGCGCGTTCACCTGGTCGGTGGGCGCGCCATCGACCCCGCCGACGGACAGCGGGACGGACACCCGGGCCGACCCGGTGGTGGAGACCGGCGTCAAGGTCGCCAAGTACCTGGGCTACGCCGGCCTGCTCCTGCTGGTCGGCCCCGCGCTGGTGCTCGGCGCGCTGTGGCCGCGCCGGCTCGACCGGCGGGGCCCGGCCCGGCTCGCCTGGGCAGGGCTCGGCGTGCTGGCGTTCGCCACGCTGGCCGAGCTGTGGCTCCAGGTGCCCTACACCGCCGGCGGCGGGCTGTTCGACGTGACCGGCGCGGGCCTCGGCGACGTGCTCGGCGGCACGTACGGCACGGCGCACCTGGTCCGGCTCGGCCTGCTCGCGGCGGCGGCGTTCCTGCTCCGCCCGCTGTTCGCCGGGCCGGTGGGGCGCACCGACGCGATCATCCTGGCGATCCTCGGCGGGGCGGCGCTGTTCACCTGGCCGCTGGCCGGGCACCCGGCGGCCTCGCCCGCGCCGGCGGTGTCGGTGGTGGTCGACGCGGTGCACCTGGGCAGCATGGCCGTGTGGCTGGGCGGGCTGGTGATGCTCGGCGGCTTCCTGCTGCGCCTGGCCGACGAGCGGGAGCTGGGCGCGATCCTGCCCGTCTGGTCGCGCTGGGCGGCGCTGTCGGTCGCGGCGCTGCTGCTCGCCGGCACCGTGCAGGCGCTGATCGAGGTGGCCACCCCGGCGGCCCTGGTCGACACCACGTACGGGCGGCTGGTGCTGGCCAAGATCGTGCTGTTCGCGCTGGTGATCGGCGTGGCCGCGTACTCCCGGGCGCTGGTGCGGCGGCGCACCGCCGCGGCCCACCCGACCCCGGTGCGCCGGGCGGTCTGGGTCGAGCTGGCGATCACGGCCGTGGTGCTCGGCGTGACGGCGACCCTGGTGCAGACCCCGCCGGCCCGCAGCGCCGCCGAGGTGGCCGGCACGGCGGACAACTTCTTCACCACCACGCTGTCGAGCCCGCTCTACTCCCTCCAGGTGGAGCTGGACCCGGCCCGGCGGGGCAACAACTCGATGCACCTGTACGCGTACACGTCGGACAACCGGCCGCAGCCGGTGGCCGAGTGGAAGGCGACCGCCGCGCTGCCGTCGGCGGGGATCGAGCCGATCGAGATCCCGCTGCTGCCGCTGACCGACAACCACGCGTCCGGGGAAATCAACCTGCCGGCCTCGGGGGACTGGCAGTTCCGCTTCACCGTCCGCATCTCGGACATCGACCAGGCCACGGTGAGCGCCACCGTGCCGATCCGTTAACGAAAGGTAGTCCCCATGCTCCGTCACCGGCGTTCCGTAACCGCCGCCGCCCTGGCCCTCGGCGTCGCCGCCGTGGTGCTCGCCGTGGCCGCGCCCGCCTCGGCCCACGTCTCGGTCAACCCGAAGGAGGCGACGCAGGGCGGCTACGGCCGGTTCGCGTTCCGGGTGCCGAACGAGAGCGACGAGACCTCGACGACGAAGGTCGAGGTGGTGCTGCCGGAGAACGCCCCGGTCGGTTCGGTGTCGACGATGCCGGTGCCGGGCTGGACGGTGGCGGTGGAGAAGCGCAAGGTCGACCCGCCGGTGCAGGTGCACGGCAGCGAGGTCACCGAGGCGGTTGCCAAGATCACCTGGACGGCGGCCGGGGACGCGGCGGTGAAGCCGGGCCAGTTCCAGGAGTTCCCGGTGTCGATGGGGCCCCTGCCGCAGGTCGACACGATGGTGTTCAAGGCGCTCCAGACCTACTCCGACGGCACGGTGGTGCGCTGGATCGAGGAGCCCACCGCCGGGGCCGAGGAGCCGGAGAAGCCGGCCCCGGTGCTCACCCTGACCGCCGCCGCCCCGTCGGAGGGGGCCTCGGCCCCGGCCTCGCCCGCCCCCGTGGCGGCGGACGACGACGAAGGCTCCGAGGGCGGGGCGGGCCTCGCGTTCGGCGTCGCGGGGCTGGTCGCCGGGCTGGCCGGGCTGGTCCTCGGCGGGCTCGCGTTCGCCCGTACCCGGCGGGGGCCGGCGGCGACGAGCTGATCATCCCGGGATTCCGCCCGTCGGCCCGCCGGTCCCACCGGCGGGCCGGCCCGTTTCCGGCCCCCGTCGTACGCCGTTGCTGCTGATATCGGGCCGATTGCTCCTTTTGCGCCGGTAAGGTCGGCCGGGTACTCAGGCCACGGAAGGGAACGACACGGATGCGAATCGCTCGCGCGCTCGCCGGCATGCTGCTGCTCACCATCGGTATCTCGGCGATGCTGGCCGCAGGCGTGCTCGGCGTCCTGTCCCGGCACGCCGACGCGGCCGGCGGGTTCAGCGTCGGATTCGGGGCGGTGGCCCTCCAGGCGAACGCAGCGGCCGGCTGGTTCCCGGTGGCCGCCTGGCTGCTGGCCGTCCTCGGGGTCGTGCTGGTGGCCTCCGCCGCGTTGCTCCTTCGCCCGGCGCGACCGCGCGAGGTGGTCTTCGTGGTCGAGCCGGACCAGGTCCCGGTGCTCGCCGGCCGGCTCGGGGTGACCTCGCTCAGCGGGCTGGGCGCGCGCCCCGCGCCCGCCCCGGCCGTCCCCGCCGAACGGCAACTGGTCGCCGTGGGGGCGTCGGCCGGGCGTCCCCGGCCCGCGCTGGGGCCGGCGCCGGCCCGCCGCCCGGCCACCCTCGCGGACCTGACCCCGCCGCCGTCGTCGGCTCGCTCGGCATCGTCCGGGCTGGCCCCGTCGTCCGGGCTGGCCCCGTCGTCCGGGCCGGCTTCGTCGTCCGGGCCGGCGTCGTTGTCCGGGCCGGCGTCGTCACCTCTGCCGGGCCCGTCGGCCTGGCCGCCGGTCGCGCCGGAAGCCACCACCCGTCCGGTACGCATCGACCCGCCGCCCCGCCTCCGCCCCGCCGCGCCCAGCGTCCGCCCGCGCTCCTGACCGGCGTTCCTGACCACAACTCTCTTGATCGACGTGCTCGATGGGTATCTTGTATCGGCGTGCATGTGCTGCCCGAAACATGGCCCCTGACCTGCACCGTCAGGTCCGGTCAGATCGCTACGGGTTGCCAGCCCCAGCGTCGGTACATCTGGCGAGCTGTTGCGGCGGGTTGGAGCACGGACGTGGATTCGGCCTCGTGCGCGGTCGAACCGGACATCGGGCCTGTGTGCCGCCTCTGGAAAGCCGATGTACCCACGGGCCCGGCGACCTGACCAGCCTGCGTACGCGGCGAAGAATGCAACCCGCGTCACCACCAGAACGAAGCCCCGACACGAACGACAGGGAGCTACTCATGGGCCGGTACCAGGCGTGTGTCGACCTGCACCTCATCCTGCGCGACGGGCACAGCCGCATCCTGCTCGGCGAGCGCCAGAACACCGGCTGGGCGGACGGACAGCTCGGCCTGCCCTCCGGGCACCTTGAAGACGACGAGTCCGCCAGCACGGGCGCGGCACGGGAGGCCGAAGAAGAGATCGGCGTTCTCATCAAGGCCGACGAACTGCGGCTGGTGCATCTCATGCACCACCGCACCAACTCTGGCCGCGTCGCCCTGTTCTTCGAGGCCCGATCCTGGTCCGGCGAGATCACCAACACCGAGCCGGACAAGTGCGCAGGCTGGGACTTCTACGATCTGGCCGATCTGCCCGCCAACGTGGTGCCGTACGTCGCCGAGGCGCTGCGCCACGTGGCCGCCGGGCAACGGTATTCAGAGCGGGGCTTCTAGCCATGGGGCCAGTGGACGTGTCGGCGCTGATCCCTCGCACGGTCCGCGCGGGCAAGCCTGGTGGCAGTGTGGAGCCGCCAGCGAGACGCCGGAGGCGGCAGCGGCCAAGCGCCTGACCGGCGGTCAGCTTCGCGATCGTATCGCCGCGCTGCGCGCGTCCGGCGTCTTGACCGCAGCATCGAACCACCGCTGAGCGGCCCCCTCGATCACTCGGCCCTTGCCGCCGGCCGGGGATCGCCCGCCACGCCTGCGATCGGATTCGCATTCTGGTGCGCCAGGCCCGCCGCCCGCCGGTCGAGCCGCCGCCTCGGTGTGAGTAGGGAACCCTTCTCTACCGTAGGCGTTAACAGGGGGCCCTTCCTTGCACCGAGCCCGAGCGGCCCTCCGTGCTGCCGACACGGAGGGCCGCCTGCACCGGGGGATCGGTGCCACGGGGGATGCCCGAGGTATGGGTAAGATTAGCCGGTAACAACGCTACTCGGGAGAACTGTCCATTTGGCGCGATTTTTCGCCCCGGTGGGCGGGTGCCGGGCCGGGGCGGGTGACGGGCAGGGTCACCACCAGCAGCAGGCTCAGCAGCACGTACGCGTTGCGCGCCAGGAACTCCCCGGGCGAGTCGGTGGGCACCGGGGCCACCCCCCAGTCGTGGAACGACACCACCCCGTAGACGATCAGCGCGCCGGTGCCGGCGGCCAGGCCGGCCAGCCACCGTCGCCGCCGGGCCCCCGCCGGCGTCGTCGGGTCCGTGCCGAGCGCCGCGTCGGCCAGCAACACCACCGCCGGCACGAACCAGTAGATGTGGTGGGTCCAGGTGATCGGGCTGACCAGCGCGCCGACCAGGCCGGTCAGCGTCAGGCCGGTCAGCGCGTCCCCGGCGCGGGCGGCGCGGGCCGCCCGCCACAGCCCGTACCCGGCGACCAGCAGGGCCAGCGCGAGCCACAGCACCCGGCTCGGTTCGGCGGGCGCGGTGAGCCGGCTGAGCAGCCCGAACAGCGACTGGTTGCCGGTGTAGTCGGTGCGTCCCACCCGGTCGGTCGCCCACAGCTCGTGGGTGAAGAACCGCCACGAGTCGGCCGGGGCCACGGCCGCCGCGAGCAGCGTGGCGCCGGCGGCGGTCGCCGAGGCCACGGCCGCGTCCCGCCACCGTCGCGTGGCCAGCAGGTAGACGATGAAGATGCCGGGGTAGAGCTTCAGCGCGGTGGCCAGCCCCACGCCCACGCCCGCCCAGCGCCGCCCCTGCGGCACGGCGAACAGCAGGTCGGCCAGGATCAGCACGACCAGCAGCATGTTGATCTGGCCGAAGGTGATCGTCTCCCGGGTGCTCTCCACGGCGAAGACCAGCAGCACCCCGACGGTGAGGGTGAACACCCGGGGCAGGCCGTGCCGGGCGACGACCGGGGTGAGCAGCCACCGGGTGGTCACCACCACGCCGAGCGCGGTGAGGGCCGTGAAGACCGTGATCGTCAGCCCCAGCGGCAGCAGCGCGAACGGGCGCAGCAGCAGCGCGCTCACCGGCGGGTAGGTGAAGTACAGCTCGCCCTGCACCCGGTCCGGCTGCACGTAGTCGTAGAGCGGGTGGCCGGCGGCCCACCAGTCCATCGCCCGCATGTAGATCTTGAGATCGAGGAAGTCGTGCTTGAGGCCCGGCAGGTACAGCGCCGGCAGCACGGCCGCCAGGGCCAGCACCGTGACCAGCCGGCGGACCCGGCGGCCGCCCGGCTCGGCGGCGGTCACGGAGGGTGGCGCGATCGGTTCAGCTGGCACGGGGAAACCCTAGCGGTCCGTCCCGCGTACGGTGCCGAGGCGCGAGGGCGTGGGCTGCGCGTAGGCTGTGCGCGTGGCTGATCTTCTCGTCTGGATCGACTGTGAGATGACCGGGCTGGACCTCGGCAGGGACGCCCTGATCGAGGTCGCCGCGCTGGTCACCGACCCCGACCTCAACGTGCTCGGCGACGGGGTCGACGTGGTGATCCACGCCGACGAGGCGGCGCTGGAGGCGATGCCGGAGATCGTCCGGACCATGCACGCCAAGTCCGGGCTGACCGAGGAGGTCCGGCGCTCCGCCGTGACCCTCGCCGAGGCCGAGGACCTGGTGCTCGACTACGTCACCAGCCACGTGAAGGACGCCCGCTCCGCCCCGCTGTGCGGCAACTCGATCGCCACCGACCGGGGCTTCATCGCCCGGGACATGCCGCGCCTCGACGCCCACCTGCACTACCGGATGATCGACGTCTCCTCCATCAAGGAGCTGTGCCGGCGCTGGTATCCGCGGGTCTACTTCGGGCAGCCGCGCAAGGGGCTGGCCCACCGGGCGCTGGCCGACATCCGGGAGAGCATCCGCGAGCTGGAGTACTACCGTCGGACGATCTTCGTCCCGCTGCCCGGCCCGGATGTGGACAGCGCGAAGGCCATCGCCGCGCAGCTCTGAGCCCACGCGGCTCGGGGTCGGGTCGGCTCAGCGGGCCGTGAGGCCGCGCCGGGTGGAGACGCCGGCCGGCAGCCGGTTCAGCTCCGCCCAGGACAGCGCCGGCCGCACGCCGCGCACGTTGCGGGCCTCCCGGTATGCCGGCTGCGCCGGGAACCACCCGCGTGCCCCCCGCCAGCGCCGCTTGGCGTCCTGCTCGTGTCGGTCCTCAGGCAGATTCGGCATGACCATACCGTCCCAGAGAAAGTTGTACATGTATGAAAATAGATATGACGTGGTCGGAGCGCCTCAGGTTCCCGCCACCGGCAGTGTGACGAACCGCCGGCCACCGGCGGTGTCGCGTACGTCTACCCGTCCGCCCCGGGCGCCGACCAACCCGCGCACGATCGCCGGCCCGGCGGCGTACCGTGATCATGTCGGCGCCTCCCGGCGGGCGCGGCGGAGGGAGGCGACCGGTGGGCGACCGGCGGCTGTACCTGCACCTGGTGACCTGGCTCGGGCAGTGGCCGCCGGGCCCCGGGCGGCAGGTGGTCGGTTCGTACCGGCGTGACCTGCCGGCCTGGGACGGCCGGCTCCGCCCGGCGATCGCGGTCGGCGACGGGCGCGGGACGGTGCTCTCGGTCGCGCCCCGGCACGTCCCGGCGGTCCGGGCCCTCGCCGCCCGGTCGCAGCGGCGGCTGCTCGCCGGCCTGCCGGTCGCCGTGGCCCATCCGCGCTGGGTGTCCAACGACGATGTGTTCCGGTGGACCCTGGCCCCGGCCCCGCTGCCCGAGGTGGGGGAGTGGACCGCGCCGACCGCGCCGGGGCTGCCCCGCTGGCTGGGGCTGTTCGACCGCGACGTGCTGGTGGTGCGGGATGCCGACGGGCGGTACCTGGCCGGCGTGGCGATCAAGCGGCACGACGCGCACGGCCACGAGCTGGCCGTCGGCACCGTGCGGGCCGCCCGGGGCCGGGGGCTGGCCCGGCGGCTGGTGGCCCAGGCGGCCCGGCGGGTGCTCGACGAGGGGGCCGTGCCGACGTACCGGCACGACCCGGCCAACACCGCGTCGGCGCGGGTGGCGGAGGCCGCCGGCTTCGCGGACCGGGGCTGGCGGTCGTACGGGGTCTATCCGCCGTAGGCGGGCGTCCCCGGCCCCGGCCGGGGTCACCGGCCAGCCCAGCCGGGTCAACAGCCCTGTCGCCCGCTGCTGATCGTGTACCGGTAGCCCTGCCAGTCGACGTAGCCGACCGCGGCGACGCAGTAGTTCGCGGTGCCCGTGACGCCTCGCGGCCCGGCGTAGTAGGCGTAGTTTCCGAAGTCCTCGCTGGAACTGGCCGCCACCGTGCACGGCTGCCCCTCGCCGGACTGCTGCGTGCATCGGTACGCGCGTACGTAGGTCGGTGCGGCGACGCCGTACGCCGCGCCCTTGTGGTAAAAGCAGGCGCTGTTCGTGCCGCCGTTGGAGGTGTTGTAGAAGATCGTCAATTCGCCGGGACCGTAGCTCTCGCTGTAGGTGACAGTCCCGGAACAGGACACGGCGGCCTGCGAGGGTGATGCGAGGGCGACAACGAATGCGCCGCTCATGGTCACCGTGGACAGGACGAGTGCAAGCACCCTGCGGACGTGACGCACGATGGCTCCCTTCGGTCTGTCTTGCCGGACGGGACGGACCGGCAGGCGGGCAGGACGATGCCAAAGCCTGGCGGGCCGGGGCCCCTTCCTTCCGCCCGCCGGAAACCAGCGGGATCCCGCGACGGGAAGGATCGGGAACCGATGGATCAGAGCGTGTCAATGACGCAAAGCATGCCAAAGGCCGGCTCTCGCGTCGATGCCGAAAAGCTGTCGAATCAACGACAGCTATCCATAAAAGGTGGCAAGTTGGGACGGTAGGGCGCGGCGCGGATCGTGGATCCCGGGCCGGACCCACGATCCGCGCGGCTTCCCCCCAGGCCCTCCCCGTGGGGCGGCCGGTCGCTCCGCCGGCCGCCGTTCCGCCCATGACGCTACGTAGCGAGATTGGCGATGGGCAAGGGGTGCCGGCGGGTCGGGGGTGTCGTCTAGTGGACTTGACCTGTGGATGAGCGAAACCTGCCGCCGGAGGGGTCAGTGACGCAGCGTGCGGATCAGGGTGATCGCCTGGCGGGTGGCCGGCCGCAGCACCCGCAGCCGGGACAGGCCGACGAGGCGGTCGACCAGTGGCACCGCCCCGTCGATGAGCCGCCGGGTCTTCGCCTGCCCCGGGGAGCGGTCGTGCACCCAGTAGAGGACCACCCCCAGGTACGCCAGCCAGAGCAGCTCGGGCAGCTCCGGGCGCAGCTCGGGGTCGACCTTCGCGGTCGAGCCGTCGAGCACCTCGCGGAACAGCGCCACCGACGCCTGCCGGGGCGCGGCGGACTCGGCGGAGAACGGGCTCAGCGGCGACGTCGGCTCGGCCGCGGTCTTGAAGAAGCTCCCGGCGAAATCGTGGTACGGGGTGAGCACGTCGATGCCGGCGTGCATCACCCCGGCCAGCCGCTGCCCGAACCCGGTCTCCCGCGTCAGCACCGCCGCCGCGGCGGCCCGGTGCTCCACCTGCGTGCCCGCGTAGAACTCCTGGATCAGGTGGTCCTTGGAGCCGAAGTAGTAGTAGGTGTTGCCGACCGCGACGCCCGCCTCCTGGGCGATGGCCCGCATCGTGGTGCGGGCGTAGCCGCGTTCCCGGAACATCCGCAGCGCGGTGTCCAGGATCAGCCGCCGCGTCTGCTCACCCCGGACGGTCGCCGCCTCGCCCGCAGCGGTCGTCGGCGCAGTCTGCTCGGTCATCGTCGTCACCGTATCCCGGGTCGGGGCCGGCCGGTCCGTCCCACTCTTCGCGGACCAGCCCACGGACCGACGAGGCGGCGGCCACCACCCGCCGGGCCAGCGGCATCAGGTGGGGCCGGGCCAGCCGCTCGGCCGTGGCCCGGTGGTCGGCCAGCGCCCACAGGCAGGCGAACCAGGCCCCATCGCCCGCGTACACCTCGCCGGTGTCGGCCACCACGGTCAGGTCGCGCAGCGTGGCGTCGTGGTCGAGGCCCGGGAAGCGCCGCCGGGCCTCGACCGACCCGGCCGGCACGAACTCCAGGGGTACGAGCTGGGCGCGCGTGGCCAGCCAGCGCCGGGCGGCCCGGCACAGCGGGCAGTGCGCGTCGTAGAGGACGGTGAGGCCGCCGATCCCACCGCCCCCGTGCGCGGTGGGACCGGCGTCGCCCGTCGGGACGGGAGAGCGTCCGCTCATCGGGCCGGCGGAACCGGGCCGGCACCCGGCGCGCCACCGTGCGGCCCGGCCGGCGGCGTGGCGGGGTGCGGGCCGGCGGGGTGCGGGCCGGCGGGGTGCGGGCCGGCGGGGTGCGGGCCGGCGGGGTGCGGCGCGTGTGGGCCGGGCTGGGCGGGCAGCGGGGCGAGCCGGCCGACGGGTGCCACCGGGGGGTGGGTGGCGAGCTGGCGCAGCCGGCCCCGGCGGTAGCGGCCGAGCGCGAACACGTTGAAGAAGTGCAGCGCGCCGAGCACCAGCAGCACCAGCCCCACCTTCAGGGACAGCTCCTCCATCGCCTGGCTGGTGCCGGTGACCGGGTCGCGGTGCCGCATCGCCACCGTGACGTAGCCGAGGTTGAGCAGGTAGAAGCCGACGACCAGGAGGCTGTTCACGGCGCGGGCCAGCCGCTCGTCGGCGAAGACCTCCTCCAGGAAGACCAGCCCGTTGCGGGACAGCGACCGCGCCACCCAGACGGTCAGGCCGATGCTGACCGCGAGGTAGACCAGGTACATCCAGACCTTGACGTCCATCCCGGCACCTTTCTTGAACACGTTCAAATTCAGGTCGCCCTCAGCGTAGGGCACATCTTGAACGCGTTCAAGTTGCTGATGGTCACGCTGCCGCGTGCTGGCTTGAGCCAGATGGGTGGGCATGGCGGACGGCTGGACGGGTGCTGGCTTGAGCCAGTTCGGATAGAGTGAGGTGTCGATGCCACTCCTCGAGGCGGGCGGATCATGGACGAACACGTGGCTGCCGACAAGCGGCCCCCCAGCCGACGCATGGCCGATGACCTGCGTTCCAGCATCAGGGCCGGTGAGCTGGCTCCCGGTGACAAGCTGCCGTCCGAGCGCGAGCTTGCGGCCCGGTACGGCACGGCGCGCAACACCGCCCGGGAGGCGGTGGGAATCCTGCAAGCCGAGGGCTTGGCTGTCGCGCAGCACGGGCGGGGCGTCTTCGTCCGCTCCCCGAAGCCGCTCGTGCGGCTCGGCGTCGACCGTTACTCGCGACGCCTGCGCGACGAGACCGGGCTGTCGCCGTTCCGTATCGAAGTCACAAAGCAGGGCCGCACTCCCAGGACCGAGTGCCGGTCGGTCAACCGTGACCGGCCACCGGCGGACGTCGCCCAGCGGCTCGGACTCGACCCGGACACGGCAGTGGTGATCCGCCGGGAAAACTGGTACTTCGCCGATGACGACACGGTTCAGGTGGGGATCACCTACATCCCCGTCGATGTCGCCGGTGACTCACCGCTCGCCTCGGCACGGGCACTCGGCAAGGGCAGCATCTACGCCAGGTTCGAGGAACTCGGCTACCGGATCACGCGCATCCGGGAGGAGGTCTCGGCCAGGATGCCGTACCACGAGGAGTTCACCGGTCTGGGCATGCCTCCCGGTGTGCCGGTCATCGAGGTGCTGCACACGAGCTTCGACGAGCGGGAAAGGCCCTTCGAGGTCACCCGGTTCGTTTTGCGTGGCGACCTGAATGGCCTGGACTACGAGATGCCGGTCGAGGACTGACGAGAGGCGTGCGATGAGTCGCAGCAGCATGGCTCGGCTGGCGGCACTCGCGTTGCTGTGGGGGTCCGGATTCCTGTGGATCAAGTTGGCGCTGCGGGGTTTCTCTCCGGTGCAGATCGTGTTCGTGCGTCTCGCCCTCGGCTCACTTGTCCTCATCCCCCTGGCGCTGCATCGAGGTCTTCGGTTCCCGGTCGAACGCGCGACGTGGGGGCACCTGTCCGTGGCGGCACTGGTCGCCAACGCGATTCCCTACACCCTCTTCGGCGTCGGCGAGCGCACGGTCGATTCTCATCTGGCCGGTGTGCTCAACGCGACGACCCCGCTTTGGACGGCGTTGGTTGCCTTCCTGGCGGGAACTGATCGCACCGTCACCTGGCGGCGGGGTGCGGGGTTGACCCTCGGCTTCATCGGAACTCTGGTCATCCTCGTCCCGGGGGAGTCGGTCGGAGGGCTTGCCGGCCCGGGTGGGCTGGCGATCCTCTCCGCGTCCGCAAGCTACGGCGTCTCCTACGTCTACATGGGCAGGTTTCTCACGGGGAGCGGCCTGTCGCCGATCGTGCTGTCCGCCGCGCAACTCGCGGCCGGGACGGCGCTCATGGGCCTGGCGCTGCCACTCGGCGGGCTGACGGCACCCCACTGGCGACTCGACGCGGTGGTCAGCCTGGTGGTGCTGGGCATCCTCGGCACAGGCGTGGCCTACGTGTTGAACTACCGGCTCATCGGCGACGAGGGGCCGACCGTCGCGTCCGCCACCACGTACCTCCTGCCGGTGGTCGCTGTGGTCCTCGGCGTTCTGGTCGCCGCCGAGCAGGTGACCGTGTCAATGGTCGTTGGCGCGCTCCTCGTCCTCGGCGGGGTGGCGCTGATGAAGCGCCCCGAAACCAGGCCCGTCGCCGACGAGGTCGAATCTCCGCTTGATCGAGAGAGGGCCAGATGATCGTTGTCGACCCGAGCTTCCCCCTTGTCATGCGGCAACTCCGGCAGGAGCAGGGGCTGTCGTTCCGCAGGTTGGCGAGGGTGGTCCACTACTCACACACCTACCTGTGGGACATCGAGACCGGCATAAAGCAACCCACCATGCACGTCGCCAAGGATCTCGACAAGGGACTACGCGCCGATGGCCGGCTTGCGGGGCTGGTGACCGAACGGCCCAAGATCAAGCAACCGGGACGTGGGCGCGCTCTCCGAGAGCAGCCGCCGGGGGAGGGCCAAGCAGCGCGGTGGGGAGCCGCCAACGCGTCCGAGTTGGCGCAGCTCGCGAGCAGGCTCCATGAGATCTTCGTACGTGGTCGGCCGCCGCTCGTGCGTCTCGGTGCCGTACGCTGTCCACGGCGAGCCGGCCCGTCCCTGTTTCAGCGGGAAGCCGCCGCCCAGGGGCGCACGGCACACGTCGAGTGCGGTGCCGCATTCGTTCGATCGGCGCCTACCGACATTGCTCGATCTTTGTCGCTGGAGGCAGAGGACCAGGTCCTCTGTCTGGAGAACCGGTACTACGCCGACGGCGAGCCGGTGCAACTCAGCCAGACGTACCTACCTCTCAAGATCGTGGGCACGTCGGAGGATCTCGGGCACCGGACGGCGCGCGTCAGAGAACAGGTCACCACCCGGTTTCCCACGCGGGAGGAATCAGTCGTACTGGGACTTCCCCCGGGCGTACCGGTGATGGTCGTTCTGCAGACCGCATCGGACGTCGACGGCATGCCCTTGGAGCTGACCCGCATCGTCATGCGTTCCGACCTCATGGCGATCCGGTATGCGGTGGCGCTGGACGATTGACCTCGGGACCGCCGGCGGCAGGTCTGTCAGGCGGTCAGGCCGAGCGCCCGGGCCGCCGCGCGGCCGTTGGCGTGGCTCGCGCCGTACGTGGTGACGAAGGCGCACGCCCCCGCCGGCCGCCACCGCCCCGGCCAGCCCATCTCGACCACGACCACCGGGTGCGCGGCGGCCAGCGCGTCCACCAGCGCCGCGCCGCCCGGCAGCCGGTGCAGGTGCCGGCCGACCAGCACGATCGGCCGGTCACCGGCGAGGGCGCGCAGGGCCGCCGCGTCCGCCTCGGCGGCCACCACCCGGATCTCCTCCGGCCCGGTCAGGTGCGGGCCGAGGCCCCACGGCACCCGCCCCTGCGCGATCGTGGTCGCGGCGTCCAGCCGCACGACGAGGGGCCGGCCCAGCCCGCTGACGTCGCCCTCCACGCGGACGGCGCGCCCCGCGGCGGCGTACCCCAGGTCGGTGGGGGCGGGGCCCGGCGTGCCGGCGGCCCGGGCCGCGGCGGCGACCGCGGCGGCCTGCGAAGCGGCGGCGAGCGCGGCGGCCCGGCCGGCGGCCTGCTCGACCCGGGCCCGGTCCAGCCGGCCGTCGCCGATCGCGGCGACGATCTCGGCGGCGACCCGCTCGACCAGGCCGGCGTCCACCCGCGCGCCGATGCAGAGCAGGTCCGCCCCGGCGGCCAGCGCCAGGACGGCGGCCGGGCCGACGCCGCCGGCGGCCAGCGCCGCGCCCTTCATCTCCAGCGCGTCGGTGATCACCGCCCCGGTGAAGCCCAGCTCGCGGCGGAGCAGGTCGACCAGGACCGGGCGGCTGAAGGTGGCCGGGCCGTCGCCGGTGAGCGCGGGCACCCGGATGTGCGCGGTCATGATCGACAGGACCCCGGCGTCGACGACCGCCGCGAACGGGGGCAGGTCGCGCTCGCGCAGCACCGCCGGGGACGCGTCGACGGTGGGCAGCTCGTGGTGGCTGTCGGCGACCGTCGCGCCGTGCCCGGGGAAGTGCTTGGCGCAGGCGGCCACGCCGGCCGACTGGAGGCCGGCGACGGCGGCGGCCGAGTGGACGGCCACCAGGGCCGGGTCCGCGCCGAAGGAGCGGGTGCCGATCACCGGGTTCTCGTCGGCGGTGTTCACGTCCACGGTCGGGGCGAGGTCCACGGTGATCCCCAGGGCGGCCAGCTCGCCGCCGATGGCCGCGTACACCCGCCCGGTCAGCGCCGGGTCGTCGACCGCGCCGAGGGCGGCGTTGCCCGGGTACGGGCTGCCGGTCGCGTGGGCGAGGCGGGTCACGTCCCCGCCCTCCTCGTCGATGGCGACCAGCACGTCGGGGCGGGCGGCGCGCAACGCGGCGGTGCTCGCCGCCACCTGGGCCGGGTCGTGCACGTTCGTGCCGAACAGGGTGTGCCCGGCGAGCCCCTCGGCGACCAGGTCGACGGCCCAGTCCGGCGGGACCGGCCCCGGGTACGCGGCGAGCAGCGTGCCCAGCGCGAGCCGGCGCAGTCCAGGATCGGTCCCCACGGAGGTCTCCCCTCTGCCGTGCCCGGTCGGACGCGGCCGTCGTACCGGAGGCGGCGGCTGGTGCCGGGTCGTCCGAGTACCCAGGTTCGGGGTGGCCGTTACGCTACGGTCACCCGCGTGTCGGTTTGGTTAGCAAAGTTTACGAAAAATTGAGGACGTGGCATGAGTGCGACCCGGCTGCCCGGCACCCCCCGCCTGTTGCGGGCGCTCAACGACCGCGCGGCGCTGGAGCTGCTGCTGGAGCAGGGGCCGCTGACCCGGGCGCGGCTCGGCGAGCTGACCGGGCTGTCCAAGGTCACCGCCTCCCAGCTCGTGGAGCGGCTGGAGGAGCGTGGCCTGGTCGCCCGGGTCGGCGAGCAGGCCGGCGGGCGGGGCCCGAACGCCCAGTTGTACGCCGTCCGGCCGGGCTCGGCGTACGTGGTCGGGGTGGACGTCGGCGCCGAGCGGGTGGTGGCCGCCTGCGCGGACATCACCGGGACGGTCGTGTCCCGGGTGGAGCAGTCCACCCGGGACACCGACGACCCGGTCGGGGTGGTGCACAACGCCGTCGTGCAGGCGGCGAGCGGCGCCGGCGCGGAGCTGTCCAGCGTGCGCCGGGTGGTGCTGGGCACCCCCGGCCTGGTCGACCCGGCCAGCGGCGACATCACGTTCGCGTTCAACCTGCCGCGCTGGCACCGGGGCCTGCTCGCCGCGCTGCGCGAGGACCTGGCCACCCCGGTGGTCTTCGAGAACGACGTCAACCTGGCCGCCGTGGCCGAGGCGCAGTCGGGGGCGGCCCGGGAGAACCGCGACTTCGTGCTGGTCTGGGTGGGCGCGGGCATCGGCCTGGCGATCATGCTCGGCGGCCGGCTGCACCACGGCAGCAGCGGCGCGGCCGGCGAGATCGGCTACCTGCCGGTGCCCGGCGTGCCCATCCCGCGCGACGTGTCGCGCCGGGCCAAGCCGGCGTTCCAGCAGCTCGCCGGGGCGGACGCGGTGCTCGCCGTGGCCCGGGAGCACGGGCTGCCGGCCGAGTCGGCGGCGGACGCGGTGCGCGCGGCCATCGCCGCCGGCACCACGGGCGGCCCGCTGCTCGACGAGCTGGCCCGCCGGTTGGCCCTGGGCGTGGCGAGCACCTGCGTGGTGCTCGACCCGCCGCTGGTGGTGCTCGCGGGCGAGGTCGGCCAGGCCGGCGGTGCGGCGCTGGCCGAGCGGGTGCAGCACGAGGTGGCCGCGATCACCCTGGTGCGCCCCCGGGTGGTGCCGACCGGGCTGACCGAGGAACCGATCCTGCACGGCGCCCTGCGCACGGCCCTGGACGCGGTGCGCGACGAGGTCTTCGGCAGCACCGTGGGCTGACCCCGCGCGGCTCATGTGAAGGAATTCTTCACCACCGGGCGATGGGCTGCAAGGAGTTGCCGCGCCTGGTGGGCGGCTCAGGTCAGGTGCCGCGCCTGGTGGGCGGCTCAGCCGAGGTCGCGGCGGCGGAACGCGCCGAACGCCGCCGCCGTCAGCGCGCCGACGACCGCCAGCAGCACCGCCAACCCGAGCCCCCAGCCGATCTGGTAGCTGCCGTCGCAGTAGCTGCTCATCCCCCGACAGGCGGTCGCGTCGGAGAGCCGGGCCTGGCCCGTCAGCCAGGCGTCGAGATACGTGGAGAGCATCCAGTCCTCGCCGCGCGGCAGGCTCACCACCTCCACCACCACCCGAAGGCCCAGCTCCCACACCACCGCGTACGCGGTCACCGCGCCGAGCGCCGCCGCCGTCCGCCGGCCCAGCGTGGCCAGGGCGAAGCCGGCCGTCGCGACGAGCAGCACCAGCACCAGCCCGCGCAGCCAGACCAGCGCCAGCGTCGGCCAGAAGTCGCCGCCCGTCTCCCCGGGCAGCCCGGCGCCCTGCCCGATCAGCCAGAACACCCCCAGGTACGCCGCCGACGCCAGCACCGACAGCAGCGTCAGCGCACCCAGCAGGGTGCCCAGCTTCGCGCCGAGCACGGCGAGCCGCCGGGGCCGCCAGATCAACAGGTTCACCACCCCGCCGGTGGACAGGTCCGCCCCGATGTACGACGCACCCACCAGGAACCCGAACAGCACCAGGAACAAGACGAGGAGGTAGAGCAGCGGCCGGGCCTGGTCGGCGAAGGTGAACACCCCGTGGAGATAGTCGGCGGCCACCGGCAGCCGGTCGCGCTGCCCCGGGTCGAACACCGAACAGTCCGGCGGGTAGTCCTGGGCCTCCTCCGGCGGCAGCGTCCCGCGTACGGCCGCCAAGCACTGCTGGAACGTCTCCTCCAACGCCTGCCGATCCGCGATGGCGCTGTGCCGCGCCGAGGCGATCTCGGTGAACGACGGCCGGTGCGAACCCACCAGCGTGGTCGCCGCCGTGATCGCGAACGCCAGCACCAGCAGCGCCAGCATGAGCCGCACGAACCGGCGCGCCGCCAGCCGTTCCCACTCGGCCCGGACCAGGTTCATGCCCCCGCCTCCCCGTCGTGCGCGCCGCCGTCGGTAAGCTCCAAGAAGACGCTCTCCAGGTCCGGCCGCAGCGGGACCAGTTCGCGTACCCACAGCCCCTGCTCGCCGAGCAGCCGGCTGACCTCGCCGGCGTCGGACACCCCGCCGACCACCAGGTGATCGGGGCGCTCGTCCACCGCCAGGTCGGCGGCGCGCAGCAGCTCCGCCGCCCGGTCGGGCTCCGGCACCCGGACCAGCCACTCGTGCTGGTCGTGGCCGGCCAGGACCTCCGCGACCGGGCCGGAGGCCACCCGCCGCCCCGCCGAGACGATCGTCACGTGGTCGCAGATCAGCTGGATCTCGCCGAGGATGTGGCTGGACACCAGGACGGTCACCCCCGCGTCGGCCAGCGACCGCATCAGGTCCCGCATCTCCCGGATGCCGGCCGGGTCCAGCCCGTTCGCCGGCTCGTCGAGAATCAGCAACTCCGGCTCCTTGAGCAGCGCCGAGGCCACCGCGAGCCGCTGCCGCATGCCCAGCGAGTAGCCCCGCACGTCGTCCTCGCTCCGGTCGAGCAGCCCCACCTGCGCCAGCACCTCGTCCACCCGCCGGGTCGGCACCCCGCCGGCCAGGGCGAGCAGCCGCAGCGTGCGGTGCCCGGTGAAGTTGCCGAAGAACTGCGGGGTCTCCACGATCGCGCCGACCCGGGCGGCCACCCGCGCCTGCGCGCGCGGGACGTCCTCGCCGAACAGCCGCATCCGGCCGGAGTCGGCGCGGACCAGGCCGAGCAGGGCGCGCAGGGTGGTGGTCTTGCCCGAGCCGTTCGGCCCGAGGAAGCCGTGCACCTCACCCCGCCCCACCAGCAGGTCGAAGCCGTCCACGGCGACGTGCCGGCTCCGGTACGGGCCGTGGAACGCCTTGCGCAGCCCCTCGATCTCGATGACCGCGCTCATCCGACGTGCTCCCGGTGTGACATCCGCGCCTCCCCCGTGCGGTGACCAACGACACGGCGCCCCACCCTAGGGTGTGGACGCCGCCCGTGGGGGGCGGTGTGGCGGTGCGTGGTTGGATGGGCGGGTGACTGGTGACCTGATCCCCGGCGCCCCCGCCGCCGCCCCCGCCAGCCCCGTGGACGCGGATCTGGTGGTCAGCCTGGACGGCGTCGGCGTACGCCGGTCCGGCACCGCGCTGCTGCACGACGTGCACTGGCGGGTCGAGCTGGACGAGCGCTGGGTCGTGCTGGGCCCCAACGGAGCCGGCAAGACCACCCTGCTGAACCTGGCCGCCGGCCGGCTGCACCCGACGACCGGCGTCGCCCACGTGCTGGGCGAGCGCATCGGCCGCACCGACATCAACGAGCTGCGCACCCGCATCGGCCTGTCCACCGCCGCCCTCGCCGGGCAGGTGCCCGCCGAGGAGCGGGTCACCGACGTGGTGGTCACCGCCGCCTGGTCGGTGGTCGGGCGGTGGCGGGAGAGCTACGACCCCGGCGACGAGGCGCGGGCCCGCGCCCTGCTCGGTCAGCTCGGCGTCGGGCACCTCGCCGACCGCCCCTTCGGCACCCTGTCCGAGGGGGAGCGTAAGCGGGTGCAGATCGCCCGCGCGCTGATGACCGACCCCGAGCTGCTGCTGCTCGACGAGCCGGCCGCCGGGCTCGACCTGGGCGGGCGCGAGGACCTGGTGGCCCGGCTGGCCGAGCTGGCGTACGACCCCGACGCCCCGGCGCTGGTCCTGGTCACCCACCACGTCGAGGAGATCCCGCCCGGGTTCACCCACGCGCTGCTGCTGCGCGAGGGCGTCGCGGTGGCCCAGGGGCTGCTCGGCGACACCCTCACCGCCGACAATCTCGCCAAGACCTTCGGCCTGCCGCTGACTGTCGAGCGCCACGGCGACCGCTGGACGGCCCGCGCCGCCTGAGGCGCGAGCCCGCAGCGGCCCGCATCGGCCGGAGCAAGGGAGGCAACCGTGCGGCAGACCCGCGTCGCCGTCGTGGGCAGCGCCAACATGGACCTGGTGGCCACCGCAGGGGCCCTGCCCCGCCCCGGCGAGACGGTGCTCGGCAGCGACTTCGTCATGGTGCCCGGCGGCAAGGGGGCCAACCAGGCGGTCGCCGCAGTGCGGGCCGGCGCGTCCTGCGCCTTCCTCGGCGCGATCGGCTCCGACGCGTTCGGGGTGACCCTGCGGGCCCGGATCACGGCGGCGGGCGTCGACACCGGCCACCTCCGGGTGGTCTACGGGGCGTCCGGCGTCGCCCTGGTCATGGTCAGCGCCGACGGCGAGAACGCCATCCTGGTCACCCCCGGCGCGAACGCCGCGTTCACCGGCCTCACCGAGGGCGAGCTGGCCGCCGTACGCGACGCGGACGTCCTGGTCGCCCAGCTGGAGATCCCCGTCGCGACGGTGACCGAGGCGGCCCTGGCCGCCCGGGCCGCCGGCACCCGGGTGATCCTCAACGCCGCGCCCGCCCGGCACGTGCCGGCGGAGCTGCTCGACGCCGTGGACCTGCTGGTGGTCAACGAGAACGAGGCGCGCACGCTCACCGGCGTCGGGCGCGACGACCCGGGCGCCCTGCTCGCGCTGGTGCCCCGCGCGGTGCTGACCCTCGGCGGCGAGGGCGCCTGGTACGTCGAACGCGACGCCGCGCCGGCCCACGTCCCGGCGGTGCGGGTCGAGGTGGTCGACTCGACCGCCGCCGGGGACGCGTTCACGGCCGCGCTCGCGGTGGCCTGGGGCGAGGGGCGGGACCTGCGGGCGGCGGTGCACTGGGCGGCGGCGGCCGGCGCGGCCTGCGTACGCCGGCTCGGCGCGTCCGTGGCCCTGCCCAGCCGGGCCGAGATCGACCAGCTCTACGCCCCGCCGGCCTGAGCTGACCGCCGGCCTCACCCGGCGGGCCGGCTCACTCGTCGGTCAGCTTCTCGCCCCGGCGGCGGAGCATGCCGAGGCCGGGGATGCCGGCCACGGCGAGCTTCAGGTCCCGGGTGACGTCGAGCAGGTCGTGCAGGTCGGGGCCCACCCGGTCCAGCGTCGCCAGGATCGGCAGGATGTCGGCGGTCAGGTGCTCCTTGAGCTTGGGCAGCTCGTCGACGAGGCGGATGGCGGCGGTCACCTCCTCGTGGCTGAGCTGCTCGACGAACCGGGCCGCCATCGGCGCGCCCCGGCGCAGCGCCGGCTCGTACGCGGCCAGCAGCTCGGCGGCGGTGCCGGCCGCCTCGGCGGCGGCGGTCACGGTGCCGGCGGCGGCCGTCGCGGTCTCGGCGACGGCGGTCACCGTCCCGGCCGCGTGCCGGGCCACCGCGTCGGCCTCGGCGACCACCACGGCAGCGGCGGCGGCGACCTCGGTGGCGCTGTCGAGCACCCGGTCGGTGCGGTCCAGCGTCCCCTCGATCCGGTCCACCACCCCGTTGATCCGGGCCAGCAGGGCCTCCACCCCGTCGAGCACCGCGAAGGCGCGGGCTGGGAGGGCGGCGACGGAGGCCGCCGAGCCGAGCGCCTGGTCGAGGGCGGAGCGGGTGAGGCCGACGACGGCGGACGGCCGGGGGAGGGGGATCACCATGCCTCCAGTGTGCGTCGGGTGGGCCAGCGCCGCCCGGTCAGCCCCGGTCAGCCCCGGTCGCCCTGCTGCTCCACGGCCCGCTGCACGGCGCGGTAGATCTGCCCGAACCGCAGCGCGTCCGGCGTGCTCAGCAGCATCACCTCCCGGCCGTGGTGCTGCACCCACAGCTCGTTGACCCGGTTGCCCCGCTCGTACGAGCGGTCGAGCCAGCCGAGCGGCACCTCCAGGAACGGGACCAGGGCCAGCGCCCCGACCGCGCAGGCGGCCAGGATGATCAGGGCGAGGGTCCAGTTGCCCCGGTCCTGCGCCGACCAGGCGAGCGACACCACGCAGACCAGCGCCACCAGCGGCGGCAGCGACAGCAGGAGCACCAGCACGCCCCGGCCGATCACGCGCCCACGCACGGCGAGGGTGGTGCGCCCGCGCGCGTGCCAGACATAGGTGACGTCGGCGAGCAGGATGGTGTGGCCGCCCACCCGGATCGACTCGGAGGTCACCTGCACCGCGTCGTCCTGGTAATAGATGGCCATCACCAAGCCTAACCGCCGCGGGGCGCGCTCGCCCAGCCGCGAGGGACGTCCGGCGCCGTATGGAGCTGAGTCGTTCACGACATCGCCCGGGCCGGTCCCGATGTCGCCGAGGGCCTGACCCGAGGTCGGGACCCGAGGGCCAGGGCCAGGGCGAGGGCCGGTGGCCGGACCCGTGGCCGGGACCGGCCTGATCCATCTACGACATCAGCTCCATACCGCGGCGCAAGCCCCTGGCGAGGGGCGGGGTCCGGGGCGGCGCGGGACCGGACGACGTTCCCAGGCGAGCGGCTACCGGTCCGACCGAACCGGCCCTGCCTGCCCCGCCTGCCCCGCCTGCCCTGCCTGGCTTGCCTGGCTTGCCAGCCCGGCCTCCACCGCCCGCTGCACCGCCCGGTAGATCTGCCCGAAGCGCAGCGCGTCGCCCGTCTGCACCAGCCGCACCGGCTGGCCCCGCCAACGGGCCCACAGCTCCAACTGGCGGCTGCCCCGGGCGTACGAGCGGTCCAGGTGCTCGAAGAGGAAGTCGGCGACCGGACCGACGGCGAGCCCGACCAGCACGGACGCCCCCACGATGGCGATCGTGACGGTCAGCGAGCGGTGCAGCCACAGCGCGAGCGCCACCCCCAGCGCGGCGGCGACCAGCGGGCCGGCGAGCGCCGCGCCGATCGCGCCCCGGCCGGCGAGCACCCGCCAGGACCGGCTGCCGCGCAGGTGCCAGACCATGCTGATCTCGGCCAGCGGGTACGTCCGGCCGTCCACCCGTACGGCCGTGGAGGTGACCTGCACCGACCTGTCGTCGTAGTACGTGACCATGGCGGCCTCCGGTGGGGCGGGGCGGACATCAGACTATCTGCCCCAACGATCTGGGCCGTAGTGTTGGCACGCGACTTCGACGAGGAAGTGAGGGCAGCGTGAGCGAGTTCGTGCGGCTGGAGACCAGGGACGGCATCGGCACCATCCGGTTGGACCGGCCGCCGATGAACGCGCTGAACAAGCAGGTCCAGGAGGAGTTGCGCGCCGCCGCTGCGGAGGCCACCGCCGACCCCGGGGTCCGCGCCGTCATCGTGTACGGCGGCGAGAAGGTCTTCGCGGCCGGCGCGGACATCAAGGAGATGGCCGTCATGTCCTACGTGGACATGGCGGAGCGGGCGGCGGACCTGTCCAGCGCGCTCGGCGCGTTCGCCCGGATCCCCAAGCCGGTGGTCGCCGCGATCACCGGGTACGCCCTCGGCGGCGGCTGTGAGCTGGCGCTGGCCTGCGACTGGCGGGTGGTGGCCGAGGACGCGAAGCTCGGCCAGCCGGAGATCAAGCTGGGCGTCATCCCCGGCGCGGGCGGCACCCAGCGGCTGGCCCGGCTCGTCGGCCCGGCCCGCGCGAAGGACCTGATCATGTCGGGCCGGATGGTGGACGCCCAGGAGGCGCTGCGGATCGGCCTGGCCGACCGGGTCGTGCCGGCCGCCGACGTGTACGCCGCCGCCGTCGAGCTGGTCACCCCGTACCTGAACGGGCCGGCGCAGGCGCTGCGGGCGGCGAAGCTGGCGGTCGACGCCGGCCTGGACATGGACCTCACCTCGGGCCTGGCCTGGGAGACCCAGCTCTTCGCGGCGCTGTTCGCCACCGACGACCGGCGCGAGGGCATGGCCGCCTTCGTCGAGAAGCGCAAGCCCGACTTCACCGGCCGCTGATCCGAGCCAGGTTCACATTTCGCCTACCGGCCAGTAGCGTGTGACTCCGGCCACGGCGAGGGGAGCGGCGATGACGGAGCGGGTCGAGGGTCACGGCGGACAGTTGGCCCTCGCGGCGCTGCGCGCGCACGGCGTACGCGAGATGTTCACCCTCTCCGGCGGGCACGTCTTCCCGCTCTACGACGCGGCGCACACCGCCGGCTTCCCGCTCTACGACGTGCGGCACGAGCAGTCGGCGGTGTTCGCGGCCGAGGCGGTGGCCAAGCTCAACCGCCGCCCCGGCCTCGCCGTGCTCACCGCCGGCCCCGGCGTCACCAACGGCGTCTCCGGCCTGACCAGCGCCTTCTTCAACGCCTCCCCGGTGCTGGTGCTCGGCGGCAGGGCCCCGCAGTTCCGCTGGGGCTCCGGCAGCCTCCAGGAGATGGACCACCTGCCGCTGGTCGCCCCCGTCACCAAGCACGCCGAGACGGTGTTCGGCGTCGACGACATCCCGCGCGCGGTCAGCGCGGCGCTGACCACCGCGCTCACCCCGCACCGGGGCCCGGTCTTCCTCGACTTCCCGCTGGAGGCGATCTTCTCCGTCGGCGACGCCGAGCTGCCCGAGGCGGTCGCGCCCGCCCCGATCGAGGCCGACCCGGAGGAGGTGGCCCGGGCCGCCGGGCTGATCGCCGCCGCGCACCGCCCGGTGATCATCGCCGGCTCCGACGTGTACGCCGGGGACGCCGTCGACGCCCTGCGCGCCGCCGCCGAGGCGCTGCGGGTGCCCGTGTTCACCAACGGCATGGGGCGCGGCGCGCTGCCCCCGTCGCATCCGCTGGCCTTCGCCAAGGCCCGCCGGGCCGCCCTGTCCGGCGCCGACGTCGTCGTCGTGGTCGGCACCCCGCTGGACTTCCGGCTCGCCTTCGGCGACTTCGGCGACGCCCGGGTCGTGCACGTGGTGGACGCGCCCAGCCAGCGCGCCACCCACGTCACCCCGGCCGCCTCGCCCGCCGGCGACCTGCGGCTGATCCTCACCGCGTTCGCCGAGCACCCCGGCGACCGGGCCGACCACGACGACTGGATCGCGCGGCTGCGCGAGGCCGAGGACGCCGCCAAGGCCCGCGACGCCGAGGCGATGGCCGCCGAGACCGACCCGATCCGCCCGGCCCGCGTCTACGGCGAGCTGCGCCGGGTGCTCGCCCCCGACGCCATCACCATCGGCGACGGCGGCGACTTCGTCTCGTACGCGGGCAAGTACCTGGAGCCCGCGCAGCCCGGCACCTGGCTCGACCCGGGCCCGTACGGCTGCCTCGGCACCGGGATGGGCTACGCGATGGGGGCCCGGGTCAGCCACCCGGACCGGCAGGTCTGCGTGCTGATGGGCGACGGCGCGGCCGGCTTCTCGCTGATGGACGTGGAGTCCCTGGTGCGCCAGCGGCTCCCCGTCGTGATCGTGGTCGGCAACAATGGCATCTGGGGGCTGGAGAAGCACCCGATGCGCGCCATGTACGGCTACGACGTCGCCGCCGACCTCCAGCCCGGCCTGCGCTACGACAGGGTGGTCGAGGCCCTCGGCGGGGCGGGCGAGACGGTCGAGAAGGCCGCCGACCTCGCCCCGGCCCTGGAGCGGGCCTTCGCCTCCGGCGTGCCGTACCTGGTCAACGTGCTCACCGACCCGGCCGACGCGTACCCCCGCTCGTCGAACCTGGCCTGAGCGCCGGCCGCTAAATTCGGGCGACTCCCGCCGTCTGCCGTCGTAACGTCAACCGAGGCTCGGCAGTTTGTCAGTGCCGTCGGCCAGGGTGGCGTGACACATGCACAGACGACGGGAGTTTCCATGACGTACGCGATCCGGGCGGAGGGCCTGGTGCGACGCTTCGGCGCCACCACGGCCCTCGCCGGAGTCGACCTCGCGGTCCCCAGCGGGACCGTGTACGGGCTGCTCGGGCCCAACGGGGCCGGGAAGACCACCACCGTGCGGGTGCTCGCCACCCTGCTCGACGCCGACTCCGGCCACGCCACCGTCGGCGGGTACGACGTCCGCCGCGACGCCCACCGGGTGCGCCAGCTCATCGGCCTCACCGGCCAGTACGCCTCGGTCGACGAGGCGCTCACCGGCACGGAGAACCTGCTGCTCATCGGCCGGCTGCTCGGGTTCTCCCGGGCCGACTCCCGGGCCCGGGCCCGGGAGCTGCTCGACCGGTTCCAGCTCGCCGACGCCGCCGACCGGGCGGCGAAGACCTACTCCGGCGGCATGCGCCGCCGCCTCGACCTGGCCGCCAGCCTGGTCGGCCGCCCGCAGGTGCTCTTCCTCGACGAGCCGACCACCGGGCTCGACCCGCGCAGCCGCAACGACCTGTGGGACACGGTGCGCGGCCTGGTCACCGACGGGGTGACCGTGCTGCTGACCACGCAGTACCTGGAGGAGGCCGACCAGTTGGCCAGCGAGATCGCCGTGGTCGACCACGGCCGGGTGATCGCGCAGGGCACCCCGGAGGAGCTGAAGGCCAAGACCGGCGGGCAGGTCCTCGCGATCCGCCCGGTGGACCCGGCCGACCTGGCGACCGTGGTGGCCATCGCGGGGGAGGCCGCCGCCGCCAGCCCGGAGGTCGCCCAGAACACCGTCACCGTCGCGGTCAACGACCCCGGGGTGCTGCCCGCCGTGGTCCGCCGCCTCGACGACGCCGAGATCCCCGTGGCCGAGCTGGCCCTGCGAGGCGCCAGCCTCGACGAGGTCTTCCTGCACCTCACCGGCCACCGCGCCGAGCCCGACGCGTCGGCCGGCACCCCGTCCGGGGCCGACCTGGAGAGGACGCCGGCATGACCGCCGCCACCGCCACCGCCCCGCTCGCCCCGGCCCGCCGCCTCGGCGTCGGCGCCGGGCTGCGGCACACCCTCACCCTGGCCTGGCGCAGCCTGGTGCAGATCAAGCACAACCCGATGGAGCTGCTCGACCTCAGCATCCAGCCGGTGATGTTCGTGCTGCTCTTCACGTACGTCTTCGGCACGGCGATCTCCGGCTCGCCGGGGGAGTACCTGACGTTCGCCCTGCCCGGCATCATCGTGCAGAACGCCCTGTTCGCCACGATGACCACCGGTTTCGGGCTCAACAACGACCTCACCAAGGGGGTGTTCGACCGGCTGCGCGCCCTGCCGATCGCCCGCTGGGCCCCGCTGGCCGGGCGGATCCTCGCCGACACCGTCAAGCAGGCATGGTCGGTGTCGCTGCTGATCGGCGTAGGGGCGATCCTCGGCTTCCGGCTCGGCAACGGGGTGCTCGGGCTGCTCGGCGCGTTCGCCCTGCTGCTCGCGTTCTCGCTGGCCGCGGCGTGGATCTCGGTGCTGGTCGGGGTGCTGGTCAGCGAGCCCGACAAGGTGCAGATCTTCGGGTTCATGGTGATCTTCCCGCTCACCTTCACCAGCAACGTCTTCGTCCCCACCGACCGGATGCCGGGCTGGCTCCAGCACTGGGTCGAGGTCAACCCGGTGACGATCCTGGCCGACGCCCTGCGTGGCCTGTTGGTGGGCGGGCCGGTGGTCCGCCCGGCGACCCAGGCGATGATCTGGGCCGTCGTGCTCGCCGCCGTCTTCGCGCCGTTGGCGGTCCGGGCGCTGCGGCGTCGCGTCTGACGCCTGCCGGGGGCGGCCCGGTCACACCTCGGGGCGGTTCTCCTCCCGGGGCGGGTCGCCCTCGCGGCGGCGCAGGTCGTCCTCGCGCCGACGCAGGTCCTCCTCCCAGCGGCGGAACAGCTCGGCGTCCTGCCGCCGGGTGCGTTGGGCCAGGGAGTCGAGGAACTCCGGGTCGTCGTCCGGGGCGAGCGGCCGGCGGGGGCCGCCGGGGGCCGACCGGGGCGTGCCCGGCCCGCCGGCGGGGCGGTGCCGCCCGGCGAGGAACCAGGCGATCGAGCCGACCAGCGGGAAGAACAGGATGATCAGCACCCAGGCGATCCGGGGCAACCCGCGGATCGCCCCCTCCTCGGCGGAGAGGCAGCTGATCAGCGCGCAGACCGCGAGGGCGATCTGGACCAGGAAGAGCAGGACGTACAGGCGGGCCATCTCCCCATCATGGCGCACCCGCGCCCGTCACCCCAGTCCGCGCAGGGTCAGCAGCACGCCCAGCGTGGCCTGCCAGGCGGCGGCGAGGGCGAGCGCCGGCATGGTGCGGGAGGTGGCGCGGACCGGGCCCGACCCGACGGCCCGGCCCCAGCACAGGGCGAGGGCCGCCGCCCAGCCGGCGACCGCCGCGCCGGCCAGCACCGCCCCGGTGGCGTCCCCGGTGAGCGCCAGCCGGACGGTCAGCACGGTGACGACGGTGAACGCGAGCAGGCTGCGCCGCCAGGCGAGGCGGGTGCGTTCGGGTTGCAGCCCCGGGTCGCCGGCCGGGTCCGGGCCGACCGTCACCGGCCGCCGACCGCGCGGGCCAGCACCGCGATCACCAGCAGCGCCGCGCCCAGCCCCACGGCGAGGGCGAGCACGGCGGGGAAGCGGGACGCCGGCAGCTCCTCGCCGAGCCGGATGGCGCGTTCGGTGCGGGCCCAGTGGTCCACGGCCCGCACGGCGACGGTGCCGCCGAGCAGCAGCAGCGCGACGGCGATCGCCTCGCGCAGGTGCGCCAGCGGCAGCGGCGGGAGGAACTGGGCGGCGGCCAGCCCGCCGGCCACCAGGGCCAGCCCGGTGCGCAGCCAGGCCAGGAACGTGCGCTCGTTGGCCAGGGAGAAGCGGTAGTCGGGCGTGCTGCCCACCGACCGCAGCTCCCGCGGGTCGAACCACCGCCGCACCGTCTCCCACACGACGCCGATTATCCGCTTTGTCCAGGGCATAGGTTGGACGGATGACTGATCTTGATGCGACGACGCTGCGCGAGGCGTACGACAACCAGCTCAAGGCGTGGGCCCCGGACCCGCTGCCCGAGGGCGTGACGGTGGAGCGGGACGGGCCGCTGGTGCGCGTCCTCGGCCTGGACCACGGGGGCTTCCTGACGTACCGCGACCTGGGCGGCCTGGCCGGGGCGGCGCTGGACGAGCTGATCGGTCGCCAGGTGGAGTTCTTCCGGGCGCGGGGCGAGTCGGTGGAGTGGAAGCTGCACGGCCACGACGAGCCCGCCGACCTGCCGGACCGGCTGCGGGCCGCCGGGTTCGTGCCGCAGGAGCGGGAGACCGTCGTGGTCGGCCCGGTCGCGCCGCTGGCGGCCACGCTCCCGGTGGTCCCCGAGGGGGTACGCCTGCGCGAGGTCACCGCCCGCGCCGACCTGGAGCGCATCGCGGTCATGGAGGAGGAGGTCTGGGGCGAGTCCCGGGGCCACCTCGTCGAGGGCCTGGCGAAGGAGATCGCCGCCGACCCGCAGGCGATCACGGTGGTGGTCGCCGAGGCGGGGGAGACCGTGGTCAGCGCCGGCTGGGTGCGCTACGTGGCGGGCACCGGCTTCGCGACGCTGTGGGGCGGCTCGACGCTGAAGCAGTGGCGTCGCCGGGGCATCTACCGGGCGTTGGTCGGCTACCGGGCGCGGCTGGCCGCCCAGCGGGGCCGGACCCTGTTGCAGGTGGACGCCTCCGAGGACAGCCGGCCGATCCTCCAGCGGCTGGGCCTCGTCCCGGTCACCACCACCACGCCCTACATCTACACTCCGTGACCATGGGGCAGCCGCTGACGGACGAGGAACGACTCACCCTGAAGACGGGCGCGTTCGGCGCGGTCTTCCTGGTGTCGAACGCCGACCCGGGCATGTTCGCGATGCTGCGGGAGAGCTTCGCCGCGTCCGGGGCGATGGCCGGGGCGAGCGGCCCGGTGAAGGAGGCGCTGACGACCGGCCCGCTGCCGAGGCTGCCCCGGGACTCGGCCCTGGAGGTCGAGGCGGTGGTGCTGCCGGCGCTGGGCCGGGCGGTGGAGATCCTGCGCGCGAAGTCGCCGGGGGACGTGGCGGCGTACCGGTCGCTGGTGCTGGCCGCCGCCGACCGGGTGGCGCGGGCGCACCGGGGGGTGACGCCGGCCGAGGCCGAGGTGATCGACCGGATCCGGGGCGCGCTGGCCGAGCCGGCCTGAGCCTGCGCGGCGCGCCCCGGAGGCCGGGCGCGCCGTGAGCTGTGTCACCCTGAGGCCCCCGGAAGCCGATGCTACTTGTGGGTAACATTGGCGCGTGGGCAAGTGCACAGCAGCCCGTGGTTGACCGATCGTTAAGTTTCGCGGGAGGCTGCGCCCGTGACCTGGCGAGCGATCGCCACACCAACAGGAGGGGTCGTCGAAGCGCGATGAACATCGTCGTACTCGTCAAGCAGGTGCCCGATTCGGGCGCGGACCGCAACCTGCGTCCTGACGACAACACCGTCGACCGCGGTTCGGCGAACAACGTCATCAACGAGATGGACGAGTACGCCATCGAGGAGGCGTTGAAGATCAAGGAGGCGCACGGCGGCGAGGTGACGGTCCTGACCATGGGTCCGGACCGGGCGGCCGAGTCGATCCGCAAGGCGCTGTCGATGGGGCCGGACGCGGCGGTGCACGTCGTGGACGACGCCCTGCACGGGTCCTGCGCCGTGGCGACCTCGAAGGTGCTCGCCGCCGCCCTCGGTCAACTCAACGCCGACCTGGTGATCTGCGGCGCCGAGTCGACCGACGGTCGGGTCCAGGTCATGCCGCACATGATCGCCGAGCGCCTCGGTGTGGCCGCGCTGACCGGCGCGCGCAAGCTGACCGTCGACGGGTCCACCCTGAC